>NZ_JASCOZ010000077.1 GCF_029960115.1 Stenotrophomonas sp. PS02289
CCCTACCGGCGCACCGCATCCCTCTGCCGACCTGTCTGGTTATGCGCCCGCACATCCGACAATTGATGCAACCGCGATGCTGTACACCGGTAGGGTCGCACGCGAGTCGACCGCCGATAACCTGCGGGATCGCATTGGCGCATGGACCCATGCCATCCAACGTCTGACACCACGCGCTCACTCCGATCCGGGTCATGCCCTACCGAACGCGGACACGCCATGGGCGGTCGACTGTCGTGCGACCCTACCGGGGAGCCGCGCCACCGTAACGCCGAAATACCGCATTGATCAACGCGTCGCGACGCGCCCGGGCAACCAATTGCCGACCACACAACGCGCGCTTCCCTGATGGAAGCGGCATCGCAGCCCGGCAATGCTAGCCACATGCCCAGCTCCCGCCTCCTGATTGGCCGCCGCTCCATGCGCTTCGCCTACTACTCACTCACCACAACCGTGGCCGGCCGTCGTCGGATCTTCACTGATCCCGCCAGCGTGAAATGCGTCATCGACGCCCTGCGCCAGTCCGACCAGGAGCTCCGCTCCCACACACTGGCGTGGGTCGTCATGCCTGACCACGTGCACTGGCTGATGCAACTGCGCAACGACAACCTCAGCCGCTGCATGCAACGCTTTAAATCGCGCTCGGCCCGCGCCTTCAACCAGCTCCACGACTGCTATGGCAGCTCGGTCTGGCAGCGCGGCTACTACGACCACTGCATCCGCAGCCAGGACGCCCTGGAGACCCACGCCCGGTATCTGATCGAAAATCCCGTGCGTGCCGGTCTGGTCGCAACCCCCGAGGACTACCCCCATCACTGGAACCGCTGGCTGCATCAAGCCACCGAAACCACAAACAAAAACGGCATCCCGAAGGATGCCGTTTCTGGATGAAGCCGAACCCAGCGCCTTACTTGGCCGCCGGCTCCGCCGTCTTGCCCTTCATCATCTCGTCGCGGGCGGCCTTGAACGGGTTGCCCTCGTACCAGTTCGGCCAGCGGCCTGCCGTAGACAGCTCCTGACCCACGCCATACAGCAGCTGCAGGTCTTCCACCGTGCCATCCAGCTTCCAGGTGCTGGCGTCGTACTCGTCCTTCGGGCCGTGGTAACGCTCACGTCCATAAGCCTCTGCTGCCTTGCGGCCGGCTTCCACGCCACCGTCGCGCAGGTCTTCGCCACCGTCGGCATACAGCGCCGGCACACCGGCCTTGGCGAAGTTGAAGTGATCCGAACGGAAGTAGAAGCCGCTCTGCACCGAGGTTTCACCGTGCAGCGTACGGTCCTGCTTGGCCGCCAGCGGCTTGAGGATGTCCTCCAGCTCCGAGCTGCCGAAGCCGGTCACGGTCATGTCCTTGGCGCGCCCGGCCACCGACATCGCGTCGATGTTGATCACGCCGGCAATCTTGTCCAACGGGAAGGTCGGATGGGTCACGTAGTACTTCGAACCCAGCAGGCCGGACTCTTCCAGCGTCACCGCCAGGAACACGACCGAACGTTCCGGAGCCGGCTTCTGCTGTGCCATCGCGCCGGCGATTTCCAGAATACCGGCCACGCCGGTCGCGTTGTCGACCGCACCGTTGTAGATGTTGTCGCCCTGCTCACCCTCGTGCTTGCCGAGGTGATCCCAGTGCGCCATGTACAGCACCGCCTCGTCGGCCTGCTTGCTGCCCGGCAGCACGCCCACCACGTTGCGCGAGGTCTTCTCGCTGATGGTGCTCTTCAGATCCACCGACATCTTCGCCTTCAGCGGCACCGGCTTGAAGCCGCGCTTGTTGGCGTCCTTGTAGGCCTGGTCCAGGTCCAGCCCGGCATCGGCGAACAGCTGGCGTGCGGCGTCGGCGCTCAGCCAGCCCTGTGCCGGCAGGCGCGGTTCCGGGTCGCCCTTGGCCGGCAGGTCGTACTGCGGTCCGGCCCAGGAATTCTTTACCACGTCCCAGCCATACGAGGCACCCGCGGTATCGTGCACGATCAGCGCTGCCGCCGCACCCTTGCGCGCGGCCTCTTCGAACTTGTAGGTCCAGCGCCCGTAGTAGGTCATGCGCTTGCCGTCGAACAGCTTCTCGTCGTTGACGTGGAAGCCCGGGTCGTTGACGAACATGACCACCGTCTTGCCCTTCCAGTCCTGGCCGGCGTAGTCGTTCCACTGCTGCTCCGGCGCGTCCACGCCGTAGCCCACGAAGACCAGGTCGCTGCCGTCGATCTTCACTTCCTGCTGGCCGCTGCGGGTGCCGATCACCATGTCCTTGCCGAACACCAGGTCGCGGGTCTTGCCGGCCTGGTCGAGCTTCAGCACGGTGCTTTCATCGGCCGTGGTTTCGGTCATCGCCACGTCCTGGAACCAGCTGTCGCCATTGCCCGGCTGCAGGCCGATACGCTGCATCTGGTCGCGGATGTAGTTCACGGTGCGCTCTTCACCGGCGCTGCCGGGAGCACGGCCTTCGAAATCGTCCGAGGCCAGCGTCTTGACCAGCTCGCCGAAGTCGGCGGCATTGATCTCGGGCGAGAAAGCGTGGGCGGTCGCGGCCGGAGCGGTGTCGGCGGCCGGTGCAGCAGCCGGGGCGTCGGCCTCGCCCTTGCACGCGGTCAACGCGGCAGTGGCGGCCAGGCACAGCAGAAGTTTGCGGGGCATCATCAATTCCTGGTGACTAAGGGCCAGTGCCGGTCACCGGCACTGGAAGGTGAAGCGTATCAATCCGCTGGCGCGGTGTCGGTGTCGAACGGCACTGCCTGGGCACCGCTGACCGGGCCGATCGTCGCCGTGCGGTGCACGTACAGCACGACATCGCGCTCGAACTTCAGTTCCCCGGCCACCGAGGCCTTGGGACCGATGATCACGCGCGGCTTGCGCGGTGCGTTGAAGGAAATGCCGAAGTTGGGCTTCTCGATATGAATGCCACCCTCAACCTGCGAGCCGATGCCGACGGTGATGTCGCCATTGACGGTCTTGATGCTGTTGCGCAGGCGCGTCTCGACCAGGCCGATCCCGCCGTTGACGGTCTCGACACCGCCTTCAATCTGGCTGCCGCGGTCGGCAAAGATGCTGCCATTGACCGTTTCGACATTGCCGCCCGTGGTGACCCGCGGCCCCAGGGTGATCTTGCCGTTCACCGTCGACACGCTGCCGGTGCGCGCGCCTTCTTCGATGTCGATGCCGCCATTGACGGTTTCGATGCTGTGGGTGGTGGCCCCGGCTCCGACCCGGATGCTGCCATTCACGGTTTCGAGGTCGCCATAGGCCTGCCCGGCCTCGGCCTTGATGCTGCCGTTGACCTTGCTCACGTCCTCCACCGCCCAGGCCGACCCGATGGGCAGCAGCAGGGCAAACAACAGCGGGAGCGGAAACTGTCTCATGAGGTCCTCATCGTCGTGTGGGCGGCTGGCAGGCCGCGTGCAGGAATGTCACCATGCAGTGCTGCAATCCGCATCTGCCTGAAGTCACTGGAAAGCCCTTGCGCGCCAACGCTTTTTCCTCACGCCGGGATAACAAACGCCTCAACGCGCCGGGCATCAGGACGCGTGGCTCCGTATTGGCAGCAGCGCTGCTCGTGGCTGCGTCGCTGTTGTTGCCCGCGCCGCTGCCCGCGCAGACCTCCAAGGAAACCGAGCGCAAGCTGCAGAAGCTGCGCACGGAACTGAAGGGCGTCGCGCAGGAACGGCGCACCCTGGAAGACCAGCGTGGACAGGCCTCGCGGCAACTGCGCGAGGCCGACGAAAAGGTCGCCCGAACCGGGCGTGTGCTGGCCCAGACCGAAACCGCACTGCAGGCCGAAACCCGTGCCCTCGAGCAGGCGCAGCAGCGCCGCGCCGAGTTGGAAAAAGGCCTGAAGCAGCAACGTGAGGAACTGGCCTCGTTGCTGCAGGCCGCCTATCGCATCGGCAATCACGCCCCACTGAAGCTGCTGTTGTCCCAGGACCGCGTTGCCGACGCGAACCGCAGCCTGGCCTACCACCGGTATCTGCAACGCGAGCGGGCGCGCCGCATCGGCACGCTGACCGCTGACCTGACCGAACTGCAGACCCTGGAATCGCAGATCAACGAACGCCGCCTGGCGCTGCAGGGCACCCGCGAGCAGCAGAAGCAGCAGGCAACCGAGCTGGCCAAGAGCCGTCGCGACCGCGCCGCTACCGTGGCCAGCCTGGACGAGCGCTACAAGGACCGCAGCGACCGGGAAAAGGCGCTGGGCCAGGATGCGAAGGCACTGGAAACCCTGCTGGCCAACCTGCGCGCGGCCGCGGCACGCGCCGAAGCCGAGCGCCGCGCCGCCGCGCGCAGAGCGGCCGCCGAGAAGGCCGCCGCTGAGAAGGCCGAACGCGAAGCGGCGGCCAGTGGCACCAAGCCGCCGCCGCGCGCCACCAAGGTGCCGCCACAGGTGGCGTCCGCACCGGCCCCAAAGGTCGGCGGGCTGGGTTGGCCGCTGTCTGGCGATCTGCTGGCACGCTACGGCGGCAAACTGCCGGATGGCCGCACCAGCAGCGGTGTGCTGATCGGGGCCAACGCCGGCAGTACCGTGACCGCGGTCGCCGACGGCACCGTGGTGTTCTCCGACTGGATGACCGGCTACGGCATGATCCTGATCGTCGACCACGGCAATGGCTACATGAGCCTGTACGCGCACAACGACACGCTGCTGCGCGACGCCGGTTCGGCGGTGAAGAAGGGCGATGCCGTGGCCAAGGTCGGCAACTCCGGCGGGCAGGGCGTGACCGCGCTGTACTTTGAACTGCGTCGCAACGGCCAGCCGGTCGATCCGACCTCGTGGCTGCAGCGGCGCTGACGTTCAACGGGAATTTACCCCTGCTTCGCGCATAATCGGGACGATGATTCCCCGCACATCCTGGAGTGCTTCATGCGCGTAGCCCGTTCCGCCACCTTGCTGCTGGCCCTGATGCCGGCGCTGACCTGGGCACAGCAGACCGCACCGGCGGCCCAGAGCGACGCCGACGCGGCCACCAGCGAAGAGGCGGTGACCTCGCGCGTGCCGCTCGAAGAGATCCGCCGCTACGTGGGCGTGTACAACGCGGTACGCGCCGCCTACGTCGACCCGGTCGACGACAAGAAGCTGATGCAGTCGGCCATCCGCGGCCTGCTGCTCGACCTGGACCCGCACAGCACCTACTTCGACAAGGAAGATGCCGAAGCCTTCGACGAACAGGCGGAAGGCGCATACGAAGGCATCGGCGTGGAGCTGCAGCAGCAGCCGGACAACGCCAGCCTGAAGGTGATCGCCCCGATCGACGACACCCCGGCCGCCAAGGCCGGCATCCTCGCCGGCGACCTCATCATCGCCATCGACGGCAAGCCGATCAGCGCCATCGAAGCCACCGAGCCGCTGCGCGGCAAGGCCGGCAGCAAGGTCGTGCTCACCATCGTGCGCGAAGGCAAGCCCAAGCCGTTCGATGTGCCGATCACCCGGCAGACCATCCGCGTCACCAGCGTGCGCAGCCGCATGCTCGAGCCGGGCTACGGCTATGTACGCCTGAGCACCTTCCAGGCCGACACCGGGGCGGACTTCCAGAAGCACGTCGCCCAGTTGCAGAAGCAGGCCGGTGGCCAGCTCAAGGGACTGGTGCTGGATCTGCGCAGCAATCCCGGTGGGCTGCTCACCGCCGCCGTGCAGGTGGCCGACGACCTGCTCGAAAAGGGCAACATCGTCAGCACCCGCGGCCGAATCTCGATCAGCGACGCACGCTTCGACGCCACCCCGGGTGACCTGCTCAAGGGCGCGCCGGTGGTGGTGCTGACCGATGCCGGCTCGGCCAGTGCCTCCGAAGTGCTGGCCGGCGCGCTGCGCGACAACGGCCGCGCGCGCGTGATCGGCAGCCGCACCTTCGGCAAGGGCTCGGTGCAGACCGTGCTGCCGCTGGACAATGGCGACTCGGTCAAGCTCACCACCGCCCGTTACTACACCCCCAGCGGCAAGTCGATCCAGGCCACCGGCATCGTCCCGGACGTGGTGCTGCAGCCGGAAAAGCAGCCCGGCGACGACGACCTGCCCGCCAGCCTGACCGACTACAGCGAAGCCACCCTGCCGGGCCACCTGCGTGGCGACGACGAGGGCGGCGAAGGCTACACCGCCGGCGACGTGCTGCCGGGCGACGGCCCGATCAACGATGCGTTGGCGGAGTTGAAGCAGCCCGGGTCGGTGGCGGCGAAGCAGAAGGTCGAGGCGGCGAAGAAGCCGGTGGAAGCGAAGCCCGCGGCGGAAGCCAAGCCTGCCGTTGCACCGAAGCCCGCGGCGGAAACCAAACCTGCCGTGGAACCGAAACCCGCTTCGAAACCCTGACGGTAGCGCCGAAGAGAACGGCAGGAGCCGTTCTCAACGTCGCGCAGCGACGGCCCGAAGGGTGCCCGCCAGGACGGCGGGCATATCGTTGGCCGGCCCTCATGAACGTCGGAATCACCCCATGGGCCGGCCAACGGCCGGCGCTACCAAGTTCCTAGAACCCGTGGCGCTTGCGCAAGCGTCGCGCAATCGCCGCCCGCACGTACACCCCGTAGGCCAGGCCGAACGCAAAGCCGGCAATGTGCGCCCACCAGGCCACCATGCCGAAGCTTGGGCCGATGTACGCAAACACCACCTGCAGCGCGGCCCACACCCCGATCAGCAGGTAGGCCGGTGCGCGCACAAACTCCAGGAACAGCCCGAGCGGAATCACCACCCCCAGCCGCGCGCCGGGGAACAGCGCCAGATACGCGCCGATCAGCGCCGACACCGCGCCGCTGGCACCGATGATGATCTGGTCGGGATTGCCCATCGTGTAGATCGCGGTCAGGTTGGCGATCGCCCCGCCGACCAGGAACAGCAGGATCAGCCGCCACGGCCCCAGCACCCGCTCGGCCGGCAGCCCGAAGATCAGCAGGAACACCAGGTTGCCCAGCAGGTGCGACCAGTCCGCATGCAGGAACAGCGCCGTGAACAGGCGCAGCACGCTGCCGTCCTGCAGGGTCGCCCACCAGTCCTGCGGGTGGGTCAGGCCGGTCGACAGCGCCCCCCAGTCCAGCCACAGGCTGCGGCGGGCATCCCCCGGGCGCGAGATCGACCACAGGAACGCCAGCCACAAGGCCGTGAACAACAGCGGCGTGGCCCAGCGCAGGGCGGTTTTTCGACGGGAGGGCAGGGAGACGAACATGCGGGTGCAGCCTAACGCGGAGCAGGTCGAAACGGGGTAAGGAGGCGTTCAGGCTGAATGGCCGAATACGCCTATCGCGTTATTGTTTCATTAACTGGTCTGGGTATACTCGCATACGGCGTCGTATGTCGGGAGGGGACTCCGGCGCATGTTTTCCGGCCTTTGCGGGTGGGAAAGCGTGCAGGCGCGCGTTGCCAAACATCACCGCAAATCCGGAGAGTAAAAACGATGCAAACCGCTTCCACGCTTGCCCGCGTCACCGCCCTGGCCGTCGGCATCGCCGGTGCCCTGGCCGTTGGCCACGTCCACGCCGCCGCCTTCCAGCTGAAGGAAAACAGCGCCAAGGGTCTTGGCCGCGCTTTTGCCGGTTCCGGCAGCGCCCAGGGCGACGCCTCCATCATCGCCGTCAACCCGGCCGGCATGCGCCAGCTGGACGGCACCCTGGTCCAGGGTGACCTGAGCGCCATCAGCTTCAAGGCTGAGTTCGAAGGCACCGGCCGCAAGCCGACCGGCCAGGCCCAGACCGGCGGTGACGGCGGCGACGCCGGCATGATCGCTCCGGTCCCGGCGGCGTACTTCCACATGCCGATCGGCGAAAAGGCCCACTTCGGCGTGTCGCTGACCGCTCCGTTCGGCTTCAAGACCGACTACGACAACGGTTGGGTGGGTCGCTACAGCGGCCTGAAGACCGACCTGAAGGCCATCGACCTGGGCTTCGCTGCGTCGTACGACGTCAACCCGTACGTGTCGTTCGGCGCGTCGGTGTTCGTTGAGCACCTGACCATCGAACTGAGCAACAACATCGACTTCGGCACCGCGCTGGCCCAGTCCCGCGTTCCGGGCTTCGCCCCGGGCAGCGCCGACGGCAAGCTGACCGTTGAAGGCGACAACAACGCCGTGGGTTGGACTGTCGGTGGCCTGTTCAGCGTCGATGAGAACACCCACATCGGTATCAGCTACCGCTCCAAGGTCGAGCACAAGATCACCGGTGGCGACGCCACCTTCGACGTGCCGCCGCCGGTCGCTCAGGTGCTGTCCCAGGCTCAGCCGGGCCGCTTCGTGACCACCTCGGGCAAGGCCACCGTGACCCTGCCGGCTTCGGCCACCCTGAGCGTCACCCACAACTTCACCGACCGCTTCACCATGATGGGTGACGTCACCCGTACCGCATGGTCGACCGCGTTCGACCAGGTCACCATCGACTACGCTTCGGCGCAGCCGGATTCGGTGCTGGAGTTCGGCTACCGTGACACCACCTTCGTTTCGCTGGGTGGCGACTACAAGCTGAGCGACGCCGTCACCCTGCGTGCCGGTGTGGCCTATGACCAGACCCCGACCACCGACGCCCACCGCGACGTGCGCGTGCCGGATACCAGCCGCAAGTGGCTGTCGTTCGGCGTGGGCTGGACCCCGTCGGCCAACACCGAATACAACTTCGGTTATACCCACCTGTTCACCAGCGATCCGAACGTGAACATCGCCGGCACCACCAACAACCAGGGCAACTCGCTGCAGGGCAAGTACAAGGTCCGTGGCGACGTGCTGGCGGCTTCGTTCCAGTACAAGTTCTGATTCAAGGCTGACGCCGCGTAATCAAGAAGGCCCCGCGAAAGCGGGGCCTTTTTTTTCAGCATTGATTGCTTCGCCCCGCGGCATACAACAACCCCTGCCGCAGATGCGTCTGGAAATCCCGGTTCCGGTACACCGCCGTGTCGTGCCCCAGCCCGGTGTACCAGCTGCGTCCGCCATCAAAGGCGTGACACCACGCGATCGGGTGATCGGCCCCCATCGTGCCGCCCTGATACATGCGCTCGTCCACCGTGGCGATCACCTGCACGCTGCCGCGCGGATTGCTGCGGAAGTTGTACAGCTCATCACGCACCGGCCAGAACGTGCCCTCCGGCTTCCCATCGCGCTCAGGCTGCACCCGGCTGAACTGCAGGCCTTCGGGATGGTTGCGGAAGTACGCGCCGATCAGCCGCCCGTACCACGGCCAGTCGTACTCGGTGTCTGCTGCCGAGTGCACGCCCATGTAGCCGCCGCCGGCGCGGATGAAACCCTCCATCGCCTGCTGCTGCTCCGCATCCAGCACATCGCCGGTGGTATTGGCGAACACCACCACCGCGTAGCGCGCCAGGTTGGCCGCAGTGAAGTCCGCCGGGTTCTCGCTCTGATCCACCACCATGCGCTCACGTCCGGCCAGCAGGCGCAGCGTGCTGACCGCCGTGGGGATGGAGTCGTGGCGGAATTTTGCCGTGTGGGTGAACACCAGCACGCGGTCGCTCGGTGCGGCAACCGCCACCGGAACGGCAGACAGGCACATGGCCAGCAACAACGGCAGGACATTCGGGCGCATGGGCCGATCATGCCACACCCGCGTACAATCGCCCCTCACCGTGCGCCCGGCCTTCTCCGCGCGCGGCGCACGGACCGCTTGATGCTTCATGACAAGGAAACCGAATGTCGTCTGTTCTGCTTCGCACCACCCTGGCCCTGGGCATTTCCGCCCTGGCCGCTCCCGCCTTTGCCGCTGGCGACTTCGCCGCCTGCTTCACCCTCACCCCGGGCGTGTCCTGGTCCGATGGCAGTGACACCCTGAGCATCAGCGAGGCCACGGTCGCCGGCCAGCCCGCGCTCGCCGTGACCACCTCCGGTGGCGGCGTCAGCAGTGCCACCGTGCATGACCGCAGTGGCCTTCAGCTGCTTGCCCAGATCCGCTACGGCATTGCCGCCTGGGGTGGCGACGCCGCCGCACCGATCATGACCGACACCTTCGACCCCGCGCCGACCTTCCCGGCCACCGCCAAGCCCGGTGAAAGCTTCGTCCTGACCGGCAAGGGCGAGCGTACCAACCACGCCGAGGACACCGTCAGCGACCTCGAGTTCGACGGCTTTTCCGATTACACCTTCGTGGGCTTTGAAGACCTGGACGTGGAAATCGACTTCAAGCCGCGCACCTTCGCCAACACCTGCCACCTCACCACGACCTTTGAAGACGGTCGCGCCGAGGTCTGGTACGCCCCTGGTTTTGGCCGCATCAAGTTCCAGCGTTACAGTGGTGACAGCCTGCTGATGAGCGACGAGATCAGCTCCATCGTCAACGAGTAAGACCCGAACCCCACGCATGAATCTCGCCGACCCCAACTTCCAGCTGGAAATCGCTGCCAACGTCATGGTGGCAGGCTCCATCCTGCTGGCCGGGCGCAACAACGTCCACACCTGGTGGATGGGGATCGTCGGGTGCGCGTTGTTCGCCCTCGTGTTCGAGCACAACCACCTGTACGCCGACATGGTGCTGCAGTTCTTCTTCATCGCCATCAGCGTGCTCGGCTGGTGGCAGTGGCTGCGCGGCGACCACGGCGCACCGCTGCCGATCACCCGGGTGCGTCCGCGCGCCTGGGTGTGGCTGGTACCTGTCGCCGTGCTCGGCACCTTCGGTTACGGCTGGATGCTGCACCGGCTGACCGACGCCTACGCACCGTTTGTCGATTCCGCCGTGCTCGTGCTCAGCGTCATCGCCCAGTTCCTGATGATGCGACGCAAGCTCGAATCCTGGTGGGTGTGGCTGCTGGTCAACAGCATTGCCGTGCCGTTGTATTACAGCCGCGGGCTGAATCTCACTTCGATCCTGTACGTTGGATTCTGGATCAATGCCTTGGTGGCATACCGGCATTGGCGCAAGTTGATGGTCGCTCGGTAAAAGCGGTGGTTTCGATCCGGGGTCATGCGTTACCGGGCGTGGAGAATTCCACGGCCGTCGTCTATCGACCGACGCTACCAGTTCATGCATCCCGTGACGGAAGCGTGGTGCCGGTTACCATCCGAGCCATGCCATGCAGGTGGTTCACGCGCCGCCGACGATGCGCGCAATCCGCCGGGCATGCGTAACGCGCACGTTACGAATGATGTGCCGAGGTGCGCTTTGGTAGGGTCGCTCGACAGACGACCGCAGTGAACCCATCAACGCCCGGTAACGCAGCAGAACAGACGAAGTAACACCTCGCCCACCAAGGAAGCCCATGACCATCACCAGGAAAGGCAAGTACTACTACGGCACCGAAGACGCCGACATCACCATCGAAGTCACCCGCTTCAGCACCCTCAACGAATACATCGCCACCCGCTTCCACCCCGCCACCTGCGCCTGCGGGAGTCTCGATTTCCTGCTCCTGACCGATGAAGAAGAAGGTGCAGGAAAGCGCGTATGCGCCGAATGCCGAACCGAAGTCCTGCTCGGTGACAGCGCCGATTACATCGAAGGTGCTGACATCGACAACCACATCTGTGTCTGCGACGAGGAGCGATTCGGCATCATCTCAGGTGTCGCGCTGTATGCCGACAGCAACGATGTGCGGTGGCTGTATATCGGGTGCCGCTGCCGCAGGTGTGACCTGGTGGGGGTGTTCGCCCATTGGAAGTGCGAGGGCGGTGACGCGGATGCCTTCATGGCTAATTTGTAGCGGAATCGGTTGATCACGGTCAGCGCTGTTTCGACGCATGTCATGCGTTACCGGGCGTGGAAAATTCCACGGCGGTCGTCTATCGACCGACCCTACCCCCGATCGATACCGCGTAGTGACACGCCATGCGTGTCATGCGCACGCCGTGCCGTAGCCGTGGATTTCCCGTGGCCACCGACCTTCTGTCGAAGGTGGGGCGGGGTGGGCTGGAGGGGGCGTGAGCCGCATGGATGCGGCGACCGAGCTTACAGGGATGTACTTGCAGCGTCCCCCGGAACGCCCGCCCCGATCCGCCAAACCTGGGATCCGTTGACCACCGGCTTTTCGCACAAATGCATCAAAGAAAAGGCCCCGCGAGCGCGGGGCCTTTTCGTGCAAGCAACAACAACGATGGAATCAATCGCCCAGCGTGAGCAGTGATGCATTACCGCCTGCGGCCGTGGTGTTGACGGTCACCGTCTTCTCGGTCGCGAAGCGCAGCAGGTAGTGCGGGCCACCGGCCTTCGGGCCCGTGCCCGACAGGCCCTGGCCGCCGAACGGCTGCACGCCCACCACTGCGCCGATCTGGTTGCGGTTCACGTACACGTTGCCCACGTTCACCCGCGACGAAATGCGGTCAACGGTTTCATCGATGCGCGAATGCACGCCCAAGGTCAGGCCGTAGCCCGTTGCGTTGATCTGGTCGATCACCGCGTCCAGCTGATCGCCCTTCCAACGGATCACGTGCAGCACCGGCCCGAAGATCTCCTTGTGCAGCTGGTCCAGGCTCCTCAGCTCGTAGGCGCGCGGCGCGAAGAACGTGCCGTGTGCCGCCGCTTCGCTCAGTTCCGCCGCTGCGATCAGGCGCGCTTCCTTCTCCATCCGCACCGTGTGGTCGCGCAGGATCTGCAGCGCGTCCGCATCGATCACCGGACCCACGTCGGTCGACAGCAGGCCCGGATCGCCGATCTTCAGTTCCGCCATCGCGCCCGCCAGCATCGTCATCACCTTGTCGGCGATGTCGTCCTGCACGAACAGCACGCGCGCTGCCGAGCAGCGCTGGCCGGCCGAGGTGAACGCCGAACCGATCGCGTCCTTCACCAGCTGTTCCGGCAGCGCCGACGAGTCGGCGATGAAGGCATTCTGGCCGCCCGTCTCCGCAATCAGCACGCCGATGGCCGCGTCACGCGCCGCCATCGCACGGTTGATCGCACGCGCCGTCTCGGTCGAACCCGTGAACGCCACGCCCGCCACGCGCGGATCCGCGGTCAGGGCCGCACCCACCGTGGCGCCGTCGCCCGGCAGGAACTGCACCACGCCTGCCGGCACGCCTGCGTCCAGCAGCAGCTGCACCGCGTAGTAACCGATCAGGTTGGTCTGCTCTGCCGGCTTGGCAATCACGCTGTTGCCCGCAGCCAGCGCGGCTGCCACCTGGCCCAGGAAGATCGCCAGCGGGAAGTTCCACGGGCTGATGCACACGAACACACCACGGCCGTGCAGCTGCAGCTCGTTCGACTCACCGGTCGGGCTCGGCAGCTTCTCGGCATGGCCGAACTGCTCGCGCGCCTGCTTGGCGTAGTAGCGCAGGAAGTCCACCGCCTCGCGTACTTCGGCAATGCTGTCCGGCAGGCTCTTGCCCGCTTCCTTCACGCACAGCGCCATGAATTCCGGCAGACGCGCTTCCAGCTGGTCAGCCGCGTGTTCCAGGATCGCCGCGCGGCTCGCGGCCGGCGTGCGGTTCCACTGCGGCTGTGCCGCCACCGCGTTCACCAGCGCCTTCTCCACCGTCGCGCTGTCGGCCGGCTGCCACTGGCCCACCACCTGGCGGTTGTCGGCCGGGTTGATCACATTGATCAGCGCGCCGCTCGGCTGTGCGCCCGGCACCAGCGGGGCGGCCTGCCACGGCTTCACCGCCGCGTTGAGCTGCTCGGCCAGAGCGCGCAGATCGTTGTCGTTGGCGAGATTGACGCCCATGGAGTTCTTCCTGTCGTGGTTCTGGCTGCGCAGCAGGTCAACCGGCAGCGGGATTTTCGGGTGCGGAATGGAGTCGAACGAAGACACGGCTTCAACCGGATCGCGGATCAGGTCGTCGATGGCCACGTCTTCGTCGGTGATGCGGTTGACGAAGCTCGAGTTTGCGCCGTTTTCCAGCAGGCGGCGCACCAGGTACGGCAGCAGGTCTTCATGCGAACCCACCGGCGCGTACACGCGGCACGGCACGTTGAGGCGGTTCGCCGGCACCACTTCGGCATACAGGTCGTCGCCCATGCCGTGCAGCTTCTGGTGCTCGTACTGGCCGCCCTTGGCAATCGCCTTCACCGCCGCGATGGTGTGCGCGTTGTGGGTGGCGAACATCGGGTAGATCGCATCGGCGTGGGTGAACAGCCGCTTCGCGCACGCCAGGTACGAGACGTCGGTGTTCTGCTTGCGGGTGAACACCGGGTAGGCGGGCAGGCCGTCGATCTGCGCGCGCTTGATCTCCGCGTCCCAGTACGCGCCCTTCACCAGACGCACCTGCAGGCGGCGGCCGATGCGGCGGGCCAGGTCGGCCAGATAGTCGATCGTGTACGGGGTGCGCTTCTGGTAGGCCTGCACCACCACGCCGAAGCCTTCCCAACCCACCAGCGAGGCGTCGCTCACCACCGCTTCGATGATGTCCAGCGACAGTTCCAGTCGGTCGGTTTCCTCGGCGTCCACCGTGCAGCCGATGCCGTACGACTTGGCCAGCTGCGCCAGCTCCAGCACGCCCGGCACCAGGTCGGCCAGCACGCGCGCGCGCTTGGCATGTTCATAGCGCGGGTACAGCGCCGACAGCTTGATCGAGATGCCCGGGGCCGAGTTCACGTCGCCGTCCGGACGGCCGCCACGGGCCTTGTGGTCGCCACCGATGGAGTGGATCGCGCGGCGGTAGTCTTCCAGATAACGCTTGGCGTCCTTCATCGTCAGCGCGCCTTCGCCGAGCATGTCGAACGAATAGCGGTAGCTGGCGTTGTCGCCCTTGTGCGAGCGCGACAGCGCTTCTTCGATGGTGCGGCCCATCACGAACTGATGGCCCATGATCTTCATCGCCTGGCGTACCGCCAGACGCACCACCGGCTCGCCCACACGGCCCATCAGGCGCGCGAACGCGCCCGGGACGTCGGCGCGGGTGGCGTCGTTGATGTTGACGATGTGGCCGGTCAGCATCAGGCCCCAGGTCGAGGCATTGACCAGCACCGAGTCGCTGCCGCCCAGGTGCTTCTTCCAGTCAGCCTCGCCCAGCTTGTCGCGGATCAGCTTGTCGGCGGTGTCCTGGTCGGGAATGCGCAGCAGCGCTTCGGCCACGCACATCAGCAGCACGCCTTCCTCGCTGCCCAGGTCGTACTGGCGCATGAAGGCCTCGATCGCACCCTGGTCCTTGGCGCGCACGCGCACCCGCGCGACCAGGTCGGCGGCGGTGGCCTGCACCTGGGCCTGTTCGTCAGCCGGCAGGCGCGCCTGGGCCAGCAGTTCGGTGACGTGACTGGCCTCATCCTTCATCCAGGCATCGGTGATCGCCTGGCGGAACGGGTTGGGCGCGGGCGGCAGCTCGGGGCTGAGCAGGGCCGGGCGGGAAGCAGCAGCGGCGGCCGCTGCGGGGGGATGGGCGGAAGGTGCGGTCATGCCGGAAGGCTCGTGGAGAACTTGACCATTTTATGCGTTTTTTTGCCGGCGCAACATCTCCCCGGTGGCCCCGGCAATCCGCCGCATAGCCTTTGATACAGGGGGATTCGGCCGATTCCGACAGGTCGCTGAGAACTATGCCGAATTCGGCAAAACCGCCGCCGAGGTCATGCTGTGTTGCAACATTGCTGAAAATGTGAATGGACCCTTGCGGCTCGCGCGACAGCAGGGCTACCATCGAAGCGCGTCCCCCACGGGCGCTCGATACCGGCGCGTGTGGAGGCTGTGCCTGCACCCGACGTCCTGAAGGCTTGCTCGCGGCCAGCGATGGCTGCAACCGACGACGCTAAGG
This sequence comes from Stenotrophomonas sp. PS02289, assembly GCF_029960115.1. Lineage (GTDB taxonomy): Bacteria > Pseudomonadota > Gammaproteobacteria > Xanthomonadales > Xanthomonadaceae > Stenotrophomonas. Next base: position 15,562 of record NZ_JASCOZ010000077.1, read on the forward strand.
GTCTAGGCAATGAAGCAACGCAGAAAGTGGGGCACGACGTTTGCTAAGGCAGTGGGGTACGCGGTCGCGTTGAGCGCACCGGCGATGGCGTGGGCCCAGTCGGCCGACCCGAAACCGTGGCAGCTGAACATGGGCAAGGGGGTCACCCAGAGCTCGCGGCTGGCCTGGGAATCCAACATGTTTTCCCTGTGGGTCTGCACCATCATCGGCGTGCTGGTGTTTGGCGCGATGGGCTACGCCATCTTCAAGTTCCGCAAGTCCAAGGGGGCGGTCGCCGCCACCTTCAGCCACAACACCAAGGCCGAGATCATCTGGACCGTCATCCCGGTGCTGATCCTGGTGGTGATGGCGTGGCCGGCCACGGCCAACCTGATCAAGTTCTACGACACCCGTGATTCGGAAATGACCGTCAAGGTCACCGGTTACCAGTGGATGTGGAAGTACGAATACCTGGGCCAGGACGTCAGCTTCACCAGTCGCCTGGACCGCGAATCCGACCGCGTGCGCCAGAGCGGGCAGGTGCCGGACCGCAACAGCCATCCGCATTACCTGCTCGACGTGGACAACCGCCTGGTGCTGCCGGTGGACACCAAGGTCCGCTTCGTCATCACCTCCGATGACGTCATCCACGCCTGGTGGGTGCCCGCGCTCGGCTGGAAGCAGGACGCCATTCCCGGCTTCATCAATGAAGCCTGGACCAACATCGAACAGGTGGGCGTCTACCGCGGCCAGTGCGCCGAACTGTGCGGCAAGGACCACGGCTTCATGCCCATCGTGGTCGAGGCCGTGTCCAAGGAAGACTTCCAGAAGTGGTTGGCGGAGAAGCGGCCGAAGGCGGCCGAGCCCGCACCGGCACCGGAGGCAGCGCCCGCCGCCGCCCCGGACGCCGCGCCGGCGGCACCTGCAGAAGCACTGGCCCCGGAACAAGTCTGACTTCCCATCGCGCGCGCCGCACGGTGCGCGTCGCTACCAGCGGAACCAATGAGGTGTAGTGGCAATGGCGCATACCGCAGTTGATCACGACGGGCATCACGGTCATCAACAGAGCTTCGTCCAGCGTTGGTTGTTCTCGACCAACCACAAGGACATCGGCACCCTGTACCTGCTTTTCAGCTTCATCATGTTCATCATCGGCGCGGCGATGAGCGTCATCATCCGCGCCGAGCTGATGCAGCCGGGCCTGCAGTTCGTCAAGCCGGAAACCTTCAACCAGCTCACCACCGTGCACGCGCTGGTGATGATCTTCGGCGGCGTCATGCCGGCCTTTGTCGGCCTCGCCAACTGGATGGTGCCGCTGCAGATCGGCGCACCGGACATGGCCCTGCCGCGCATGAACAACTGGTCGTTCTGGCTGCTGCCGGTGGCCTTCAGCCTGCTGCTGATGACCTTCCTGCTGCCCGGTGGTGCACCGGCCGGTGGCTGGACCCTGTACCCGCCGTTGTCACTGCAGGGTGGTTACAACGTCGCCTTCACCGTGTTCGCCATCCACGTGGCCGGCATCAGTTCGATCATGGGCGCGATCAACATCATCGCCACCGTGCTCAACATGCGTGCGCCGGGCATCGACCTGCTGAAGATGCCGATCTTCTGCTGGGCCTGGTTGATCACCGCCTTCCTGCTCATCGCGGTGATGCCGGTACTGGCCGGTGCGGTCACCATGCTGCTCACCGACAAGTTCTTCGGCACCAGCTTCTTCAATGCCGCCGGTGGCGGCGACCCGGTGATGTTCCAGCACATCTTCTGGTTCTTCGGTCACCCCGAGGTGTACATCATGATCCTGCCCGCCTTCGGCGTGGTCAGCGAGATCATTCCCACCTTCAGCCGCAAGCCGCTGTTCGGCTACCAGGCCATGGTCTACGCCATCGCCGCCATCGCCTTCCTCTCGTTCATCGTCTGGGCCCACCACATGTTCACCGTGGGCATGCCGCTGGGCGGCGAGATCTACTTCATGTTCGCCACCATGCTCATCTCCATTCCCACCGGGGTGAAGGTGTTCAACTGGGTCAGCACCATGTGGCGCGGCTCGCTCACCTTTGAAGCCCCGATGCTGTGGGCCGTGGCCTTCGTGATCCTGTTCACCATCGGCGGCTTCTCCGGCCTGATGCTGGCCATCGTCGTGGCCGACTTCCAGTACCACGATACCTACTTCGTGGTCGCGCACTTCCACTACGTACTGGTCACCGGCGCGGTGTTCGCGTTGATTGCCGCCGTGTATTACTGGTGGCCGAAGTGGACCGGGCGCATGTACAGCGAGAAGTGGGCGAAGTTCCACTTCTGGTGGTCGGTGGTGTTCGTCAACCTGCTGTTCTTCCCGCAGCACTACCTCGGCCTGGCCGGCATGCCGCGCCGTATTCCCGACTACAACGTCGCCTTTGCCGACTGGAACCTGATCAGCTCGATCGGTGCCTTCGGCATGTTCGTCACCCCGTTCATGATGGCTGCGATCCTGATTTCCTCGCTGCGCAACGGGGCCAAGGCCGAAGATCGCTCGTGGGAAGGCGCACGCGGGCTGGAATGGACGGTGCCGTCACCGGCTCCGGCGCATACCTTCACCGTGCCGCCGGTCATCCGTCCGGGTGATCTGGCCCACGACGACGTCACCCACTGAGGCTGCCGATGAACACCACACCCTCCGCATTCGATGACCTCGCCCTGCGCCGCCGCCGCGCCCGTCGCACGGCGCTGGTGGTTGGTGCCGTCGCGGTTGCCGTGTATCTCGGCTTCATCTTGAGCGGGGTGATCGGGCGGTGAGCGACGTGCAGCCCGCCAAGACCTCTCCCACTGCCGGGCTGCCACGCCTGATCGCAGTGGCGGTGGCGGTGTTCGTGCTGACGTTCTCGCTGGTGCCGCTGTATCGCATTGCCTGCGAAAAGATCTTCGGCGTGCGCCTGGAGCGCGGGCCGGGCAGTGAACTGGCCGGTACCACCGCCGGCAAACAGCGCACGGTGCGGGTGGAGTTCGACGGCGGCGTCAATTCGCATCTGCCGTGGGCCTTCCATCCCGAGCAGCTGAGCATGGACGTGGTACCCGGCGAGCTCAACGAAGCGCTGTACTTCGCCCGCAACGACAGTGACCACGCGCTGGTCGGCAGCGCCGTACCGTCGGTGGCCCCGGCCAAGGCGTCGGGCTATTTCAGCAAGACCGAGTGCTTCTGCTTCACCGCGCAGACCCTGCAGGCGGGCGAGAAGCGCGACATGCCGGTGCGCTTCATCGTCGACCCGGATCTTCCGGCCAACGTGACCACCATCACCCTGTCCTACACCTTCTACAAGAACGACGCGCTGAGTGCGCGGCTGGTTGCGGCTCCGTCGCCGACCACCGTCCGCTCCGCGCCCTGACCGTCTTACGGATACCGACCATGGCCCAGCACAGTCCCGATGCCAACGTGTACTTCGTGCCCACCCACAGCAAATGGCCCTTCGTCGGCTCCATTGCGATGATGGTGACCATGGTCGGCGTGGCCAGTTGGCTCAACGATGCCGGCTGGGGCAAGTGGACCTTCTATGTGGGCCTGGCGATGCTGGTGCTCACCTTGTTCTGGTGGTTCAGCGACGTGGTGCGCGAATCCCAGGCCGGGCACTACAACCGGCAGGTGGACGGCTCGTTCCGCATGGGCATGGTGTGGTTCATCTTCTCCGAAGTGATGTTCTTCGGCGCGTTCTTCGGCGCGCTGTTCTACACCCGCACCCTTGGCCTGTCCTGGCTGGGCGGCGAGGGCGACGGCGTGATGACCAACGAGCTGCTCTGGGACGGCTACTCGGCGGCGTGGCCGACCAACGGCCCGGCCGGCATCGGTGGCCACTTCCAGACCATTCCGGCCTGGGGCCTGCCGCTGATCAACACCCTGATCCTGCTGACCTCCGGCGTCACCCTCACCATCGCCCACCACGCGCTCAAGGCCGGCCATCGCCGCCAGTTGCTGGTGTGGCTGGGCATCACCGTGGCCCTGGGCCTGTTCTTCCTGACCCTGCAGGCCGAGGAATACATCCACGCTTACAAGGAACTCAACCTCACCCTGGGGTCGGGCATTTACGGGTCCACGTTCTTCATGCTGACCGGCTTCCACGGCGCGCACGTGCTGCTGGGCACCATCATGCTGGCGGTGATGTGGCTGCGTGCGGCCAAGGGCCACTTCACCCGCGACAACCACTTCGGCTTTGAAGCCGCCGCGTGGTACTGGCACTTCGTCGACGTGGTCTGGCTGATGCTGTTCCTGTTCGTCTACGTGCTGTAGCGCAGGTGCGGACGGATCAGCCGCCGATACCGTGCGGCTTGATCCAGCCGGTGTAGATGCCGATCGCCACCAGCGCGATCAGTGCCACCGACAGGGCAATGCGGCGGGTGAGTGCATTGACGGTGCGCTTGGTCTGGCCCCGGTCCACCAGCAGGTAATACAGCCCTGCGCCCAGATTCCAGACGATGACGATCAGAAACGCGATTACCAGCAGGGTCTTCAACGAATCATTCATGCGCGGCTCGAGGGCAGGGCGGGTTGACGTAGTTCACCGCGTTTGCGCCCGATTGTCATGATGCGCCAGCACACGCGCCTGATCGGCTGGACCGCCGCCGTGCTGGTGATGGCGGTGTTCTGCCTGCTGGGCCGCTGGCAGCTGCAGCGGATGGAGCAGAAGCAGGCGCTGCTGGATCAGGACGTTCCCGCCCGTGCACAGACGTTGTCCCTGGCCGATGCCCTTGCCGCGCCACCGCAGCTGCGCTGGGTGGAGGACCACGGACAGTTTCTGGGCGGTACCGTGCTGCTGGACAACCAGATGCGGGAAGGCCGCGCGGGTCTGAAGGTGTACCAGCCCTTCCGCAGCGACAGCGGTGCGGTGGTGCTGGTGGATCTGGGCTGGCTGCCGATGCCGCCGGACCGGCAGTTGCCGGTCATTGCCCCGCGGCAGGGCGAAGCGCAGCTGGCCGGCCTGCTGGCTCCGCCGCCTGCGCCCGGGTTGGCGGTCGGCCCGGCGATGACCGCCACCGCCCAGCCCGGCGTCTGGCTGGCCAGCCGGATGCCGCCGGCACAGGTGGCCGCCGCGCTGAAGCTGGGGGCCTTGCCGTATGCCGTCCTGCGGCTCGACCCGGCGCTGCCCGGCGGGTATGCCCGTGACCTGGAACTGCTGCCCAACACCATGCCGCCGAGTCGGCACTTGGGGTACGCCGTGCAGTGGTTCGGGCTGGCGCTGACCGTGTTGGTGGTGGCGATCGTGTTGGAGTGGCGTCGCCAACGGCAGCCGGGCAAGCCCGGCTCTACGGTTCATGGCGATCCGGCCGCGCGGGATGTCCCGCCGTCCCCGCGCGATCCGGCCGCGCGCGATGCCCGGCCGTCCCCGCGCGATCCGGCCGCGCGCGATGTCCCGCCGTCCCCGCGCGCTCCGGCCG
>NZ_JASCOZ010000078.1 GCF_029960115.1 Stenotrophomonas sp. PS02289
GGCAAGCCCGGCTCTACGGGGCACCCCGCACGACCAAGCGATATACATCATAGACGTCATGAACGTAGAGCCGGGCTTGCCCGGCTGCCGTTCAACGCGATGCAACAAACGACTGGATCGCGGCGCGCAGGCGCTTCAACCCTTCGGCGATTTCTTCATCGCTGATGTTCAACGACGGCACAAAACGCAGCACGTCCGGGCCGGCCTGCAAGGTCAGCAGCCCATGCTCAGCGGCGTGGTCCAGGATCGGCCCGGCCTGGCCGGCAAAATCCTTGTCCAGCACGGCACCCAGCATCAGGCCGCGACCGCGCACCTGGCTGAACACCTTGAACTCGTCATTGATCTTGCCCAGGCCCTCGCGCAGCGCCTGCGACTGCCGGCCCACGTTGTGGGCGATTTCCGGCGAGGACAGCTTGCGCAGCGCCACCCTGGCCACTGCCGCGGCCAGCGGGTTGCCGCCGAACGTGGTGCCGTGCGCGCCGAACTGCATGGCCTCGGCCACCTTCGGCCCGGCCAGCATCGCACCGATCGGGAAACCGCCACCCAGGGCCTTGGCCAGGGTCACGATGTCCGGCTTGATGCCGTCCTGCCAGTGCGCGAACAGCGTGCCGGTACGGCCCATGCCGGCCTGGATCTCATCCAGCACCACCAGCGCGTTGTGCTGGTCGCACAGCTCGCGCACGCGCTGCAGGAAGCCGGACTTGGCCGGCATCACCCCGCCCTCGCCCTGGATCGGCTCCAGCATCACCGCGGCCACGTCACCGGCGGCCATGGCGGTCTCCAGCTGCACTTCATCGTTGAAGTCCACGTAGCGGAAGCCACCCGGCAGCGGCTCGTAGCCTTCCTGGTACTTCGGCTGGGCGGTGGCGGTCACCGCCGCCAAGGTGCGGCCATGGAAGCTGCCACGGAAGGTCACGATGACCCGCTTGTCAGCCGGGCGACCCTGCGAGGAGGCCCACTTGCGCACCAGCTTGATCGCCACCTCATTGGCTTCCGCGCCGGAATTGCACAGGAACACCCGCTCGGCGAAGCGCGAGGCGGTGACCAGCTCTTCGGCCAGACGCAGCGGCGGCTCACTGTAGAACACGTTGCTGGTGTGCCAGAGCTTGCCGGCCTGCTCGATCAGCGCCGCCTTCAGGTCCGGGTCGTTGTGGCCCAGGCCGCACACGGCAATGCCGGCGGCCAGGTCGATGAACTCCCGGCCGTGGTTGTCCCATACGCGCGCGCCCTGGCCGCGCTCAAGCACCACCTGGCGCGGCTTGTACACCGGCAGGTAGTAATGCGACAGGGACAGAAGCGGGTCAGGGGCAGCGGCGGTCATGGCGGTCAAGGGCTCCGGGAAAGGACTCATTCTCCCCCTACCCCGGCTGGGGCACAATGCGCCGCATGCGACCGTTCAGTGCCCCCCAGCTCAACCCCGCAACCGAGTCCGGCTGGCGCCGGACCTGGTTCGACATCATCTACCGCCACGACACCCGGCCCTCCCGCAATTTCGACCTGCTGCTGGTCTACGCCATCATCGCCAGCGTGCTGGTGGTCATGTTCGACAGCGTGCATCGCTTCCACCTCGCCCATGCCAGCTGGCTGTACGTGGTCGAGTGGGGCTTCACCATCCTGTTCACCGCCGAGTACCTGCTGCGGCTGGTGGTGGTGAAGCGCCCCCTGCGTTACGCCTTCAGCATCTGGGGCATCATCGACCTGGCCTCGATCCTGCCCACCTACCTGTCGCTGTTCATTCCCGGCGCGCAGAGCCTGCTGGTGGTGCGTGCGCTGCGCATCCTGCGCGTGTTCCGCATCCTCAAGCTGACCCGCTACATCGAAGAAAGCGGCGTGTTGATGGAATCGCTGTGGCGCAGCCGGCGCAAGATCCTGCTGTTCCTGTTCACCGTGATCACCATCACCATCATTGCCGGCACCATGATGTACGTGATCGAGGGGCCGAACCATGGCTTCACCAGCATTCCCAGCGCCATGTACTGGGCGGTGGTGACCATGGCCACCGTCGGCTTTGGCGACATCGTGCCGCAGACCGTGCTCGGGCGTTTCGTCACCTCGGTGTTGATTCTGATTGGTTACAGCATCATCGCCGTGCCCACCGGCATCTATACCGCCGAGCTGGCCAGCACCATGCGCGACGCCGAGCTGGCCGCGCGGCGGGATGCGCGTGGATGCCCGCATTGCGGGCTGGAGGGGCATGAGCCGGATGCGCGGCATTGCCGGCGGTGCGGGGAGAAGATCCCGGATACGTTCAACACGTAACGCATTGCGTCCGACCGTCGGGCGGACGCTTGTCTCCCACCGCCCCAATATTTCAATTGCTCCATCAGCAAGCACAACAGCGCACACTCATGGCAACGGGGTGACTGCCTCTGGCAAAGAGCACGGCGCATCAACAGAGGACACCATCAACCCTGTGCCGTCGCTCACCAAGGTGCCCAACGTCGCAAAATCACCACTCGGTTTGGCATAGTAGGTGCCCAAAACCGTAACCGGACAGGACGATGCGTAATCCCAATCACGCACGTCTTCCAACGTCTTCATCCTGCCCCTTGCAGCATTGAGCGTGTCCTGATCGACCTCGATGGCTATGCCACCGGCACCCTGCTGAAAGACGAAGAAGTCCCTGCCTGGATACAGAACGAGACGCCCGCGACCGCTGACAAGGTAGCCATTGATCCGGACAAGCTTGCCTGAGTACTGCTCGCGAGCACCCCACAGGTCTCCAAACGAAAGCAGGCAGATCTCATGTTTGCCTTTGCCTGCACACAGCGGGGAGCTTGAGACAGCAGCGGAAGAGCCCGAAGAAAAGAGCAGTGCGCCCAGGAGTGGAATACTGATGAATCTCATCACTTCAATTCGCTTCCGCGCAGGTCCTGGTTCGGTCGGAGCAGCGTCATCGTCCAAGATTCAGCTGCTCCGAATTCCAAACTACAACTGGTTGCTACGCTGAACCAGGTCGTTGTAGGTGTTCAACAACTTGGTCGGCGAACCGCCCGGTGCCAGCGTCGGATTGTCCATCCACTGGATTTCGAGCTTGCTGTACGGCTTCTTGTCGCGCACGCGGGCCACGCGCTCCTTGGCCTGGCGACGGAACGACTCGGCCGACATCTCGAACGTGCTCCAACCGGCGTTGTTCTGCTCTGGCTTGACCTTGGCGTGCGCCTCGTCGGAGAGCGCATTGAACGCGGCCACGCGCTTCTCACCTTCCGCGACGTCGAAGGTGTCCTCACTCATGAACTCCACCAGCGACTTGGCTTCCAGCATCATCGACAGACGGTAGAACTCCAGCGTACGGCCTTCGGCCTTCTCCAGCGCGGCCAGCTGTTCGCGCTGGGCCTGGTCGTTCTGCTTTTCCAGCTCGTCGCTGAAGGTCTCGCTGGACGCCGCGAAGGAACCCCACGCCGCCATCAGCGGTGCGTGCATCTGCTTGCCCTTGGCGAAGTTGTCGTCCTCGAAGTCTTCACGGCTGTAGTAGTCGTGGGCCTCCTTGGCCAACGGTTCCAGCGCGTGCAGCTGGGCCAGATAGTCCTTGGCCGCGGCATCAAGTGCCGGCAGCTTCGGTTCGGCGGCCAGCGCGCGGTTCACCGTCTCGTCGCACTTCTTCAGCCCGTAGCTGTCCACCGGACGAGGGCCGTAACCGCGCTGCTCCTTGCCGGTCGGGCCCGCTTCGGGGTCCTTCATCCAGCCGGTGTAGGTGTCGATACCCCGGTGCTGGTCGGCATCAATGGCGTTGTAGCAATCGATGTAGTCATTGAGCTTGACGGTCAGCGCTTCCTGCGCGTCCAGCTGTTCGCTGGCGGCGGCCGCCTCGGCCTTGGCCGGATCGGCCGACTTGTTGCCGCAGGCGCTCAGGGCCAGGGCGATCGAAACGGCCATCGTGGCCGTGCGTACTGCGTGCTTCATCCAACCTCTCCGTGTTGAAAACGTTTCCAGAGAACGGATTCTAGCAGGCAGAGCGTTGCCGGGCAGCCATTCAATGCCGATCAGGGTGCATCAATGCAGCAGTGAACAGTCATGACGCTCTTCCAACTCGTTCACAGTCCAACGAATTGACCCGTACACGCTGGTGGGCGGATATAGCGCAATCTCGCCAATAGGCGCCGAGTCGTCCGGAAGCTTGGCCAGCAACTCCTTCAATGCTGGAAGCGCCGCCCTTGAGGAGCAGCCGCCTCGCACGAGAATCTCCGCCACTTGCTGAGCCGTCGCCCGATCAAGTTCCCAGTCCATATCCAATTGCGGAAGTACGCGGCTCAGCCGGGCAACATGCGGGCTCACATACGCATCAGCCCCGGCCTCATCCAGGTGAGCCAAGGCGTTCATCATTCGCCGGCTGTCCATGTAACTGAAAGGCTCGTCTTCAGCGTGTGCTGGCGTCACCAGACACAGACCCAGGATGGCCAGCAGCAAATTGCGCATAAGGGTCACGCCTCAGTCCAGGAACAGATCCGGCAGCAGCGGCCGCGACGGATCCACCGCATAACCGCTGAGGTCGGTGACACCGGTTTCGGCCAGCACTTCATCGTCCAGCAGGAAGTTGCCGTGGAAGCCGGCGGCTTCGCGGGTCAACACCGCGTAGGCGGCATCCGCCATGATCTGCGGGGTGCGGCAACCGGCGGCGTCCACGCCCGGAATCATGTTGATCGCATCGGTGGCGATCACCGTGCGTGGCCACAGCGCATTTACCGCCACGCCCTGCGGACCGAATTCGGCGGCGAGACCAAGGGTGACGAAGCTCATGCCCATCTTGGCCAGGGTGTAGCCGGTGTGTGGCCCCCACCACTTCGGGTTGAGGCTGGGCGGCGGTGCCAAGGTGAGGATATGCGGGTTGGCCGCCTGCAGCAGGTGCGGCAGGCAAGCCTGCGCGCACAGAAAACTGCCGCGTGAATTCACCTGCTGCATCAGGTCGAAACGCTTCATCGGCGTATCCAGCGTGCCGCGCAGCCAGATCGCACTGGCGTTGTTGACTAGGATGTCGATACCGCCAAAGGTGTCCACGGTGGCGGCGACGGCGGCGTGAACCTGGTCTTCCTCACGAATGTCGCATTTCAGCGCCAAACCCTGGCCACCGACCGCGTTCACGGCTTCGGCGGCACTGTGGATGGTGCCGGGGAGCTTAGGATTGGGGACGGACGACTTGGCCGCGATGGCCACGTTGGCCCCTTCGCGTGCGGCGCGCAGGGCGATGGCCAAGCCGATGCCACGCGAGGCACCGGTGATGAACAGGGTTTTACCTTGCAGGGTCGTCATGCGGGCGGGTCCGGATTGCGGATGTAGGCCTACATTATGCTCTACCAGTTCAGGAAACCGGGATATCCCAATGCCGCACTACCTGTCGATAGAACGCGAGATGCGCGAGATCTATTTCCCAGAGCGAGATGGTAGCTTCTCATAGATTACGACCGGATCTTCTCTGCCCATCGCTCCCACGGCGTTCACTTCGCTTAGTGAATCAATCTCGCCAAACCAAGGTTCGACTGGATCTACCACCACATCAAACCGCCCCCGGACGCTCACGACCTGATACCAGCGATCCGTGAGGAGCGCCGCATCCTTTGAATCAATGGAAATCGCGTTGACGACCACGTCGTGTGCAAAATCATTCTCACTGGGATAGAGCAACGCGACCCCGCGCCGTGGAGCCAGATAGCCCACAATTGAAATGTTCTTACCAACTGCCGACTGAGGATCCACCATCAAACGCTGAAAGCTGGTCGTGCACGTACCGGAACCGTGCGTCCTGAAGTAACAAGCTGACAATGGACCGTGATCCACCGCCGGGGCACCATCTCGTTTACTACAACCGACCGCAAGTAGAGCAAACGCCACCCAGAACATTGTCATGCAATTTTTATTCATCTTACTTCCGGGTCTGTTCTACAGGTGAAGCAGCATCATTAGGGCGCGTCGTTGCCGGGAAGGCTGAAATCGGTCACGGAAAATCCGGCCTGACAGAACAAGGACGATCCGCCTCGATCTTTCCGATTGCCCGCTGAATCTCCTCGTAAGGGCTTACCGCAGGAGAAACGGCAATCCAGTCAACATCCGACCCGACCGGTGTTGCCTCTGAGAGAGCCAGGCGCAGATCGGGGAGAGCCGACTTCGCGCGGCAGGACACTGCTGAGAGTCCTAATCCTCCATAGAACCTGCCGATCGCACCGTCACGCTTGAGCATATCGGCAATAAGCGCCACCGAAGCGTCATTGAGCTCCTCCACCTCATCCGGCCCCGCCTTCGAAAGCCGCTCTACCAACTGCCTCATATGATTCGCCCGGTCATTGGCAGTGCGAGATTGCTCAATCAACTGGTGCGCCGACTGAACATCCGCATTGAGATCACCACCGCCCGCCATTGAAAGGAGGCTTACAGTCAAAGAGAAGAGTCCAATATTCATCAAGCGTTCTTGAATCGAGGAAACATCGCCTAGTCCAGCTTACCTGATACAGCGCTTCGACCGGTGCGGTCGACCGCGGGGTCCCGAGCAATGCACTCCGATAGCCAGTCGGGTGCCGCCCCGAGTACACGAGACGGTCCACCGGCTTTTTAGCTGGAGAGATAAGAAAGTCATCGAGGTAGTCTGCAACGTACCAATCGTCCCATGCTTCAAGAGCATAGAACGCATTGAGAAAACTCTCCGCGATGCTGGAGCCACGGATTTTTGCTCCCACGAACCCTGCATCTCGAAGGTGCTCATAAGGCTGCATGGGTAACGATGCAGAATCATCAGCCTGACCTACAACGGGCCATCGCCCCGAATTCAGCAGATCGACTGTCACGTAAATGACCGAAATGATGCTCTCGGCCGACACCTGCGGAAGTTGTCCGGCAGCATCCAGCTGACCTTTGCGGTCATAGAAGGCTACCGCCGCGCTGTTAAGAAGTTCTCGCTCACGAACGATCACTTGTCCAACGCAATACTCTCCATCCTTGAGCGGAACAACAAAGACACTCCCAACACCCCATTTCTGCCGCTTCCTTCTTGACACTACCCTGACCTTCCGATTCTCGTTGTTGAGGGGTTGCGTATCGTCATTTCGGACACTGAAGAGCTCACCTTCGTTTGCGGGTCATGCCCTAAAGATGTGATGTCTGCTATCGGCGGTCGACTTTCGTGCGACCCTACCAATGCTCCGACAGACGGGGCTAAGCACACTCTGGACGCGCTTCAAGCTCGCGCAGAACCGATGTCAAGGAGCCATAAGTACTCGTAGGCGGATAGAAGGGCAGAACGCCCACAAGCACGGAGTCATCCTTTAGCTGGGACAAAGGCTTCCTCAGTGAGGCAATCGCAAGTTTTGATGAGCAGCCTCCGCGAGCAATGATACGGGCCAAGTATCGGACGGTTATCTGATCTTCCTCGGATGCCATGTCGAGGCTCGACAAAGCTCTGCTCAACTGCCCCATATGTGTCCTCACATATGCATCCGCCTGGGCATCATCGAGCGAGAAGACAAATCCAACCATCGCCTCGGCCTCGCGACCGGTGAGGGTACTCTCGGCGGACTGGACCGCCTGGGAGGCCATCAATGCGATTACGAGCGCGCTACTCCTCATACAGCACGCTCGTTTCTTCGCCTTTCGCGAGCTGCTCAACCGCCGAGAGTGAATCCACCACCATGACGGAGTAGGTCAACTCGACTCCCGGTTCCAGCGGACTATTTTCCTCTCCGGTGTCCACCTGGGCTTCAATCAGCTTGCGTATGCCAGCAAAGCAGTACCTGACCTTGTGCCCATCGAGGTTCACGTGGCCACCTTCGCTGGGATCTTCCCGCTCCCTGGCCAGCGTTTCCGCGCGCTGCCAAGCGGCGTCGGCGGTATCGGCCTGAATCAGATAGACGTTCTCATGCAGCCGGTAGGACGACTGCCCTTCGTACTGGAAATAGAAAATGGCGTGTGCGCAATACCACATGGCGACTCCTTAGCATCCCTGCCAAACAGGGCGGCGAGGCTTTCTACTGTTCAAAGTACTTTCGATGACGGACCGCACGTACTGATTGCGAAGAGTGGGCTGCTCACACTGCTCCAGCACCTTCACTGCGAGCGATTGCATGCTGCCATCGCCTCCGGCCGAGAAGAGGTAGAACGAGGGTTCAATGTAGGTAGGATTGTGCTGTAGAAAGGCGCGGCCATCTGCGACGTCAAAGCTCAACTCGTCTCCGTAGTCTGCCCAGGCGATGTAGCGCCTCCAGAAATCGGGAGCGGTCCAGCGATAACGCTCATGGCTTGCCGCTACCAGCAGGTCCTGCAAGCGGTCTGCCGCTTCGGTGAATGCCGCGTCGCTGAGGTCCAGCGCCGCCACCCGGCCTGGCTCGCATGCCTGCCAGCAGAATGTCATGTAGTCGGCGAGGAATTCGTCCGGCGCATCGTCGCGCATTCTGGCGGCGTAGAAGGCCAACGCTGCGTCCGTGTCTTGTGGCTCGGTGCCCCAATCTCTCATTTCCAGATCATTCCTTTGCACTTGAATCAGTACATCAATCCTGCCGCGGGTTGGCAAGGCAGGGCGTTGCGTTCTCTATGGTCTGAATGGCCCGTTCAAGGTGATCGTATGGGCTAAACGACGGTGCCAGCACAATTGGCAGCACATCTGCCTCTGGCGCCGGGACCTCCGCCAATGTGGCGCGCAAGGAGGGAAGCGCGCCGTGGGCGCGGCACGCCACCGCTGCCAGTGCATGGGAGGCGAAGACCCTCCCAATGTCGCCATCCGTATTGAGCAGGTCTGTCAGATTCTGTATGGATTCGTCCGTGACCGAGCTGACCTGGTCCGGTGTTGCGACGGACAGGCGTTTGGCCAAGGCCTGCAGGAGGACCGAGCGATCGGAGCGCGTGTTCGCGTCGTGGATCTGGGCGTGTGCCGACGCGATCTCTTGATCAAGGCTGGGGTTCGCGGGGAGCGGGGTTGTGGGAAGTGCGAGTAGTAGGAATGAGAGCAGTCCTTGCATGAGTATTATCCATTGATGGGTTTGGGGGTTCTGTTGGGGGCGGTGCCTTCGTTTGTGGGTCATGCCCTAAAGAAGTGATCACCGTTACCGGCGGTCGACTATCGTGCGACCCTACCGAAGCCCTGCCCTGACCTCAGTTGAGGCGGAATCCATACACCGCGTCACGGCTTCGGCCCCTGCCCCTCGTTGTCTTCCCAGTGCAGGATTTTGCGGGTGACGAAACGGTAGACCGGTTTGCCGGTGCGGAACCACAGGTCGCGCACCCACGAGTGGCGCTTGAGCAGGCGCTTCTCCACCGGGGTGAGGTGTTCGCGGCAGTACATGCGCTTGTGCTTGAGCAAGTGACGAAGATCCTCGCGGGCGAGCAGGCGCATCCAGCGCGAGCGCGGGTTGCCGATCACCGCCAACTGGAAGTCGATCAGCGCGGGGCGGCCGTCTTCGCGTACCAGCCAGTTGGCTTCCTTGGCGAGGTCGTTGTGGGCGATGCCGTGGCGGTGGACCTGCTGCAGCAGCCGGCGCGCGGCGCGGAAGTAGGCCAGGTCGCCACGCGGGGGACGCTGGTACATGGCGTCGCCCTCCATGAAGCTGCGGTCCAGCCAGTGGCCGTCCCAGGCCAGCAGCCGGGGCGTGTCGGGCATGCCATTCAGATGGGCCAGCGCGCGTGCCTCGCGCCGGGCCAGCCACCAGGCCGGCAGACGCAGCCACCAGGGCGTGGCCCCGAGGTCGCGGCGCACGAAGCGATTGCCGTCCTGCTCAATCAGCAGGATGCGACCGAAGCTGTCGGCCTTCAGGGCATGCGGGGCGGTGGGCGGCGTTGACGTCATGCCGCCATTCTAGGCGGTTCACGTTCATTGCCGGCAGATGACGTCGTTTCGGAGCACGCCGGTGGCAGCCAGTCAGCGTTGCCCCCCTATAATCCGGCGATGGACTCTTCATGGATCGATGCCACGCTCGCGTGGATCGCAGCTCACCCCGTGCTTGCCGGTGCGGTCGTCTTCCTCATCGCCTTCTGCGATGCGGTCATCATTCTGGGCGCGATCGTGCCGGCGCTGCCATTGCTGTTCGCGGTGGGCGTGCTGATCGGCCTGGGCCAGATCTCCGGCCCGTATGCGGTGGCCTGCACCGCGCTGGGCGCGCTGGCCGGCGATGCACTCAGTTACTGGGTCGGCCGCCGCTGGGGCAACCGGCTGCGCGGCATCTGGCCATTCAGTCGCTACCCGCAGCTGCTGGACCGCGGCGAAATCATGTTCCGCCGCAATGCGTTCAAGAGCATTCTGGTCGCCCGCTACGTGGGAGCCATCCGTCCGTTCGTGCCGGCCATCGCCGGCATGATGAAGATGCCGGTGCCCCGCTATCTGCAGGCCAGCAGCATCGCCGCGATCAGCTGGGCGCTGCTGTTCCTGGCCCCGGGCTGGGTGCTCGGCGAAGCCTACGACGCGGTCGCAGCCGTGGCCGGCCGGCTGGTGATGGTGCTCGCGCTGGTTGGCGTGGTGCTGGGCGTGGTCTGGGCGATCGTGCTGTATGGCTACCGCTGGTCGGCGGCGCGCATGGATTCCTGGCTGGCCGGGCTGCTGCGCTGGTATCAGCGCCACCCCACCCTGGGCCGGTACTCGGTAGCGGTGTTCGATCCGAACCGTCGCGAATCGGTACCGCTGGCGATGCTGGCGCTGATGCTGCTGTTGCTGGGCTGGTGCTGGTTCGCGCTGTTGATGGCGGTGGTCGCCCATGGCGAACCGCTGGCGCTGGACCTGGCGGTGCACGAGGCGATGCTGGCCCTGCGCAACCCGCTCGCCGACTACCCGATGGCCGCACTGGCTTCGCTGGGCGCATGGCAGGTGCTGATGCCGGCGACCGCGGCGGGCATGGGCTACCTGATCTGGCGGCGGCGCTGGATGGCGGCCGGGCACTGGCTGGCGGCGCTGGCCTTCGGCTATGCGCTGACCGAGCTGCTGGGTACCACGGTCGATGTGGTGCGCCCGCCGAATGCGAGCAGCGGCTTCGGCTTCCCGTCGGTGTCGGTGACCATGGCCACGATCACCTTCGGCTTCTTCGCGGTGCTGATCGGGCGCGAACTGCCCGGGCGCACGCGGGTGTGGCCGTACCTGCTGTCGGGCATCGTGGTCAGCCTGATCGGCTTTGCCCGCATCTACCTGGGTGCGCACTGGCTCAGCGACGTCATCGGCGGCATGTTGTTCGGCATCTTCTGGCTGCTGGTGCTGGGCATCGCCTACCGCCGCCGCTTCAACCGCTCGTTCTGGGTCAAGCCCGTGTCGTGGCTGTTCTACGGCACGTTCGCGGCAGCGGCGTTCTGGTACGCCCCACGCAACATCGAAGCCAAACTGGAACGTTTTGAGCCGGCTCAGCCCGCGCCCACAGCGCTGACCGCACAGGGCTGGTGGGACGGTGCCTGGCGCGCCCTGCCGGCACGTCGCAACGAATTCGACGACGACCAGCGCTGGCCGCTGGACGTACAGGTGGGCGGGCCGCTGGGTCCCCTGCGCCAGCAACTGGAAAGCCACGGCTGGCACGTGCAGCCGCAGGCCGGCTGGGAGCAGGCGTTGCTGATGTTGGACAAATCCGCCGCGCCGGAAGAAGTGCCGGTGCTGCCAGCTACGCTGGACACCCAGGTCGAGTCGCTGCTGATGATCCGCGCCGGCGATGCGCCGTACGAAATCTACGCGCTGCGGCTGTGGCCGGCTCCGGCCGAACTGACGCCGGGCAAGCAGCCGTTGTGGCTGGGTAGCGCGCAGACCCTGCGCTACGAACAGCATTTCGGCTTGATCGGCATGTGGCACCCGATGCGCGGCATCGACCCCTCGTTGAAGGCGGTGCGTGAGGCATTGGACGGGCTGCCGCAGGCGGTGGAGGCGCATCCGGAATCGAAGACGCCGGTGTTGCGCGTGCGCACGGATCACGACCGGTAGGTCACGACCGTTGGTCGTGACCGGCGGAGATCAGGGAATCCACCCCAGCAGATCTTCCAACCGCTGGTGCGGATCATCACGCTGCAGCAGCTGCAGCCGCTGCGATTCTTCCAGCGGCATCAATTCGGCCAGCTTCCATCCCACCCAAGCGGCCTGGTCGAGCAGCATCGGCACCTTGGGCGCATACGGATTGCCGGCCTGCTCGATGATGTGCTCCAGCACGGTGGACAGCAGCGCGTGCTCGGGCCGCAGCTCGTCATCGTGGTCCGGTTCGGCCCACTGCACGTCGGCCACGATCAGACCGTTGTCGCGCACCCGCACCTGCTCCACATGGAAGCGCCGGTGTCCGCGCAGGGTCAGCACCAGCACCCCGTCCGGACCGACATCGAAGTCGGTGATGCGCGCTTCAACGCCATGTGCGGCCGGCGTCGCCGGAGCACCGACCTCTTCACCCTTGAGAATCAGACAGATGCCGAAGCCGGTTTCGTTGCGGCTGCACTCGCGCACCATGTCCATATAGCGCCGTTCGAACACCCGCAGGGTCAGCGATGCGTTCGGCAGCAGTACCGAATGCAGCGGGAACAACGGCAGCGAGACGGTTTCACTCATGGCGCTCAGCCCTGCTGCAGCTGGGCCAGGAAGCGGCGCGGTGCGCCGTCGAAGCCGCCGTTGGACATGAACACCACATGGTCACCGGGCTGGGCGATGTCGCCCAGCTGCGCCAGCAGCGCGTCGGTGTCGGGCACCGCGTGCGCCTGGCCCTGCACGGCACCGATCACCTTGGCCGCGTCCCAAGCCAACTCGGGGCGATGCAGGAACACCACGGCATCGGCACCGTCCAGCGAAGGAGCCAGGGCGTCGGCGTGCGCGCCCAGGCGCATGGAATTGCTGCGCGGCTCCATCGCCACCACGATGCGGGCCGCACCGACCTTGGCCCGCAGGCCTTCCAGGGTGGTGCGGATCGCGGTGGGATGGTGGGCGAAGTCGTCATACACGGTGATGTCGCGGGCGCTGCCAATCACTTCCAGCCGGCGCTTGACGCTGCGGAACTGCGCCAAGGCGGGAATCACCGTGGCCGGGTCGACCCCAACCGCGTGCGCGGCAGCCAGCGCGGCCAGGCCGTTGAGCACATTGTGGCGGCCCAGCAGCGGCCAGTTCACCTGGCCCAGGGCCACGCCACGGTGATGCACGATGAAGGCGCTGCCGTCGGCGTGGACCAGCTCGGCATGCCACTCCAGCGACGGGTCGAAGCCAAAGCGCTCGACCGGGGTCCAGCAGCCCATCGCCAGCACTTCAGCCAGATAGGCGTCCTCTCCGTTGACGATCAGGCGGCCGCGCGCCGGCACGGTGCGGACCAGATGGTGGAACTGGCGCTGGATGGCGGCCACGTCGGGGAAGATGTCGGCGTGGTCGTATTCCAGGTTGTTCAGGATCGCGACCAGCGGCCGGTAATGCACGAACTTGCTGCGCTTGTCGAAGAAGGCGGTGTCGTACTCATCGGCCTCGACCACGAACTCCCGTCCCTGCCCGGCACGGGCGGAGACGCCGAAGTCCTCGGCCACACCGCCGATCAGGAAGCCCGGCTCACGGCCCGCGGCCTGCAGCAGCCAGGTCAGGATGGTGGTGGTGGTGGTCTTGCCGTGGGTGCCGGCCACCGCGAGGGTGTCGCGGCCCGGCAGCACCTGCTCGGCCAGCCACTGGGCACCGGAAATGTAGCGCTGGCCGGCGTCCAGCACCGCTTCCACGGCAGGGTTGCCGCGTGACAGGGCGTTGCCGATCACCACCTCGTCGCAGTCGGCGGCGACACTGTCGGGCCGGTAGCCGGGGTCCAGGGTGATCCCCAGCTGCTCCAGCTGGGTGGACATCGGCGGGTAGATCGCCTGGTCGCTGCCACGGACCGTATGGCCCAGTTCCCGCGCCAGCGCGGCCACGCCGCCCATGAAGGTGCCGGCAATTCCAAGGATATGAAGGGTACTCATGACCCGATTGTCGCCGATCATCCGCATGGATGGTGGCCGGGTAGGGGAAATCTGAACCCTGTCAGGGAATCCCCTATACCGCTGTACTGTGAAGACGGACACAATTCACGTCGCCAGCCGCAATACCCCCATCGGTCCTACTCCCCAAGAGGCCAATCCCCAGGGGGGCTCATGTTGTGGGGCCCTGAGCAAGCCCGCTCGCTGGTTACTTACACCGCACGCCCGGCTCTTCCCCGAGCTGGGCGTGCAGGTGTAAGACGTTGGCGCTGCCGCAGCAGCGCCCCGCCGCATCAGGCCTTGATCGCCTTGTGAATGCGCGCTTCCACCTCGTCCAGCTCACCCACGCCGTCCACACGCTCCAGCGTGCCGCGACCGGCGTAGAAGTCCACCACCGGGGCGGTCTGCTCGTTGTAGACATTCAGACGGTTGCGCACCGATTCCGGGCTGTCGTCGGCACGACCCTGCTCGGCCGCACGGCCGGCAATGCGCTCCACCAGCAGGTCGGTGCCCACATCCAGCTGCACCACGGCATCCAGCGGCTGGCCGATCTTGGCCAGCACGGCGTCCAGCGCGTTGGCCTGGGCCACGTTGCGCGGGTAACCGTCGAGAATGAAGCCCTTGGCCACATCGGCCTGGGACAGGCGCGATTCCAGCATGCCCAGCAGAATCTCGTCGGAAACGAGATTACCGGCATCCATGACCGACTTGGCCTGCTTGCCCAGCTCCGAGCCGGCGGCAATTTCGGCGCGCAGCATGTCGCCGGTGGAAATATGGGCCAGGCCCAGCTTGTCCTTCAGGCGCGTCGCCTGTGTCCCCTTGCCCGAACCGGGCGGTCCCAACAGAACCAATCGCATCAACCTGACTCCAACTTGGTAAAAAAAGGAAGGGTTCGCGCGGCGCGGAAACACCCGCTCACGCTGCACCGCAATACACGCACTTTACCTCATACGGGTAATGTCCCTGCAATGTCTTCCTCCCCCGACCAAGGTCGCACCATGTCCAATGGCACCCTGCTGTACGCCCAGTCAGGCGGCGTCACCGCCGTCATCAATGCCACCGCCTCGGCGGTGATCAGCACCGCCAGAACCAAGGGAATCAAGGTCTTGGCCGCACGCAACGGCATTCTCGGCGCGCTGCGTGAAGAGCTGATCGACACCTCGAAGGAATCGGCGGCGGCCATTGCCGCGCTGGCGCATACCCCCGGCGGAGCGTTTGGCTCCTGCCGCTACAAACTCAAATCACTGGAGGCCGATCGGGCTCGCTATGAGCGCCTGCTGGCGGTGCTGCAGGCGCATGACGTGCGCTGGTTCCTGTACAACGGCGGCAATGACTCGGCCGACACGGCCTGGAAGGTGTCGCAGCTGGCCAAGGCCTTCAATTACGACCTGACCTGCATCGGCGTACCCAAGACCATCGACAACGACCTGGCGGTGACCGACACCTGCCCGGGCTTCGGCTCGGCGGCCAAGTACACCGCGGTGTCGGTGCGCGAGGCGGCACTGGACGTGGCGGCCATGGCAGAAACCTCGACCAAGGTGTTCGTCTACGAGGCCATGGGCCGGCACGCCGGCTGGCTGGCCGCCGCCGCCGGGTTGGCCGGCGAGGGTCCCGATGATGCCCCGCACATCATCCTGCTGCCCGAGCGCGCCTACGACGAAGCGGCCTTCCTGGCCAAGGTGAAGCAGGTGGTGGAACGCGTGGGCCACTGTGTGGTGGTGGCCTCGGAAGGCATCCAGACCGCAGACGGCACGTTCGTGGCCGATGCCGGCGGCGGCAAGGACGCGTTCGGGCATTCACAGCTCGGCGGCGTGGCCTCGCTGCTGGCCGGGCGGGTGAAAGACGCGCTGGGCTACAAGGTGCACTGGACCCTGCCGGATTATCTGCAGCGCTCGGCGCGGCACATTGCCTCGAAGACGGACTGGGAACAGGCCCAGGCAGTGGGCAAGGCAGCCGTGCAGTACGCGCTGAAAGGCCAGAATGCGGTGATGCCGGTGATCGTGCGCAGCAGCGACAAACCTTACCGCTGGAAGATCGAACCTGCGCCGCTGCATAAGGTGGCCAACCACGAAAAGAAGATGCCGGCCGGCTTCATCCGTCGCGATGGCTTCGGCATCACCGACAAGGCACGGGCCTATCTGTCGCCGCTGATCAAGGGCGAGGCTCCGCTGCCGTACGGGGCGGATGGATTGCCGAAGTACGTGACGCTGAAGAACGTGGCGGTGAAGAAGAAACTGCCGGCGTTCGAGGCGTAATGCGATCACCGCATCGCCACGCAGCGCGTGGCGATGCGGGTGCCATCACGGGCAGGCCTTCCCCTCCACCTCGGCCTTCGCTGCAAACATCGGCACCTGTGCGGTCTTGCCGGCCGCCGCCTGCTTTTTTGCGTCTTCCAGATAGATGCGCGACTGGCCCTGCCCGTCCAGGTCGGGCTTCGTGTCGACCGGCAGTCGCCACACACTGACCACCGCCTGCTGCGAGGGGCAGGCCGCGCTGGGTACGCGGATCACGTCGTTGAGCTTCCAGCCTTTGTCTGCGCTGGGCTGGACCTTATCGAAATCGACAAAACGCGAGCGCGGCTGGCATTGCGGGCTGGTGCGCACCACGCTGAAGCGATAGGGCTGGGCGGCGTCGCCGGTGAACTGCCCCTCCAGACGTGCACAGGCTTCGGGAATCTGGCGCAGGGTGTGGGCGGCCCCGATCGCTTGCGCGGTACCGGTGGGACGGTTGATTTCAGGGGTGTCGGCGGCGCTGGCGGTGACGCTGGTCGCCAGCAATGCCAGGGCCAGGAGGGTGTGGGGGGACATGGAAGCCTCCGGAGTGAGATGTGTGGAGGCTGGCAGGACGTGGATGAACGGCGTGGCAAGGACGCGCGAAGCACGACGCCGGGCAGATTGACGCAGGTGGTGGTCACAGCGCTGCAATTCACTGCATACTCGTTGCCGCACCAGGATTGCTGAACAAAGCCACACGCAGGAGGACCGGGCACGGTCTGAACGGGTTGGTCCACGCTTGCAGCCCGTTGTGCCCTTTACGTGGTGAGGTTCGTCCATCCGCTGGATGCCAATCCATCACCCGGGAGGGGACATGCTGGAACGTTATGGGCTTTCTCTGGCGCTGCTGTGCGCCATTCTCGCGATTCTCTTCGGCATCATTTCAGCGCGCTGGATCCTGCGGCAACCCGCCGGCAATGCCCGCATGCAGGAAATCGCCGCCGCCATCCAGGAAGGCGCGCGCGCCTACCTCAACCGTCAATACCTGACCATCGGCATCGCGGGCGCGGTGCTGTTCGTGCTGGTCGGCGCCTTCCTCAGCTGGTACACCGCGATCGGTTTCGCCATTGGTGCGGTGCTGTCCGGTGCCGCCGGCTACATCGGCATGAACGTATCGGTACGCGCCAATGTGCGCACGGCCGAGGCGGCCCGCAACGGGCTGAGTGCGGCGATGGACGTGGCGTTCCGCGGTGGTGCGATCACCGGCATGCTGGTGGTCGGGCTCGGGTTGCTCGGCGTGGCCGGCTACTACGCGCTACTGCTGCGGCTGGGCCTGGCCCAGGACCAGGCCTTGCACGCGCTGGTCGGGCTGGCGTTTGGTTCGTCGCTGATCTCGATCTTCGCGCGACTGGGCGGCGGCATCTTCACCAAGGGAGCCGACGTCGGCGCGGACCTGGTGGGCAAGGTGGAAGCGGGCATTCCCGAGGACGACCCGCGCAACCCCGCGGTGATCGCCGATAACGTTGGCGACAACGTCGGCGACTGCGCTGGCATGGCCGCCGACCTGTTTGAAACCTATGCGGTGACGGTGATCGCCACCATGCTGCTGGGCAGTCTGATGCTGGCCGAGGCCGGGCGCAACGCCATCCTGTACCCGCTGGTGCTGGGCGGGGTCTCGATCATCGCCTCGATCATCGGTGCGCTGTTCGTCAAGGTGAAGCCCGGCGGCTCGATCATGGGCGCACTGTACAAAGGCGTGATCGTGTCCGGAGTCCTGGCGGCCATTGCGTTCTACCCGATCACCCAGCAGTTGATGCCGGACAACGCACACGGGGCGTTCAACCTGTACCTCTGCGCGCTGATCGGTCTGATATTGACCGGGCTGATCGTGTGGATCACCGAGTACTACACCGGTACGCAGTACAAACCAGTGCAGCACGTGGCACAGGCGTCGACCACCGGGCATGGCACCAACATCATTGCCGGGCTCGGTGTATCCATGAAGTCCACCGCCCTGCCGGTGATCGCGGTGTGTGTGGCGATCTGGCTGGCACATCTGCACGGGGGCCTGTACGGCATCGCGATCGCGGCCACCTCGATGTTGTCGATGGCCGGCATGATCGTGGCACTGGACGCCTACGGACCGATCACCGACAACGCCGGCGGCATCGCTGAAATGGCCGAACTGCCCTCGGAAATCCGCGACATCACCGACCCGCTCGATGCGGTCGGCAACACCACCAAGGCGGTGACCAAGGGCTATGCGATCGGCTCGGCGGCGCTGGCCGCGCTGGTGCTGTTTGCCGATTACACGCACAACCTGCAGGCCGCCAACCCGGGCGAGGTGTTCACCTTCGACCTGTCTGACCACACGGTGATCATCGGTCTGTTGATCGGCGGGTTGATCCCCTACCTGTTCGGCGCGATGGCGATGGAGGCGGTGGGCCGTGCCGCCGGTGCGGTGGTGGAGGAAGTACGTCGCCAGTTCCGCGAGATCGCCGGCATCATGCAGGGCACCGGCAAACCGCAGTACGACCGCGCGGTGGACATGCTGACCCGCTCGGCGATCCGCGAGATGATCGTGCCCTCGCTGCTGCCGGTGGCGGTACCGGTGGTGGTGGGCCTGCTGCTGGGGCCACGTGCACTGGGTGGCCTGCTGATCGGCACCATCGTCACCGGGCTGTTCGTGGCCATTTCGATGACCACCGGCGGCGGGGCCTGGGACAACGCCAAGAAATACATTGAAGACGGCCACTTCGGCGGCAAGGGCAGCGAGGCGCACAAGGCGGCGGTCACCGGCGATACGGTGGGCGATCCGTACAAGGACACCGCTGGCCCGGCGATCAACCCGTTGATCAAGATCATCAACATCGTGGCGTTGTTGCTGGTGCCGTTGCTGTAGCGCATCAGGTAGCACCCGACCCGCGGTCGGGTGCTACCCGCGGAACCATTACGGCATCGGCGACGGGCGCGACAACACGTAAATGGCGCTGGCCAGGAAGAACGCCGCCACCCCCAGCAGCAAGGGCAGCGACGGCCGCGCCCCCCAGCAGAACATCGCGAACCCGAACGCCATGCCGCCGGCGGCAAACGCCTTGCCCTTGCGGCTCACGGCCCCCTGCTCACGCCAGGCGCGCAGTGCGGGCCCGTACTTCGGGTGCTCCAGCAGCTTGCGCTCGAATTTCGGCGAACTGCGGGCGAAGCAGCCCACCGCCAGAATGAGGAAGATGGTGGTTGGCATCACCGGCAGCAGCGCGCCGATGACGCCCAGCGCCACCATCACCCAACCCAGTGCGAACCACAGCCAGCGCATCAGCGGTCACGGCTCCTCATTGACCAAACTCCTGCTCCACGTGCGCATGCACGCTGCGGAACGCGGCGTCAGCGGCGTCGATGACCTGCTGCTCCTGTTCGGCAGTCAGCGGCACGCTGTCGAGCGCGGCGGTGAAGCTGCGCCAATGCCGTGCCGCGCCGTCCGGATGCGCGGCGAGATGACGCGCGCCAAAACCGGCATCCAGGCCCAGCTTGCCCGCCATCTTGTACAGCACGGTGCCGCCCAGGTTGGAGCCTTCGGCCACGTACAGCCAGCCCAGTGCAGCGGCCAGCGGCAGGTCGGCGGACAGGGGGGCAGACAGCGGTGCCGGCAGCGCCTGCTCCAGATCCTGCAGGTCCTGCGCGACCTGGTTCAAGCGGCGACGCTCGCCCAGGTCAGGTAGCAGCGCGTCCAGCGCCGCATTGCCGTACAGCGCATCCACGTCGCGGTGGAAGCGGAACTGCACCCGCAGAAAGCGGGCGAAATGCGCACGGCTGGCAAAGATGTCGCCGGCCATGATGCGCGCATCCAGCGCGCCGTGGCTGTCACGGGTGGCGGCCTTGAGGCGTTGGCTGCGGGTGGCGTCGGTGGTGTCGAGGGCAAGCATGCAATTCACGTCTGAGTGGGCGGTACCTGGAGTAGGACGCGTGAGCGGCCATCGGCCCCAAGCCGATTGCAGCACGGCGGACAGCTCCCCCATTCCGGCGATGCCATCCTCACCCGCTGTTGCCGATAATGCCAGCCTGACCGCCCCACGAGGACTTTTTGATGGATACCACTGAAAGCCGCATGACCACCCTGTTTGAACAGCTGGGCCTGGATGCGAGCAAGGACGGCATTGCCGCGTTCATTCTCGCCCATCAGCTCCCGGCCGACGTACCCGTGGCCGACGCCCCGTTCTGGAACGATGGCCAGCGCCAGTTCCTGTCCGAGCAGCTGAAGTCGGATGCGGACTGGGCCATCATCGTGGATGAGCTCAACGAGGCCCTGCACGCGGATGCATCGGCGCGGTGATGCATGGGATCCGTGGTGACGGGCCATGCCCGTCAC
>NZ_JASCOZ010000079.1 GCF_029960115.1 Stenotrophomonas sp. PS02289
GGGGGGGGGGGGGGGGGGGGGGGGGTGGGGCCCCCAGCCCGCGGGCCGGGCCCCCCCCCCCCCCCCCCGCTACCGGTCTCCCGGTGCCGACACAGGGCCGGCACCGGGGTGTTACCACTTAGAAGTCGAACTGTGCCGACATCAGCACCGTGCGGGGTGCCGCCACCGTACCTACGGTCAGCAGCGTGCTGCTGGACAGCCAGTAGCGCTCGTTGAAGACATTCTCCACGCTGGCCCGCAGCGTCACCGGCGTGTTGCCCATGCGGGTGACATAGCGGCCGCCAACATCCACACGGGTCCACGACGGCAGGGTCTGGGTGTTTTCCTGGTTGTACGGGGTGGATGCGGTGTACAGCGCACGGGTGTTCAGGCTCAGGCCCGGCACCCACGGCAGTTCCCAGTCCGCGCCCAGGTTCAGGGTGTGGCTGGGCACGCCGTTGGCCTCGTTGCCCTGGTTCACGCCGGCGGCGGTCTTCTGCAGTTCGGCATCGTAAATCGTCGCGCTGGCCATCAGGTTCAGGCCCGGCAGCACCTGGCCGACGGTGGACAGCTCCAGGCCACGGTTACGCTGCTGGCCCTCGAAGTTGTAGATGTTGGTCGCAAAGTCGACCAGCGCATTCGGGCGCTCAATCTGGAATACCGACACGGTGGAGATCAGCCCAGAGTAGTCGAACTTCACACCCGCTTCGTACTGCTTGCTCTTGTACGGTTCGAACACTTCGCCGGCATTGGCCGCGTTGGCCGGCGCGGTACCGCCGCGGGTCAGACCGGAGGTGAAATTACCGTACACCGCCACGTGCTGGCTCGGGCGTACCACGACGCCAAACAGCGGCGACACCGCGCCTTCGTCGTAGGAGGTGGTGACCGCGCCGGCGGGGTTGAAGTTCTGCAGCTTCACCTGCTGCTTGCGCAGGCCGCCCGTGACCAGCACGCGGTCGTTGGCGAACGACAGGGTGTCAGTCAGCGAGAAACTGGTCAGCTCGGACTCCGAGTTCTTGATCGGCGACAGGCGTACGCCGGTCATCGGAATCAGTTTGACCGGGTTGTAAATGTTGGAATTGATGGTCTGGCTCGGCGGGGCCGACAGGAAGAAGCTGCCCGCTTCGGACTTCAGCAACGAACCGGACGCGGTCAGGACATGCTTCACCGGGCCGGTTTCGAAGCGGGCGCGCGCGCCAACTTCACCGGTACGGTTACGCGACTCGGCGTCGTACCAGGCATTGAGGATGCGCAGGTTGCCCAGGTCGTTGACCGCATTGGTGGTGCGCGCCGAGGGGAAGTCCTGCTCGGCGTTGCCATAGCGGTAGCCGCCGGCGGCGTACACCGTCATGTAATCGCTGGTGTCGAACTCCAGCCGGGTGGCTACCGTGCGATCGCGCGACATCAGGTTGGCGCCGTCATAGATGGCGGTATGGCCGGACGGCGGGCGCGGGATGGTGGTGTTGGCCGGGTGGAAGCCGGTCTGGGCGCGGAAGTTGTCCACTTCCTCACGCTGGGTGTAGGCGTCCAGGGTCCAGCGCAGATTGAGCGAGCGGTAGTCCACGTTGATGGCACCGAGGCCGAACTTCTGATGTCCGTCGTCCAGGCTGGTCTGGCCGTCACGGAACACGCCATTGAAGCGCACGCCCCACTGCTGGTTGTTGCCGAAGCGGCGGCTGGTGTCCAGGTGCGCGCCGAACACCGACTTGCTTTCATAGGTGGTGGTCAGGCGGGTCAGCGGTGCATCCTTGGCGCGCTTGGTCACGATGTTGATGTTGCCGCCGATGCTGCCATTCGGGCTGATGCCGTACATCAGCGTGCCCGGACCCTTTAGCACTTCCACGCGCTCCATCAGCGCGGCCGGCATGCGGTTGGACGAGCTCAGGCCGTACAGACCATTGAGGCCGACGTCACCACTGGTGACGTTGAAACCACGGATCTGGAAGTCTTCGCTGAAGCTGCCGGTGCTGGTCATCACCCGCACCGAGGACTCGTTCACCACCACGTCGGCCAGCGTGCGTGCCTGCTGGTCTTCCAGCATCTTCGAGGTGTAGTTGGCGGTGCTGAACGGGGTGTCCATGACATCCGCCGAACCCAGCACCCCGAGGGTGCCGTTGCGCTCCACGCGGGGCGTATCCGCGGTTACCTCGACGGCATCCAGGCGGGTGGCGTCACCGCTCTGGGCTGCGGCGATCGCGGGTACGGCAAGGGCAACGGCCAGGGCCACGGAAAGACGCGCGCGCGCAAGCGCGCGCAGGGAACTGCGCTCGATCTGAGACATGAATGGGGGTCGATGTTACGGAATTTGGCGCGAATGATACGTATTCCTGGCCAAAATTCACAGCCTGAATGCGCGGGTGCCCTGCGATCAATACGCGGATCCGGCAAAACCGCCGTACCAACGGCAAATTCCATGGACCCGCAGCACCCGCGTGCACTACTGTCCGTACCAAGGGGGCTGGGGAGGAACCACACCGTGCTTGAAGAGCGCACCAATGACCTGTTGAACGATGAGTCACGGCAGTTCTCGCTGCTGTTGAACTCGGTCACCGACTACGCGATCTACATGCTCGACACCGAAGGCGTGATCCGCACCTGGAACGCAGGCGGCCGACGCATCAAGGGCTACTCCCCTCGCGAAGTGATCGGCAGCAACTTCGCCCGCTTCTACCTCCCCGAGGATGTCGAAGCGGGCCTGCCCGAGCGCAACCTGCGCACCGCCGCACAGGAAGGACGCTTTGTCGGCGAGGGGTGGCGTGTGCGCAAGGACGGCTCGTGCTTCCGCGCCAGCGTGGTCATCGACCCGATCCGGGTCGACGGCGAACTGATCGGCTATGCCAAGGTGACCCGCGACGTCACCGAGCGCCATGTCACCCAGCAGCGTCTGCAGGAAGCACAGGCCAACCTGCTGCAGGCGCAGAAGCTCGAGGCGATCGGCAAGTTCACCCTGGGCATGGCGCACGACTTCAACAACCTGCTGACGGTCATCATCAACTGCCAGGACCTGCTCGCCGCCAAGGTCCAGGATGATTCCTCGGCCAAGCTGGTCGACACGGCACTGCGTGCGGCCGAGCGCGGCGCCCTGCTCACCCGCCAGCTGCTCGGTTTTGCCCGCGGCCAGGCACTGGCACCGGAACGGCTGGATCTGAGCGCGGTGATACGCGAATGCGATGGCGTGCTGCGCCGCTCTGCGGGCGATGCGGTCACGCTGGAGTTGGCCTTGGCCGACGACCTTCCCGCCTGCGCGCTCGACCGCACCCAGCTGGAAACCGCCGTGCTCAACCTGGTCTGCAACAGCCGCGACGCCATGCCGGATGGCGGCCGCATCTGCATCCACACCGCGCTGCAGTTCACCCAGGACTCGGCCCTGCCGGACCAGCCCCCTGCCCCGTTCGTGCGGGTGTCGGTGCACGACAACGGCCCGGGCATTCCGCAGGAGCAGCAGGCACGTGTGTTCGAACCATTCTTCACCACCAAGCCGGTAGGCAAAGGCAGCGGCCTGGGCTTGAGCCAGGTGTTTGGCTTCACCGCGCAATCGGGCGGCTTCACGCGCCTGATCAGTGAACCCGGTCACGGAACACGGGTGGAGTTGTATTTTCCCGCCATGTGAAGGCCGTTTCATCAACTCACACTCACGCCGCGCGCGGTATCACTGGCGAACTCCAGATGGGGGTGATCGGCGATGCAGTCACTGATCAGCGTGGACGAGGCGACCCACGCCGTACATGCGCAGGCACGCATACGCGCGACCGAAACGGTGGCACTGACCGATGCCGTCGGCCGCGTGCTGGCTGACGACATCATCGCCGAGCGCGCGCACCCGCCGTTTGACCGTGTCACCACCGACGGCATCGCCACGCGCTGGTTGCCGGTGATGCCGGCCCTGCTGCGCGTGGTGGGCGCGCAGACCCCCGGCCACCACGGACAGGCGCTGCACGAGGCCAGTGCGTGCATCGAAGTCGCCAGCGGCGCGCTGCTGCCAGAAGGCTGCGACTGTGTGATTCCGATCGAGCACCTGGTGCGCAACGCACAGGGGTACACGCTGGCTCCGTCGGCCAGCCCGAGCCGTGGCCAGTGCATCCATCGCCAGGGCGCGGATTGCCCGGCCGACGCCCTCGTGCTCGAAGCCGGCACACGGATCGGCGCACCCCAGATGGCGGTGCTGGCCGCCAACGGCCAGGCCAACGTGAAGGTGGTTCGCCAGCCCAGCGTGGCCATCGTCACCACCGGCGAAGCGCTGCTGGATGTGAGTGCGCCGCTGCAGCCCGGCCGGATCCGCCGCAGCAGCGACCTGGCCATGATGGCCGCCCTGCACGCGGCCGGCATCACCACCACCACCCTGCAGCCGCTGCCCGAAGATCCGGATGTGCTGGGCAGCAGCCTCTCGCGCCTGCTGCAGACGCACGACGTGCTGGTGCTGTCGGGCGGCGTCAGCCTCGGTCAGCGCGACTATCTGCCCACCACGCTGGAAAGCGTGGGCGTGGTCCGCGTGTTCCAGGGCGTCGCGCAGTCGCCCGGCCAACCGATGTGGTTCGGCATGGGCGCGGCCGGGCAACGGGTGTTTGCGCTGCCAGGCAATCCGGTCTCCGCACTGGTCTGCATGGCCCGCTTTGTGCGACCCGCGCTGCTTTCCGCCATGGGGCTGCCGATCGTGGCCTGCGAGCAGGTGCGGCTGGCGGCCGCCTTGCCGGCGCACGTACAGGCGCAGTTCGTACCGGTGCGCCTGCGCCGCGAACCCGGCGGCGAAGTGCTGGCGCAGCCGCTGCCCCCGCGCAGTACCTCCGACGTGACCACCCTGGCGGCAACGGACGGCTTCGTCGAGGTACCGGCGGGACTCGCCTGTCCGGTCGGTCAACCCCTCCCGCTTTACCGGTGGTGACACGCGCTCTTCACCACAACGCCTTCACAATCGCACCGCGTCGCCCGTAGTGACACGCCATGCGTGTCATCAATACACTGGAATCGCCAGGCGGCCCCTACCGCCCGCCCCTCGCCGAGTTCCCTTTGACCGCGCCTACCCCGCCCGAATCCCGCAGCGAACGCGCCACCGAAAGCGTCAACATGGCGCTGGCCGCCGGTGCCATTGTTGGCACCTGGTTCTGGGACGTGGCCAACGACCGTCTCACCATTGACGAAGCCCTTGCCCGCGCCTTCGGGCTGGACCCAGACATCGCCCACAACACGCTGCGCCTTGAGGAAGTGCTGGGCGGCGTGCACCCGGACGACCGGCCCGGCCTGAGCGCGGCCATCAATGCCGCTGTCCAGCATGGCGGTCGTTTCGCCCATCAGTACCGCACCCGCAGCGAGGACGGCGGCTACCATTGGCTCGAAGGCATAGGGCGCGTGGATCTGGACGCCCAGGGCCGGCCGATCGGCTTCCCCGGCGTCATCATCGACATCAGCGAGCGCCGCCGCTTCGAGCGCGAGCGCGACGATGCCCAGCAGTTGCTGCGCTCGTTCGTGGAAGCGGCACCGGGCGTGGTCTACGCCAAGGACCGCCAGGGCCGCATCCTGATCGGCAACCGCGGCACCACCGACCTGATCGGCCGGCCGCCGGAGCAGTACGTGGGCCACACCGATGCCGAACTGCTGAATGACCCCGCCCAGGCCGCCGTGGTGATGGCGACCGACGAACGCATCATGTCCAGTGGCGACGCCGAGCAGGTGGAAGAGGAAGTCAGCTTCCCCGACGGACGCCGCGCCTACTGGCTGTCGACCAAGGCACCGCTGCGCGACGCCAGCGGCCAGGTCGTCGGTCTGGTGGGCACCTCGCTGGACATCACCGACCGCAAGAGTGCCCACGATGCCCACCGCGAGATCGAAGAGCGCTACCGGTTGGCCGCCCAGGCGACCAACGATGCGATCTGGGACTGGCGGATCAGCGACGGCCAGGTGATCTGGAACGAGGCGTTGGGCAGTTTGTTCGGACACGAAACCAGCGAAACCACCGCCCAGTGGTGGCTCGAGCACATCCACCCGGACGACCGCGAACGCATCGACCGCGACATCCATGCGGTGATTGAAGGCCACGGCAGCAGCTGGAGCGACGAGTACCGTTTCCAGCGCTTCGACGGCAGCTACGCCACGGTGTTCGACCGGGGCGCGGTGTTGCGCAACGCCGCTGGTGAGCCTGTGCGGATGATCGGTGCGATGCTCGACCTGTCCGAACGCTACGCCGTCGAGGCGCGGCTGAAGGAACTGAACGAGCAGCTGGAAAGCCGCGTGCGTGAAGAAGTCGCCGAGCGCCTGCGGGTCGAGGAAGCGCTGCGCCAGAGCCAGAAGATGGAAGCCGTGGGCCACCTGACCGGCGGCATCGCACACGACTTCAACAACATGCTGGCCACCGTCATCGGACCACTGGATCTGCTTGAGGCGCGATTGGCCGGCAGCGACCCGCGCGCCGCCCGCTACATCGAAATGGCCATGGACGGTGCCATGCGCGCCGCCCAGCTGACCCAGCGCCTGCTCGCCTTCTCGCGCCAGCAGCCCCTGCAGCCCACGGCGGTCGATGCCAACAAGCTGGTCGCCGGCATGAGCGACCTGCTGGTGCGCTCGCTCGGCAGCAGTGTGCAGCTGGAGACGGTACTGGCCGGTGGACTGTGGTGGACCCACGCCGACCCCAACCAGCTGGAAAACGTGATCCTCAATCTTGCGGTCAACGCACGCGACGCCATGCCCGGCGGCGGTCGCCTCAAGGTGGAAACCAGCAACTGCGATATCGCCTCGAGTTTCACCGAGGCACATCCCGGCGTGGCTCCTGGCGAGTACGTGCTGATTGCCGTGTCCGATACCGGCAGCGGCATGTCGCCGGAGGTCATGGCCAAGGCATTCGACCCGTTCTACACCACCAAGGACGTCGGCCAGGGCACCGGCCTGGGCTTGTCGCAGGTGTATGGCTTCGTGCAGCAGAGCGCCGGTCAGGTGAAGCTGCATTCGGACGTCGGCATGGGCACCACGGTGAAGGTCTACCTGCCACGTCGCATGGCCGAACCGCTGCCTGCCGCATCACCGACCGCACAGACCACGCCCCTGCCCGGCGGCGGTCCGGAGCTGATCTTGGTGGTGGATGACGAGCCGCTGGTGCGTCAGTTCTCGGTCGAAGCGCTGGGCGAGCTGGGCTATCAGGTGCTGGCGGCGGAAGGTGCCGCCACCGCACTGGCGCTGTTGGACGCGCATCCGCAGATCGCGCTGCTGTTTACCGATGTGGTGATGCCGGAGGTCAACGGACGCCAACTCGCCGACCAGGCGCTGGCACGGCGGCCGGATCTGAAGGTGTTGTTTACCACCGGCAACAGTCGCAACGCGTTGGTCGATGAGGGCGTGCTCGACGCGAACGTGCACCTGATCGGCAAGCCGTTTACCGTTGGTGAGCTGGCCACGCGGGTGCGGACGGCGTTGGAAGCCTGAACTGTCAGAAAGAATGGGCGGCACCGGCACCTGATTGCCTGCCGATGCCGCCTCTCCTCCGGCGTCTCCCCCGCCTTACAGCTGTACGAAGCGTTGCAGCTTGCGCGCGAGCCAACCGCTGAACACCAAGGGCGCGTCCAGCGCAGAAACACAAATGCACGGCACGCCCGGTGCGGTCACCGGCTGGTGTTCGACGTCCTGGTCCAGATCGGCCACGTCGCCAGGGGCAAACACGCCCAGCGCGTCGTTGTACGAACCCTGCAGCACCTGGGTCAACTCGCTGCCACCATGGCTGTGCAGCGGCAGACTCTTACCCGGTGCAATTTTGAGCATGATGAGCGACGGCATGTCGCGACTGCGTGTGCAATACATGCCCGGTCCAATCCAATGCCAACGCACCGTACTGAGCCGATCACCAAAGTACGGGCGCAACGCCACCGGCATCGCGTCCGGGTCAGCGCCCGGTGCCGATGCCACCGCCGCGTCGCCACCAATACGTGACTCACGTCGCACTTCGATCTCGTCGTCGCTTTCCAGGCGTGCGAGCATGGCCGCGCGTAGGGCGTCCTGGTGCACGGTTTCGGGCGGCACTGAAGGCTGCGTCTGCTCCAGCAGCGCCGCCCCCACCGCTTCAGCCTCACGCAGCCGTCGCCGGCACTGCTCGCAGCGCTCCAGGTGCGCACTGGCCACCACCGCCAGCGGCATCGCCAGCGCGCCAGCGGCCAGGCTCATCAGGGTCGCGTCGTCGAGATGATGGTGCGGGCGCATCAGCCGGCCCCCACTTTTGACTGCAATTGCAGGAACGCGCGGCGCAGGTGCGACTTCACCGTGCCCAACGGCATGCCAAGCACCTGAGCGATCTCACCGTGACTCTTGGCCTCGAAATACGACATTCGTACCAACCGCGCCTGCACCGCCGGCAACTCCTGGATGCGCTGCCGCAACCGCGCGTCGTCGGCAAACTGCTCGGCACTGGTGCGCTCGGGGTAGTCCTGCTCGGCAGCGATTTCAACCGCCGCCTGCGCATGCGCCCAACCGCGTTCATGGCGCACGCGGTCGATCTGCAGATTGCGCGCAATCCGGAACAGCCAGGTGCTCAAGGCGCTTTGCGCGGCGTTGAAATGGTCGGCATGCAGCCACAACCGCAGCAGACTCTCCTGGGCCAGCTCCTCGGCAACGCCATCCGGCGCGCCCAGGCCACGCAGGTACACGCACAACCGCGGCATGAAGTGATCATAGATGCGCATGAAACAGTCGCGATCACGTCGGCCCGCCACGCCGTCCATGTCACCGGCCCAGTTGATGGGGTCGCTCGTTGGTTGCAGTGAACCTGACACGATGCGTGCAGTCTCGAAGCAGAGCGGCGCTTTGTTGGACTCAGAGTACATCGGCTGTGCGGGTCGTCAAGGGCCGGGTATGACCTTCCTACGCAGCAGGGAACGATTTGGATGCAGACCAAAGTCGAATGCATCCAAACGCCGCCTGGCTGCGTAGAAGGAATACGCCCCCACAGGAAACGCTTCCATGGCAGTGGCTCCACCCTCGTCCGGCCGCTTCCGGCTGCGGCAGACGCTTCAGCGCTGGTTCGACACCTCCGCAGGTGAACCCCATGTGGACACCGCGTCGGCGCAGCGTGTCGACTGGCTGCGGGCGGTACCGTTTCTGCTGCTGCATGTAGCGTGCCTTGGGGTGTTCTGGGTCGGCGTTTCATGGACCGCGGTGGGCGTGGCCGTTGCGCTGTACGCGGTGCGCATGTTCGCCATCACCGGCTTCTATCATCGCTACTTCTCTCACCGGACTTTCACTACCTCACGCGTCGTGCAGCTCGTGTTTGCGGTGATCGGTGCCGCCAGCGTGCAGCGCGGCCCGTTGTGGTGGGCAGCACATCACCGCCACCATCATCGCCATGCCGACCAGCCGCAGGATCCGCACTCGCCCAACCACGGTGGTTTCTGGCGCAGCCACATGGGCTGGTTCCTCACCCGTGAAGCCTTCGTCACGGATTTCCAACGTATTCCCGACCTCGCGCGCTTTCCTGAACTCCGTTGGTTGGATCGCTTCGACACCGTGGTACCGGTCCTGCTCGCGCTGGCGTTGTATACGCTGGGTGAAGTGCTGGAACGGTTCGCGCCTTCGTTGCATACCAATGGTCCGCAGTTGCTTGTGTGGGGCTTCTTCATCTCCACCGTTGTACTGTTCCATGCAACGGTCACCATCAACTCGCTGGCACACCGTTTTGGCCGGCGCCGTTTCAACACCCAGGACGACAGCCGCAACAACCTCTGGCTGGCCCTGTTGACCTTCGGCGAGGGCTGGCACAACAACCACCACTTTTTTCCGGGAACGGTTCGCCAAGGCTTCCGCTGGTGGGAAGTCGACATCACCTGGTACGCGCTGCGCGGCATGGCGGCACTGGGCCTGGTGAGCGGACTGAAGCCGATTCCGGATTGGGTATTGACCAAGGCGAGGTACTGATCATGCGCATCGCGGTCATTGGTTCGGGCATTGCAGGGTTGGCCACCGCCTATTGGCTGGATGGCGAACACGAAGTCACCCTGTTTGAAGGCGAGGATTACCTGGGCGGCCATACCCACACCCACGACGTCAAAGTGGGCGGTGAGTCCATGGCAGTCGACACCGGCTTCATCGTGTTCAATCCGCAGCACTACCCGCTGCTCACCGGGTTGTTCAACGAGCTGGGCGTGGCGTCCCAGCCCACCACCATGAGCTTCTCCGTGCACAGCGAGCGCAGTGGCGTGGAGTACAACGCCACTTCGCTTGATGGTCTGTTCTGCCAGCGCCGCAATCTGGTCTCGCCCCGCTTCTGGGGCATGCTGCGTGACCTGCGCCGCTTCTATCGCGAAGCGCCGGCACTGCTGGACGAACCTGAAGGCCCCACGCTGGGCCAGTACCTGAGTCGCCATGGGTATGGTCCGGCCTTCGTGCAGGAGCATCTGGTTCCGATGGCGTCGGCGCTGTGGTCCTCGCCCAGCGCGCAGATCCTCGACTTCCCGGCGCGCTACCTGGTGCAGTTCATGGCCAACCACCAGATGCTGCAGATGACCGAGCGCCCTACCTGGCGTGTGGTCACGGGCGGCTCGGCGCGCTACGTCGATGCGCTTCGCAAGCGCTGGCACGTGCGTGAGCGCATCGGCTGCCCGGTATACCGGGTGGAGCGCACGCAATGGGGCGCACTGGTCTACACCCTCACCACGGTGGAGGGCTTCGACCATGTGGTGTTCGCCTGCCACAGCGACGAAGCGCTGGCGATCCTGAAAGATCCGGATCCGGTCGAACACGAGGTACTGGGGGCGATCCAGTACCAGGCCAACCAGGCTGTTCTGCACACCGATGCCTCATTGCTGCCGCGCAACCGCAAAGCGTGGGCGGCGTGGAACGCGCACATTCCAGACGACACCCGCGCGCCCTGCACGGTGAGCTACTACATGAACGACCTGCAGGGCCTGCCGGGCGACACGCCGTTGATCGTCACGCTCAATCGAACCGCCGACATCGACCCGGCGAAGATCCTGCGCCGCTGCTACTACGCCCACCCCGTGCACGACCACGCGGCGGTGCGCGCGCAGCAGCGCTGGGCCGAGGTGCAGGGCCGGCGCAACACCTGGTTTGCAGGCGCGTACTGGGGCTGGGGCTTCCATGAAGACGGCATCCGCAGCGCACGCCGCGTCGTGGATGCCCTGCGCGCCGCCACCGCGGGCCAGGAAGAGGTGCCGTGGGAGGTGGCCATCGCATGAGCGCCAGCGCGCTGTATGTCGGGCAGGTCACGCATCGCCGGCACCGGCCGCACGCGCATGCGTTCACCTACCCGATCGCCCAGCTGCTGATCGACCTGGATGAACTTCCCACGCTGTTCAAGCGTCGCTGGTTGTGGTCGGTGAACCGGCCGAACATCGCGCAGTTCAAGCGCAGTGACTTTCTGGGCGATCCGCAGCAACCGCTGGCCGAAGCGGTGCGCGACCGTGCCGCGTCCGTCCTGGGCTACCGCCCGGCTGGGCCGGTGCGTCTGCTGGCCCACCTGCGCTATGGCGGTCACGTGTTCAATCCGGTCAGCTACTACTACTGCTATCAGCCCGATGGCGAGCAGCTGGACTGCGTGGTCGCCGAGATCACCAATACGCCATGGAAGGAACGGCATGCCTACGTGCTGCCGGTCGCCCAGGCCGAACAGCACGGCCGTGCCCTGCGCTGGCAGTTCGACAAGGCCTTTCACGTTTCGCCGTTCATGCAGATGGACTGCCGCTACGACTGGCGCTTCACCGCGCCGGGCGACGACCTCAATGTGCACATGCAGGTGTGGCGCGACGGCGAACGCCAGTTCGATGCCACCCAGCAGCTCCAGCGCCGTCCGCTGGACGGCCCGGGGCTGGCCAAGGTGCTGCTGCGCTACCCGTTGATGACCCTGCAGGTGGTCGCCGCCATTCACTGGCAGGCGCTGCGGCTGTGGTTGAAGCGCAACCCCGTGTACGACCATCCCGCGCTTTCTGGAAAACGCTCATGAGTCAGGTGTCACCCGAGATCCATGCCCCCCGTCTGACCTCACTGGAGGGGTTCCTGCGCACGCGCCTGCTGGGGTTGCTGGCACCGCTGCAGCTCGGCAGCCTGAAGGTGCGCGATGCGCGGGGTGAGGTGCTGCTCGGTAATGCCGACCACGCGCCCGGTTCCCTGCATGTCACGGTAACGGTCACCGACCCCGCGTTCTATCGCAAGGTCGCCGCGCAAGGTAGCGTCGGTGCCGGCCAGTCCTACATCGATGGCGACTGGGAATGCACCGACCTGGTCGGCCTGGTGCGCCTGCTGGTGCGCAACCGACACCTGCTGGACGGCATGGAGCGTGGCCCGGCCCGACTGGGCGGCGCGCTGCTGCACGTCTGGAACCAGCTGCGCCGCAATACCCGCGCCGGCAGCCGCCGCAACATCGCCGCGCACTATGATCTGGGGAACGACTTCTTCGCACTCTTCCTGTCGCCGGATCTGATGTACTCCTCGGCGCTGTACGCGGCCGAGGACGAAGCGCTGGAAGTGGCGTCCACCCGCAAGCTGGACCGCATCTGCCAGCAACTGCAGTTGCAGCCCGGCGACCGCGTGGTGGAAATCGGCACCGGCTGGGGCGGCTTCGCCGTGCATGCGGCCACGCACTATGGCTGCCACGTCACCACCACCACCATTTCCGCCGAGCAGTATGCGCTGGCCCGGCAGCGGGTGAAGGACGCCGGCCTGCACGACCGTGTCACCGTGCTGATGCGCGACTACCGCGACCTGGAAGGCCAGTACGACAAGCTGGTGTCGATCGAAATGATCGAGGCCATCGGCGCGCAGTACCTCGAGACCTACTTCGCCACCCTGCAGCGGCTGCTCAAGCCCACCGGCGTGGCCCTGCTGCAGGCCATCACCATTGAAGACCACCGCTATGAGCAGGCGCTGCACAGCGTGGATTACATCAAGCGCTTCGTGTTTCCCGGCAGCTTCATTCCCTCGCTGGGCGCGATCATGCTGGCAAAGACCGACGCCAGCGACCTGCAGTTGATCCAGCAATACGACTTCGGTCACTCCTACGCGCTGACCTTGCGAGCCTGGCGTCGACGCTTCCTGGCGCAACGGGCGCAGGTGCGTGCGCAGGGCTTCGACGAGCGTTTCATTCGCCTGTGGGAGTTCTATCTGGCGTATTGCGAAGGCGGGTTCCTGGAACGCTCGATTGGCGTGTCACATCTGTTGTTGGCCCGCCCCGGGTATCAGCCACCGCTGCAGGGGCTGCCGTCATGAAACCGCTGTGGTGGGTATTGCTTTACGCGGTGGTGATCATGAGCTGGGGCTGGGCCTGGCAACGCCGGCACCAGAACATCGGCGTGGTCGACGTGCTGTGGGCCAAAGGCGTGGCAGCGGGCGCGCTGCTACTGGCCTGGCTGGGAGAAGGGGCGCACGCGCCGCGCATCGCGCTTGCGGTGCTGGGCGGGCTTTGGGGAAGCCGGCTCGCGTTGCACCTGTGGCAGCGCGTGCGCCATGAGGACGAGGACGGTCGCTACCAGTACCTGCGTGCGCACTGGGGCGGGCACCAGGGGAAGATCTACGGCTTTTTCATCGCCCAGGCGCTGCTGGTGGTGTTGTTTGCCCTGCCCTTCGCCGCGGTGGCTGCTAATCCGCGCCCTGGTTTCAGCGGGTGGATCGCCGCCGCGATGGCGGTGTGGCTGCTCAGCGTGGGCGGCGAGGCACTGGCGGACCGTCAACTGGCGCGCTTCCGCGCGGACCCGGCCAACAAGGGCCGCACCTGCCGCGACGGGCTATGGCGTTACAGCCGGCACCCCAATTACTTCTTCGAGTGGCTGCACTGGTTCACCTACGTGCTGCTGGCCGTGGGCTCGCCGCTGTGGTGGCTGGCCTGGAGCGGCCCGGTGGTGATGTACGTGTTCCTGCGCTATCTCAGCGGCGTGCCGTTCACTGAGAAGCAGGCGCTGCGCAGCCGAGGCGAGGACTACCGCCGCTACCAGCAGACCACCCCGATGTTCTTCCTCTGGTTCCCCCGAAACACCGCTGAGGGCACGTCATGAGCACCATTACCCCTGTGCAGCCACCGGCGACCGCCGAACTGGGCCTCACCGGCTGGGCCGAGCGCGGCTGGCTGCCCGACCGCGCCCTGCGCTGGGGCATCCGCCGGCTCTGCGGCCAACGCCTGCAGGACGAACTGGCCGGTGGCGCGCATGCGCAGCAGCAGCGCTTCGCCCGCATGCTGTCCGAGCTCTCCGGCAGCCCGGTCGCCCTGCATGTGGATGAGGCCAACCGCCAGCACTACGAGGTGCCGGCCGACTTCTTCAAGGCCTGCCTGGGCCCACGCCTGAAATACAGCAGCTGCTACTACCCCACCGGGCGCGAGACCCTGGCCGAGGCCGAAGAGGCCATGCTGAGTCTGTATGGCGCGCGTGCCGGACTGGCCGACGGCCAGGACGTGCTGGAGCTGGGCTGTGGCTGGGGCTCTCTGACCCTGTGGATGGCCGAGCGCTTCCCCAACATGCGCATCACTGCCGTATCCAACTCACGCAGCCAGCGCAGCCACATCATGGAGCAGTGCATGCTGCGCGGCCTGCATAACGTGCAGGTGCTGACCCGGGACGTGAACCAGCTGGTGCTGCCGGCGCATTCGTTCGACCGCTGCGTATCCGTGGAGATGTTCGAGCACATGCGCAACTACGAAACGCTGCTGGGCCGGATTGCCGGCTGGCTGCGGCCGGACGGGGCGCTGTTCGTGCACATCTTCGCGCATCGCACGCTGATGTACCCGTTCGAGACCCAGGGTGAGGACGACTGGATGGGCCGGCACTTCTTCACCGGCGGGCTGATGCCTGCTGCGGATACGCTGCTGCACTTCCAGCAGGACCTGCAGTTGCAGGATCGCTGGCTGGTGGACGGCACCCATTACGAAAAGACCGCCAACCACTGGCTGGCCAACCAGGACGCTGCCCGTGCAGAACTCATGCCCATCCTCACGCAGACCTACGGTGACGCGGCGGTACTGTGGTGGCAACGCTGGCGCATGTTCTGGATGGCCTGCGCCGAGCTGTTCGGCTACGACAACGGCCAGCAATGGCTGGTGGCGCATTATCTGTTCCGACCCCGCTGAAGGAGACTGCCATGCGTGCGTATACCCTTCTGCCCCTGTTGGCCGCCGCCTTGCTGGGTAGTGCCTGCAGCGCCCGCGACCTGCCGCCGCTGCCTCGTATGGACGCGGTGGATGTCCCCCGCTTCATGGGCGACTGGTATGTGATCGCGCACATCCCCACCCGGCCGGAACGGGAGGCCTTTGACGCGGTGGAAAGCTACGCACTGCGCTCGGATGGACGGATCCAGACCACCTTCACCTACCGCAAGGGCAGCTTCCAGGCTCCCAAGCGCACGATGAATCCGATTGGCCGGGTCGAGAAGGAAGGCAACGGCGCGGTCTGGGGCATGCAGTTCGTATGGCCGATCCAGGCCGAGTACATCATTTCGTGGCTGTCGCCGGATTACAGCCAGACCATCGTGGCCAGAAGCAAGCGCGACCATGTGTGGTACATGGCGCGCACGCCGCAGGTGTCTGAGGCGGATTACCAAGCCGCAGTGGAGCGGATCAAGGCGTTGGGGTACGACGTCAGCAAACTGAGGAAGGTGCCGCAGTCAAAGCGGTGACGTTGCTGCGGGATAACGCGTGCCACGCCAATACGCCGCAGATGGCCGTTCTCCGCGGCATGGCATTGCAGCCTGTACGTCGCGATCGACACAAAGATTCGAGACGGGCGTCTCATAAGAACGGGAAACGTACGAGTTTGGCGCGACGGAGGGCTGGTAGGGTCGCACGACAGTCGACCGCCGATAGCGGTGCATCGCCCGGTAGGGCATGAACGCAGAACGGAGACGTCTCTCCGAGAAGGACAATGCGTCAAAGCACCGATCACCGTTATCGGCAGGCGTCTCGCGACCGCCTCTACCAAAGCCCTTCCTGCCCAACCATTTATTGTGCGGCCGATGGTAGCGTCGCACGACAGTCGACGGCCGATAGCACTGCATCACCCGGTGGGGCATGGACGCGGAACGGAGGCGTTGGCCCGTCGGAGTCAATGCGCTAAAGCACCGATCACCGTTATCGGCAGGCGTCTTGCGACCGCCTCTACCGAATCTACTGAAGCCCACTCAGTAGGTTTACAGAGGCCGGCAGCGGCGTGAGGTGCTGAACTTCCAACCCTCCCCCGCGCAGGAAGGCCCCGCCATGACCAAGCCCCCGTTCAAGGGTGTCATCAAGCTCGACATCCGCGATTCCAAAGCTGACTGGGCACCCTTCCTGCCACCGACCGCACCCAAAGACGCCCCCAACATCCTGATCGTTCTTTACGACGACACCGGCCAGGCCGCGTGGGAACCCTACGGCGGTGCGATCAACATGCCGACGCTGCAGAAGCTGGCGGACAACGGGCTGACCTACACCCAGTGGCACACCACCGCGCTGTGCTCCCCTACCCGTTCGTGCTTCCTCACCGGCCGCAACCACCACCTGAATGGCATGTCCGCCATTACCGAAACCGCCAACGGCTTCCCCGGCTGGAGTGGGCGCGTGCCTGAAGAATGCATGTCGGTAGGCCAGGTGCTGCAGGACAACGGCTACAGCACGTTCTGGATCGGCAAAGACCACAACGTGCCCGAGCAGGACATCTGCGCCGGCGGGCCGAAATCTGAATGGCCACTGCAGAAGGGCTTTGACCGCTACTACGGCTTCCTCGGCGGCGAAACC
Organism: Stenotrophomonas sp. PS02289; assembly: GCF_029960115.1. Classification (GTDB taxonomy): domain Bacteria; phylum Pseudomonadota; class Gammaproteobacteria; order Xanthomonadales; family Xanthomonadaceae; genus Stenotrophomonas. The sequence goes on from NZ_JASCOZ010000079.1 coordinate 16,658, forward strand.
AACCAGTGGTACCCGGATCTCACCCAGGACAACGTCTTCATCGACCAACCGTATGGCCCGGAAGACGGCTACCACCTGTCGCGCGACCTGACCGACCAGGCGCTGCAGATGATCCGCGACCAGAAGGCCTCCAATCCTTCCAAGCCCTGGTTCCTCTGGTTCTGCCCGGGAGCCAACCATGCCCCGCATCACGCGCCCAAGGAATACATCGACAAGTACAAGGGCAGGTTCGACGAAGGCTACGACGCCTACCGCAAGTGGGTGGTGCCACGCATGATCGAAAAGGGCATGCTGCCGGCCGGCACCCAGGTCCCGGACTTCAATCCCATGCCCGAAGACCAGGCCAACGCTGCGGACTACGTGAAGCCCTGGGACGGCCTGAGTGCCGATGAGAAGCGGCTGTTCTCGCGCATGGCCGAAGTGTATGCCGGCTTCTCCGAGTACACCGACGCCCAGGTCGGGCGCATCGTCGACTACCTGGAAAAGAGCGGCCAGCTGGACAACACCATCATCTTCTACTGCTCGGACAACGGCGCATCCGGCGAAGGCAGCCCGACGGGTTCGGTGAACGAGAACAAGTTCTTCAACAACTACCCGGATTCGCTGGAAGAGAACCTCAAGTACATCGACGTGCTCGGCGGGCCGGAAACCTACAATCACTACCCCACCGGCTGGGCCGCGGCGTTCTCGGCCCCGTACAAGATGTTCAAGCGCTACTCCGAATACGCCGGCGGCACCTGCTGCCCGATGGTGATCCACTGGCCGAAGGGCATCAAGGCCAAGGGCGAGGTGCGCAACCAATACCACCACGCAGTGGATATCGTGCCGACCATCCTGGAATCGATCGGCATTCCAATGCCTGAAACCAATCGCGGCGTGAAGCAGCACCCGCTGTCGGGCGTGTCGATGAAGTACAGCTTCGAGAAGGATGGCCCAACCCAGAAGAAGCGTCAGTACTACGCCATGCTGGGCACACGTGGCATCTGGGAGAACGGCTGGAAGGCGGCGGCGGTGCACGCACCGCTGACCAGCAAGGGTCACTTCGACGATGACCGCTGGGAGCTGTACAACGTGGATGAGGATCGCTCCGAGTCCAAAGACCTGGCCAAGGAACATCCGGACAAGCTGAAAGCGCTGGTGGATGCGTGGTTCGCCGAGGCTGACGCCAACAACGTGCTGCCGCTGGACGACCGCACCGCTGCCGAGGTCCTGGGCACCGAACGCCCGAGCACCGAAGCCCCGCGCGAGCGTTACGTCTACTACCCGGGCACCTCGCCGGTGCCGGAAGGCGTGGCGGTGAACGTGCGTGGGCGTTCGTACAAGATCATTGCCGAGGTGGAGATCAAGGACGCCGATGCCTCGGGCGTGATCTTCGCGCATGGCTCGCGGTTCGGTGGGCACAGCCTGTTCATCAAGAACCGCAAGCTGTACTACGTGTACAACTTCCTCGGCATCAAGCCGGAGCAGACCTTTGTGTCCACCACCCAACTCAAGCCGGGCACGTGGACGCTGGGCATGGAGTTCGAGCGCGCCGGCCAGGGCGAGCACGGCGAGTCGTTGGGCAAGACCAAGCTGTATGTGAACGACAAGGTCGAGGCCGAGGGGGATATGAAGACCCAGTTGGGCAAGTTCACGCTTTCGGGCGATGGGCTGTGCATCGGTCGCGACAGTGGTGACGCCGTCAGTGCCGAGTACAAAACGCCGGGCGAGTTCAAGGGCGGTGAGATTCTGGCTGTAGGCGTCACTGTGGAGAAGGCGCAGTACCTGGATCTGGAGAAGCTGGCCGCCGCCGCATTCGCAGCGGACTGAGCAAGGTTGCATGCCCACCCCGTAGAGCCACGCCCTGCGTGGCTTCGCGGACTGTGTAAACTCCGCGCATCCAACGCACGGACGAATACCATGCTCCCAGGAAAGCGCGTCGCCCAGGTCATCGTCGGTCTCTACGCCCTCGCCTGCCTCGGCGGTCTTGCAGTACTGCTTGTCGGCACCAAAGGCCTGTTCGGCCTCCCCGCCGACGGTCTGGCTGCAGTGGTTGCCTTGATGCTGGCCATGCCATGGTCGTTGTTCTTCATGGCATTGGGCGTGGAAACACCGGCCGGCTTCATTGCCCTGATCGTGCTGGCGATGGTGTTGAACGGCGTGCTGCTGTGGGGTGTGATCTGGCTGCTGCGCAAGGCCATCGCATCGTTGCTCGGCCGATAGCGGGCGCTCCGTCGCTCCTGCGCGTGGCGACGCATTCATTGACGCGGCACGTCGGGTCTACGGCGCCACGATGTTCGCCGGTAGGGTCGCACGACAGTCGACCGCCGGTACCGGTGCATCGCGCGGTAGGGCATGAACTGGGAACGAAGCGCTCACCCCGGCAGGGTTCATGCGCTAAAGAGTCCATCAATGCTATCGGCAGGCGTCTGTCGACCGCCTCTACCAGTGTCCCAAGGCAGCGGTGATGTCAGTAAAACTACCCATGGGCGCTACCGCACAAATGCCGTTGTGCGTGCGGGCGTCGGGTGCGAGCGTGGTTCCCTGCCCTCCTGCGGTGCACCGGCATGCTCAAGTGTCCCCTCCGCTTTCACCTGGCACTGGTTTCCACCGCCCTGCTCTGCGGCTGCGCCACTATGGGCCCGCAGAGCATCCCGCGTGATCGCCAGGGCTATTCCACTGCCATTGGCGAGTCGTGGAAGGAACAGACGCTGCTCAACATCGTGCGCCTGCGCTACGCCGATGCGCCGATGTTCCTGGACGTCTCCTCCATCGTGGCGTCCTACTCAGCCGAGGGGCAGATCGATGCTTCTGCGACGTTCCCCCCGCAGGATTCAGGCACCCCGAGCATCGGCGGCTATGGACGCTACATCACCAAACCGACCATCTCCTACGCGCCACTGACCGGCGACAAGTTCACCCAGAGCCTGCTGCGCCCGATTGCACCGGCGTCGGTGTTCCAGATGATCCAGGCCGGGTACCCGGCGGACTTCATCATCGGCGCGACCACGCGCGCGATCAACGGGCATTACAACCGGTCAGCCGGCATCAATGCGCGCCCGGCGGACCCGCAGTTCGTGCAGCTCACTGAACTGCTGCGGCGTGTACAGCGTGCGGAAGGTCTCGGCATGCGCATCGAGCGGCGCGAGAATGGCGAAGCGACGGTGTTGTTCTTCCGTGGTGATGCGTCACCGCAGTTGGCCGAGGACGTGGCCCAGGTACGCGGGTTGATGGGCATTCGCCCCTCGCCCGAGTTCAATCTGGTGTACGGGGCCACGCCACGCAACGACACCGAGATCGCGCTGCTGACCCGCTCGATGCTGGAGATCCTGCTCGACTTCTCCAACTGCATCGACGTGCCCGCCGCGCACATTGCCGAGGGGCGCACCTTCCCGGGCTATGCGCCGGACGTGAGCGCGCAGGGTTTCCATCGACTGGCAACCATCCACAGTGGCGCGCAGGCACCGGCCGATGCGTATACCGCCGTGCGTTACCGCGATACCTGGTACTGGGTGGACGACCGCGATATGGCGTCCAAGCGCGCGTTCGCGTTCATGATGATGTTCTTCTCGTTGGCTGAAACCGGGACCAGCAGTCCTGCGCCGGTGTTGACGATAGGTGCCAACTAGTAGAGCCGGGCTTGCCCGGCTGATGCATCCGGATAACCGCCAGCCGGGCAAGCCC
>NZ_JASCOZ010000007.1 GCF_029960115.1 Stenotrophomonas sp. PS02289
GCCGGGCACAGGCCCGGCGACCCCGTTGGCACTCCTCAGAACGCAGTCTGGATCGCGAACTCCACCCGTGAACCGGCGTTGTTGCCGAACAGGCGCTTGCCTGCGTTGTCGGTGTCGTGCGCGGTCAGGCGCAGTTCCCACGGACCATGCACCTTCCAGATGGCGCTCAGCTGACCGTGCAGGTAGTCGTCGGCGTACGCCTTGTCCAGGAAGTACTGGCCCACGGCACCTTCAATGCGCCAGTGGTCGTTGATCGGGAAGCGCGCGCCCAGCTGGGCGTAGGTGCCGGTGGTGTCCGAGGCCAGCGCGTTGTCGGACACGCCGACGCTCAGCCAGTAATTGCCCTTGAAGGTCACGGTGCTGTTGAGTTCGGTCCAGTCCAGGTCCACGTCGGTCGACGGGTACATGTAATGGGTCAGGTTGACGTCCAGGGCCCAATCACCAGAGAGCGAACCACTCCAGCCGGCGACGAAGTCGAACTCGCTGCGTGCGCCCGCATCCGGTTCGAACGAGACACCAGACCCCCATACCGAGCCGTACCAGCCGGACTGACTGCTGAGCTTGACCCCGGCCTGCACGGTCGGGTCTTCCAGGGTCTGCGAGCTGCCTCGCCAGACGTAGTCAGAGGTCAGGGTGGCGTTGCCGTCCACGCCTGCCAGCGCCGAACCACTGATTGCCAGTCCGATCACCACCGCCCCCATCCGGCGCACCCTGCGCCCTGCTGCCTGCTTTGCCACGTTGAAACACTCCAGAAAACGGCCACGCCGTTGAAGCGCCCAGTGTGGGCAGCGGGGGCATAACGGAGCCATTCGCGCGGGGTAGCCGCGGCGCAAATTCCGCGTAAAAGCGCCCACGGAGCCTTCAGCCCGCGCGCGCTATCATGGCCGCCTTGAATCCTGCAGCGAGTACGACGTGGACGCGATCCTGACCCCGGTATCGATTGGCGAACTGATCGACAAGATCACCATCCTGGAAATCAAGGCCGAGCGCATCACCGATGCCGGCAAGGTCGCCAATGTCCGCACCGAACTGGATGGCCTGCTGCCGCTGTGGCAGCAGCAGTTGTCCGCCCAGCCGGGCCTGGACGCGCTGAAGTCGCAGCTGAAGGTCATCAACGAGCGCATGTGGGACATCCAGGACCGCCTGCGCGACAAGGAAGCCGCCCAGACCTTCGACGACGACTTCATCCAGCTGGCCCGGGGCGTCTACGGCACCAATGGCGAGCGGGTGAAGGTCAAGAACGAGATCAACCGCATCGCCGGCTCGCACCTGGTCGAAGAGAAACAGTACCAGGGCGAGTAACCCCGTAGAGCCACGCCCTGCGTGGCTGCATCATTACCGCGCGGTAGCCGCCAGGAAGCGCTCACGGTCCTGCTGCGTGCGCCGCCGGATCTCCGCCAGCGCTTCATTCTCGGTCGCCTCCAGCATCGACTCGAACAGCCGCTGGAAATGATTACGCATGGCCGCACGCGCGGCCGCGGGATCACGCTCGCGCAGCGCATCCAGAATGGCAGTGTGCTCGTCGTTGCGGGTGTCGTTGTCGTTGTGACAGACATTGGCATAGACCTGCCGCACCCGCGGCAGCTCGTTGCGCATGCGCCAGATCAGCTGCACGCAGTGCTCGACCACCGGGTTGCCGGCGATCCGGGCAATGGCCAGGTGGAACTGCCGGTCGGCCTCGCTGGCGGCCGCTTCGCCGGCCGACGGGTCGGTCATGGCCGCGATCAGGCCTTCCAGGGTCTGCACCTCGGCATCGGTGATGCGGCTGGCCGCCATCGCCGCCGCCTCGGCCTCGATCACTGCCCGCGCGGCGGTCAGGTCGAACGCGGACACATCCGGCAGGGCACCGGCAGCCACTGCAGGGCGCGCCTTCACATAGACGCCGGACCCGGTCTTGATGGTGATCAGGCCCTGCGCCTCCAGCGCGATCTCGGCCTCGCGCACGGTCACCCGGCTGACCCCGAGCCGTTCGGCCAGGTCACGCTCGCCCGGCAGGCGCGAGCCCGGCGGGAATTCGCCCTTGTCGATCAGGGCGACGATCTGCGCGGCAATGGTCTGGTAAAGGCGGGGTTCGGACATCGTCAAAGGGCCTGGCTGTACGGGCTGGGGAAGGACAGAGCGCGGCCCGTCGGGCCGCGCGGTGTGCCTCAGAAGCGGTAGCGCACCCCCAGATAATACCGCCGCCCGTAAGTGGTGTACTCACGGAAGCTGCCCAGGATCGGCATATCCGACACCCGCGGCTCGTCGGTGAGGTTGCTGGCCGAGAGCGAGAACGACAGATGCTTGTTCACCTTGTAGGTGGCCCGGAAGTCCAGCGAACCATTGTCGCGCACGTACCGGTTCTGCGAAGGGTCACCGACGAACTGCTGGTAGTAGTCCGAGCGGTATTTGTAGATCGCCTGCAGATCCAGCTTGCCCAGTCCCCAGTAAACCTGCGCCGAGGCTACGTGGCGGGACAGGCCGAAAATGTTGGCCGGCTCCACGATGCGCGGGGTCACCACACCAGTGACGGGGTCAGTGGACTCGCCCAGGCGCAGGTCCTCGGTGCGGAAGTTGGAGTCGGCGTAGTTGTAGCTGGCCTTCACGCCCAACCCAGAGAAGATGCCGGGCAGGTAGGAGAAGGTGTGCGAACCGGTCAGTTCGAAGCCGAACAGGTCGCTCTTCTGGTTGCTGGTGGCCAGCTGCTCCACCGGGACCGACACGCTTTCGCCATCGATCTCGAAGGTCTCATCCACGACTACCGGCATCGAACCGCCGTTGAACTGTTTGTAATACACCGCCGTGGAAAGGATGGAGTCAGCGTTGGCGTACCACTCCAACGACACGTCGGCATTCCACGACATCAAGGGCTTGGCACGCGGGTTGCCGGTGGCGGTGATGCTGCCCAGTGCATCGGCCACGCTGCCGAACTCGGTGTCCACGTCGTCCAGGTTGAAGCTGCGACCATAGCCTTCGGCGGCCAGATCCGGCCGTGACATGGCGCGGTATGCGCCCACGCGCAGCAGCAGGTCCGGGCGCAGTTCGAACGCCGCATTGAGGCTGGGCAGCCACTGGTCGTTGCTGGAGGACAACGTCTGGCTGGTGAACTCGCCGGTCGGACGCAATGTGACCGTTCCGTCCGGGTTCTGGGTGACGTCGAGGCCGCTGCGCAGACCGACCGAACGCACATCGGTACGCACCCAGCGCAGGCCCAGGTTGCCGGTGACCGGCAGGCCGAACCATTCACTGCTGAACTCACCCATGAAGTAGGCGGCGTAGGTCTTCTCGGTGACGTCGTTGTTGGCCGGATCGCGCAGATCGGCACTCAGGCCAGTGTCGTCCACGCCGGTAAAGGCCTTGAACAGACAACGGCTGTCGAAGCTGGCCCATTGGTCGATGGTGTTGCCGCTGGCGTTGTCGAGGAAGTCGTCCTGCGGGAAGGCCTGGCGGCAGGCGCGGTTGGCCGCACGGATCGCCGCCACGTCGGTGGTGGTGATGTCGCGGGTATCGTCGAAGTCGGCATAGGTGGCTTCGGACCGGCGCAGGCCGCCTTTGAGCGCGGTGAAGAAGCCGGCCTCCGGGGCAAAGGTGACGTCGAAGCGCTGCGCGCGGATGGTGTGCTCGCGGCTTTGCTGGCGGCGACGGATCAACGCCGAGTCGGTGAAGTTGTCCGCGTTGTTCACATCGAACGCCGGGTCCAGGTAAATGCTGGGAACGTCGCCATGGTAGTCATAGGTGTAGTCGACGTACCGGGTGTTCTTGATGCCCGGCACGGGATTGCCATTGACGTCGGTGCGACCGGCGCGCAGGCGGGTGGAACGCTCGATCTGATCGCGCTGGGTGTTGGAGTACGACAGATCGGTGGACAGCGTCCACGCCGGGTTCGGGCGGAAGATCACATTGAAGCCACCACCGGTGTATTCCTCCATGCGTTCCAGGAAGTTGCCGGTGGAATCCACGGTGGTGCTGCCGGTGTGATGCAGCAGCGCGCCGTCGTCTGTGACCACGCGGTTGTTGAGATTGCGCATCATCGACGACAGCGACAGGTCGGAGCGGTCCTCGGTGTAGTCACGCTTGGAATGCTGGTAGTCCAGGTTCACTTCCCACGCGCCATTGGGTCGCCACTGCAGCGCGCCGAACTGCGAGTCGCGTTGGTCGTGCTCGATGAACTGGCGGTAGATGCGGCTGCTCGGCACCAGGTAGTACGGCACACCGTCCGCCACCTGCTGGCCGTTGACCTGGGTGCAGTTGCGGGTGGCCCCGACCACCTCGCGACCGTCGCAGGCGACCCAGGTGGAACTGCTGGACAGCATCTCTTCGGGATTGCTGCCTTCCAGCGCCTGCAGTCCCAGCGACACGCCAAGGGTACCGGCCGCCCCCATGTCGAACTGATCGATGTAACTGGCGGTGCCGCGCCAGCCCATGCCATCACCGTCCTTGAGCCGGTCGTCATATTCCTGCCAGGTGCCGCGCCCATCGAGCTGGATGGTGCGTTTGCCGTACTCAAGCGGCTTGACCGTTTCCATGTTGACCGTGCCGGCCACGCCGCCTTCGACGAAATCGGCGCGCTGGGTCTTGTAGATCGCCACCGTGTTGATCAGCTCGGACGGGAACTGATTGAAGTTCACCGAGCGGTCGCCGCTGCCGTTGGTGGCCTCGCGACCATTGAAGGTGGACGAACCCAGGAACGGCCCCAGGCCGCGGATGGAAATTTCCGACGCCCCGCCCTTCTCGCGATGGGTGGAGGCACCGGTGATGGTTTCTATCGCCTCGCCGATCGACAACGCCGGCAGGTCGCCGATGTCGTCGGCCGACAGCACGTCGGAGACCACGGTCTCTTCGCGCTTGCGGTCGATGCTGGTCTGGATGGTGCCGCGGGTGCCGGTCACCTGCACCTGGTCCAGCGTGGTCGCCTGCGCCGGGGTGGCTGGGGCATCGGTGTCCTGTGCGTAGGCCAGCGGCATTGCCGCCGCGCACAGAACATGGAGCAGCGCGCCGTGCAGCGCGGTACGGCGAAGGCTTCGCAGGGAAGCCCTGCGGCGGTCATGCAACATCGTGATCTCCCTCCCAGGATGGATCGTTCGACTACACAGAACGGCCCCGACGATTCACGCTTGCTGGACCAATGTCAATAAATTGGTACTAAAGTCTACCTAGGCGATTGATACAGACCACTTTGCGTGGGTTGTTTGTGCATTTGCAGCACAGGAATGCGCAACAGGCTGACCAGATAAGCCAAAAGTGGTATGCAACCATGGTTGACTTCGCAACCGTGCAACCTGTTAGGATCAGGCCTGCTTTGGGACACGGTGATCTGGGAGGGTGACCGGTGACAGCGCAACGACACAGGACAGGGCCCGCAACCGCCTTGATATTGCTAGGTTTCATCTCCGCCTGTCCGGCATCGGCAGCCGATTACCTGGTGCAGGACGCCGACGCGTATCGCTCGGCAACCTCCGCATTGAAGCCCGGAGACACTGTCATCCTGGCCGACGGCGTGTGGCGCGACACCGATCTGCTGCTGCGCGGCCAAGGGACAATTGGTCAACCAATTAGACTTACAGCGCAAACCCCCGGCAAGGTCATTCTCACTGGCCAGTCCCAGCTGCGCCTCGCCGGCCGCCATCTGGAAGCCTCGAACCTGGTGTTTCGCGATGGCTGGGCACCCGGTGGCGAAGTGATCTCGTTCCGCGCCTCGTCCAAAGAATGGGCGGATCACAGCCGGGTGACCGGCATGGTGATCGACAGCTACAACAAGCCTGACCGTCGGCAGTCCGACAACTGGGTCGCGATGTACGGCCGCGAGAACCGCTTCGATCACAACCAGCTGGTCGGCAAGACCAATCTGGGCACCACCCTGGTGGTGGTCCGCAACAGCACCAGCGGTCTCGACAACCGTCACCGTATCGACCACAACTGGTTCGGGCCGCGTCCCAACCTCGGCTCCAATGGGGGTGAAACGATCCGGGTCGGCACCAGCCACGATTCGCAGTCGGACTCGAACACGGTGGTTGAGAACAACTGGTTCGAGCAGTGCGACGGCGAGGTGGAGATCGTTTCCAATAAATCCGGCGGGAATCTCTATCGCGGCAATGTGTTCAAGGAATCGCGAGGCTCGCTGGTGCTGCGCCACGGTCACGACAACATTGTGGAACGCAATGTGTTCCTGGGCGGTGGCAAGGCACACAGCGGTGGCGTGCGGGTGATCAACCGCGACCAGATCGTGCGCGACAACTATTTCGAGGGCGTGGTTGGAGATGGCTTTGCCTCGGCGCTGGCGGTGATGGCGGGCACGCGCGATGCACCGCTCAACCGCTATGAGCAGGTGGACAACGCGCAGATCGGTCACAACAGCTTCGTGAAGGTGCGGCACCTGTTCCTTGGCGCTGGGCTGGACGACGAGCGCAACGCGATGCCTGTGCGCAGCGCGATCAGCGACAACCTGTTCGTGGGCGATGGCACCGGCGAGCTGCTCCGTACCCAGGGGGACCTGTCGGGCATCGCCTTCAGCGGGAACGTGCAGAGCCCGCGGACATCGGACGGTTTCCCAGGCGGCGTGGCCGGACGCAATGTCCCGCTGCAGCGCGCGGCCAACGGCCTGCTCTACCCCACCGATGGCAGCAGCGTGGGCGCACCACGCGACCTGGCCCCGGTGGCGCGCGAGGCAGTGGGCGTGGACTGGTATCCAAAGCAGCGCGCGCGGGTGGCTCTGGAGAGCGGTGCCACCCATCAGGTGCAGCCCGGCGAGGACACGCTCACCCGTGCGGTACGCAGCAGCGCACCGGGCGACATCCTGCAACTGGCGGCCGGCGACTATCGGGTCAACCAGGTGCTGTCGTTGATGCATCCACTCAGCGTGGTCGGTCCGATGCAGGGCACGGTACGGCTACGTTTCACCGGACCGTCGCTGTTCGAGCTGGGCGCGGGAGGGTCGCTGCAGCTGCGCCGGCTGGACATTGATGGCCGCCTGGCCCCGGACATGGCCGGCAATGCCGTGATACGCGTTCCACCGGGCAGCCAGGCGTTCGACTACGGCCTGGAAATCGCCTACTGCCGCATCCATGACCTGAGCACCAACAAGGCGTTCGATGTGATCAACGCCGGTAAGGGCACGCTGGCCGCCTGGATCAAGCTGCAGCACGTGATCGTGGAAGACATCAGCGGCAGCGTGGTCAGCGCAGCGGCAGAAACCGACGACCTCGGCACTTACAACGCGGAGGCGATCGACATCGCCGACTCCCGCTTCCGCCGCATCAGCGGCCCAGCGGTGGACCTGTATCGCGGTGGCACTGACGAAAGCACCTTCGGACCGAAGCTGTACCTGCGCGGCAGCACCCTCGACCAGGTCGGAGTGAAGGCCGACACCAGCCTGCGTCTCCATGGCGTGCAGCTGGCCAGCCTCAGTGACAGCACCTTCATCCGCAGCGGCCGGGTCCGCTTCCGCCATGAAACCGGCGAACCGCAACTGCGGCTGCACGCCACCACGTTCACCGCTACGGCGGCGTTGCAGTCCGACCATCCTGCCGAGATCCTGCCATGACCCGTTCCACGCCCCTGATGCTGCTCCTGGCGGCTACCTTCAGCACGACCGCCCTGCCCGCCGCACAGGCCCAGACACCCAGCGGCAGCCACCGCGCAGCTGCCGATACCGCACCGGTACTGGTCACCCTGGCACAGTGGCAGCAGACCCAGCGCGACGCCGCCCGCTATCCGTTGTTTGCCAAGGAACAGGCCCGCTCCGAAGCGCGCGTGCGGGCGATGATGAAGACCGGCATCGACGTACCGGTGCCCAAGGACAAAGGCGGTGGCTACACGCATGAGCAGCACAAGCGCAATTACCAGGCGATCCAGGCGGCCGGTGCGCTGTACCGGCTGACCGGCAACCCGGACTACGCCCGCTTCGCACGAGACCTGCTGCTGGGCTACGCCAAACTTTATCCCGGGCTGGGGGCACATCCGCAGGGACGAGGGCAGATTCCCGGTCGCCTGTTCTGGCAGACCCTCAACGATTCGGTGTGGCTGGTCAGCGCGGTTCAGGGCTACGACGCGATTCGCGACACGCTGAGCGAACAGGATCGCCGGACGATCGACGACAACGTGTTCCGGCCGATGGCCGAATTCCTCGCGGGCACACCGGAGAACTTCGACAAGATCCACAACCACGCCACCTGGGCGGTAGCCGCCAGCGGCATGACCGGCTACGTGCTGCGCGATCCGGTTCTGGTGGACAAGGCCTTGAACGGCAGCCGCCGTGACGGCAGTGCCGGCTTTCTCAAGCAGGTGGACCAGCTGTTCTCACCCGACGGTTACTACGAAGAAGGGCCCTACTACCAGCGCTACGCACTGGCTCCCTTCATCCTGTTCGCCAATGCCGTGGAACGCAACGAGCCGCAGCGCGGCATCTTCAAGCGCCGCGACGGCGTGCTGCTCAAAGCGGTGGATGCACTGGTACAGAGCAGCCACGGCGGCTACTTCTTCCCGATCAACGACGCCATTCTCGACAAGGGTCTGGATACGGAAGAGCTGGTCGCCGGCATTGATATTGCCTACGCCAACACCGGCGATGACCGTCTGCTCTCCATCGCCAAGGCGCAGAAGCGGGTGCTGCTTTCGCCGGAAGGGCTGCGTGTGGCGGCGGCGCTGGCCGCAGGCAAGGCCACGCCGTATGACTTCCGGCCGATGGTGCTGCGCGACGGACCCGATGGCCGCGAGGGTGCCCTGGTCATCCTGCGCATGAATGGTGAGGACGGCCAGGCGCTGGTGATGAAGAACACCAAGCAGGGTATGGGGCATGGCCATCTGGACAAGCTCAACTGGCTGTTCTACGACAACGGCCAGCGAGTGGTCACCGATTACGGCGCGGCCCGCTTCCTCAATATCGAAGCCAAGGCGGGCGGGATCTACCTGCCGGAGAACAATACTTGGGCACGGCAGACCATCGCACACAACACGCTGGTGGTGAACGAGCAGAGCCACTTCGGAGGCGACTGGAAGAAGGGACAGCCGCTTTCGCCCACCCCGCTGCTGTTCGCGGTCACCGACGACACCCAGATCGCATCGGCACGCATGGACAAGGCCTATGACGGGGTCAGCTTCACCCGTACCCAGGCCTTGCTGGCACACCCGTCGCTGGGTCAGCCGGTCGTGCTGGACCTGCTGAGGGTGGAAGGCAAGGCACCGGCACGTTACGACCTGCCGCTGCATTTCAATGGCCACATCATGGAGGTCGGCTTCACTGCCCAGTCCGCGGTGACCACGCGCCCGGTACTAGGCAAGGCCAACGGCTACCAGCATGTATGGGTGGATGCGGCCAGCGAGCCAACCACCGATGCGCGTCACCTGACCTGGCTGCTGGATGGACGCTTCTACACCTACCGTTTCGCCAGTACCGCGCCATCGCGGGCGCTGATCGGGGAAAGCGGGGCCAATGATCCATCGTTCAACCTGCGCCGTGAGCCGCTGCTGCTGCAACGTGTAGACGGACAGGCGACGACCACCTTCTATGGCGTGCTGGAACCGCACGGGCAGTACGACGGCACGGCCGAGACCGTGCGTGGGGCCAACAGCCGCATCGACCGTCTCAGCCACTACCGTGGAGACGACGCCGATGTGCTGGTGCTGGACCTGGCTGGCGGAGCGCAGGTTGCACTGGGTGTTGCCCATGATCCGCGCGCAGCCGGTACCCATGAAGTGCGAGGCGGCGGCCACACCTGGCGTTGGGACGGCGGCTGGAAGCGGTTTGATTCGGCCAACGAAAAGGCAGCCAAATGAACGTGACCACCCGCACCCGCACCTATGTGCGCTGGCTGATCGTGGCGCTGATCGCCGTGGCCACGGTCATCAACTACATCGACCGCAATGCGCTGGCGGTAATGTGGCCGCAGATCTCGCAGGATGTTGGCGCGACCAAGGAAGACTATGCGCTGCTGGTGACGGTGTTCATGCTGTTCTATGCCGCCGGCCAGTTCGTGTTCGGCCGACTGTTCGACATCATCGGCACACGTCTGGGCTTCGCGCTGTCCATTGCGGTCTGGTCGATCTCCATTGCCCTGCATGCCGTCACCCATTCGATTCTTTCGTTCAGCCTGGTGCGTGCGCTGCTGGGTATCAGCGAAGCCGGTGCCTGGCCGGGTGCGGTGAAGGCCAATGCAGAGTGGTTCCCTGCCCGCGAGCGGGCGCTGGCACAGGGGATTTTCAATGCCGGCGCGTCCATTGGTGCCATCGTCTCGGCACCCTTGATCGCGGTGCTTTTTCTGTGGCTGGACTGGCGTGGCACCTTCGTGCTGATCGGTGCGATCGGCTTTGTCTGGCTGCTGCCGTGGTTGATCATCTATCGCGCCGGACCGGACAAACACCCGTGGGTGAGCGCCGCCGAGCGCGCGTTGATCCTGGATGCGCCAACACAGACCGCCGCCTCGCCGGTGGACGAGTACGTGCCCAGCGTGCGCCAGCTGCTGGGCCACCGCCAGACCTGGGGCATCCTGCTTTCGCGCTTTTTCCTTGATCCGATCTGGTGGCTGTTCGTGTCGTGGCTGCCGATCTACCTGGCCGACACGTTTGGTTTCGACATCAAACAGATCGGCATCTTCGCCTGGGTTCCGTATGTGGGCGCGATGATCGGCAGCCTCGGCGGCGGCTGGCTGTCCGGACAGCTGATCAGCGCGGGCTGGAGCGTGGACCGTGCACGCAAGTGGGTGATCACCCTGGGCGGGGCGATCATGGCCCCGGCACTGCTGGGCGCGGTGCTGGCCACCGACCCGGTGTGGGCAGTGGTCACTATTGCCTTCGTACTGCTCGGCTTCCAGATCGCCATCGGCAACATCCAGACCCTGCCCGGCGACATTTTCAGCGGCAAGTCGGTGGGCTCGCTGGCGGGTCTGGGTGGCATGGCGGCCGTGGCCGGCACCTTGATCACCACCTGGCTGGTGCCGGTGATGACCCGCGATTCCTACGCCCCGATCTTCATTCTGGTCGCCGCACTGGTGCCCGCCTCGCTGCTGGCGCTTTGGCTGGTCACCGGACGCGTCGAGCGCGTACGCGGCCCCACCGCACGTTCCTGACTCTTCATTCCCCCTCGTATCACTGGAGCATTGCATGACCTCTTTCAAGGACAAGGTAGCCATTGTCACCGGCGGCGGCCGCGACATCGGCCGTGAAATCTCGCTGAAGCTGGCGGCGGCCGGCGCACGGGTGTGCATCAACTACGCCAACGATGACGCCAGCGCGCAGGAGACCCTGCGCCTCGTCGAGGCCGCCGGTGGCACCGCGTTCGTGCACCGTGCAGACGTCACCGACCCCGCCGCCGTGGCCGCGATGGTCGCGGCGACCCAGGCCGCGTATGGCCCGCAGATCGACGTACTGGTCAACGTCGCCGGCGGAATGGTGCAGCGCCGCCCGTTGAATGAGATAGACCCGGCCTTCTTCCACACCGTGATGGACCTCAACATAACCTCGGTGTACCTGACCACGCACGCGGTGGTGCCGCACATGCCTGAAGGTGCCGCGATCGTGAATTTCGCCTCGCAGGCCGGCCGCGATGGCGGCGGTCCGGGCGCGTCCATCTATGCCACCGCCAAGGCAGCGGTGATGACCTTCACCCGCGCCATGGCCAAGGAACTGGGCCCACGCGGAATCCGTGTCAATGCGCTGTGCTGCGGCATGATCGCGACCCGCTTCCATGACGAGTTCACCAAACCGGAAGTGCGTACCGCCGTCGCCGGCAACACCCCGCTGCGCCGACAGGGGCGGCCGCAGGAGGCTGCCGACGCGGCCGTTTACCTGGCGTCGGATGCGGCCGCCTTCATCACCGGGGCCAACCTGGACGTCAACGGCGGTACCTACTTCTCGTAACGGCCATGCCTGGGAGGGCTGTCATGCTGCGCTGGACCACCGCACTTACGCTTGCACTTGCCACCGGCGCGCTTGCGCTTCCTGCCCAGGCCCAGGTCTGGGTGCCGGCTTGGACGGCCTCGCCCGCTCCGGATCGTCTGGATGGCACGCCGGAGGCCCCGGTGCAGTTCGCCAACCAGACCGTACGCCAGGACATGCGCCTGGCCAGTTCGGCCACCGCACTTCGCTTTCGCATCAGCAATGAGCTGGGGGCGGTGCCACTGCACATCGGCGGGGCCAGTGCGCAGCGCGTGGGCACGGCGTCGCCGGCGCGCCTGGTAACCTTCAACGGACGTGCCGACGTGGTGGTGCCGGTGGGTGCAGCCCTGCTCAGCGACCCGGTGGCCATGCAGGTGCCCGCTCTGGGAGATGTCTCGTTGACGGTGTACTTCCCCGACGCCGCGCGCCCGGCGGTACGCCGCACGGCGGTACGCATTGCCGAGGGGCGCCTGGCCCAGGTGGAGGACAAGGTGAAACTGGCCTACCGGCAGAACGTCGTGTCTGCCGTTCTTGCCGAGCGCGCGACCCGGCCGGTTGTGGTGGTTGCACTCGGCGACTCGATCACCGAAGGTGCCACCGCTACCCGGGGCAGCAATGGCGACTGGCCCGCGCTGCTGGCCGCACGCCTGCAGCAGGCCTGCCCGGACCAGGTGGTGTTGGTGAACGCAGGGATCAGTGGCAACAAGGTTGTCGACCACGGCCGCAGCCACAGTGCATTGGCACGGCTGGACCGCGACGTGATCGCGCAGCCCAACGTGGATCGGGTGATCGTGTTCGAAGGCATCAATGACATCCGCCACGACGGCGGCACCCCACCCACGCCGGGCCGCAACGCCGACGACATGCTGCTGGGCTACCGGCAGATTGCCGACCGCCTGCACGCCAACGGCATCACCGCGATTGCCGCCACGATCACCCCATTCGGGGGTTCAGACCGCTACGAACCGGTGTCGGCTGCTACCCGCACCACACTCAATGACTGGATGCGCGGCGGTCACAGCGGCTTCGATGCGCTGATCGACTTCGACCAGATCCTGCGTGACCCGGCCAAGCCGGAGTATCTGCCCGCGGATATCACACGGGATTTCCTGCACCCCAACGACGAGGGCTATCGACGCATGGCCGCGGGCGTGGACCTGGCCCTGCTCGGTTGCCGTGCCCGATGAGCACGCAACAGTTTCGACTGGCCGAGCGCCCAAAGGCGCGCTGGCAAGCCGTTGCGCTGGGCGAGGTGATGCTGCGCTTCGACCCTGGCGAAGGGCGCTTGCGCAACGCGCGCCAGTTCCAGGTGTGGGAGGGAGGAGGAGAGTACAACGTGGTGCGCGGCTTGAGCAGCACCTTCGGTCATGCCACCGCCGTGCTCACCGCACTGCCCCGCAATGAACTGGGTCTGCTGGCGCAGCAGCTGATCCAGAGCGGTGGCGTGGACACCAGCCAGGTTGTCTGGCGCGACCATGATGGCATTGGCCGGAATACCCGGATGGGGCTGAACTTCACCGAGCGCGGTTTCGGCGTGCGCGCGCCGCTGGGCGTGTCGGACCGGGCGTACTCGGCCGCCTCGCAACTGCAGCAGGACGCGTTTGACTGGGACATGCTGTTTGGCCAGCAAGGGGCACGCTGGCTGCACACCGGTGGCATCTTCGCCGCTCTGTCCGCGGAAACCGCGCAGACCACGCTGACGGCCGTGCGTGCCGCCCGCGCGCGAGGCGTGCCGGTGTCGTTCGACCTCAATTATCGCGCCAGCCTGTGGAACAGCCACGCGGATCCTGAGGCGGCACGCCTGATCAACCGCCACATTGCGGCCGAGTGTGACCTGCTGGTCGGCGATGAGTACTCGTTTGCCGCCTGCCTGGGCATGGATGTGCAGGACCTGGGAACGCGTCGCACACCGATGGACATCGGTCCCGCGCAGGCTGCCGCGCAGCGCGCGATGGCCGAGTTCCCCGCACTGCAGGCGGTGTCTTTCACCCTGCGCGATGCCGCCAACGCCAGCCGTCATGGCTGGGCTGG
Source organism: Stenotrophomonas sp. PS02289 (assembly GCF_029960115.1). GTDB lineage: Bacteria > Pseudomonadota > Gammaproteobacteria > Xanthomonadales > Xanthomonadaceae > Stenotrophomonas. Next base: position 13,879 of record NZ_JASCOZ010000007.1, read on the forward strand.
TGCACTGTGCACGCGAACCGACGTCTTCGTATCAGCCGTGAGAGAGGTGGAGCTGCTGGACCGCGTCGGCGGCGGCGATGCCTTTGTTGCTGGCGTGGTGCACGCCCTGCTGCAGGGCGAGGGCGAGCAGGTGGCCGTGGATCTGGGTGCAGCGCATGGGGCGCTGGCCATGTCCACGCCCGGTGACACCGCCTGCACCAGCCTTGAGGAGGTGCAGGCGGTCGCTCGGGGTCAAGGCGCGGCGGCACGGCGCTGAGTCGGCCGGCAGGCAAAAAAAAGGGCCCGGCAATGCCGGGCCCTGTGCTGCCACGCATGAAACGCGCGGCAAACGGTCATGCACCGCTTACCAGCTGAAGCGCGGGCCGACCGACCATTCCTTGTCACCGTGGCGGTCCATCTTGAGGTCGCCGCTCAGGCCCCAGTTCTGGTTGAGCTTCACCTGGCCACCCAGGCGACCGTAGAACTGACCTTCCGGGTTGATGCCGTGCTTCTTGGTGTAGTCCTCGTAACCAGCCATGGCATACACCTCGGCGTGCTGGCCGAAGGCGGTGCGGATGCCGGCTTCAGCGCTGTAGCCGTTGAAATCCAGGCCATGACGCGGGTCATACTTGTTGTAGGCAACGCGACCCACGAAGTCGGTGCTGCTGCCGATTTCCTGGTTGTAGCCCACGCCCACGCGCCACTGGTCGATCTTGAAATCGCCGATGTCGGTCTTCTGCTGGTTGAATTCACCGAAGGCGTGCACGTTCGGCAGGAAACCGTAGGAGCCCTTCACGCCCCAACCGTCGGCCTTGCCACCGTCGGCGTCGGTTTTGACGTAATTGCCTTCGGCGTAGTTGTAGGACAGGCCTTCAGCGGCCGAAGCGGTGAACGGGAGGGCGGCAGCCAGGGCCAAGGCGATCAACGAAGTCTTCATGGGTACATCCTTTCTTTCTTATGTCGTGCAGTGGCAACGAACGGCTTCTGCATCGGGAATGCAAAGTTTCCGTTATTTGCCGCAACGCACCCTGAAGGTCGACGCTTTCAACACGCTGAATTTTTGGGGTTTATTCAGGCGCAGACGCGTACACGCGGGTGCGCGATTGCACACACGACGTGGAAAAAGGATGTACACAGATGAGAAGGAGCGCTGGTCACGACGATACCCTTGCGGGGCGTCACGCGCTGGGGAAGCCGCTCTTGGGGAGTAGTCGGCTAACGCGTCCAATCTCCGTATTGCACCGGGGCCAACGCAGCTCAGGCGTCGAACTGCAGGTCACAGTGGTGAGCATCCTGCCCGGCCCGCCCATATTGAGTGGGAATCGCCAAATCTCATATCAGGGTATTCCTCACCGTGACTAGGAATTTTCTTACCCCATTCACGCTGCGATGCAGCGATAAACTCGGTTAACACCTTGATTCTATTTTGATTACCACCGGTTACCCCAAGTTCGTCACAGTTCTGGCACAGCGGGAACGGCACGGTCGATTTTCATCGCGCCCAAGCGTCGTAGTTTCTGAAGGTGCCCATCCTGGCGCACCCGCTCCCAACCGGAGGCTCTCATGTCGTATGTAGACGGGTTCGTACTGGCGGTTCCCACTGCCAACAAAGACAAGTTCATCAAGCACGCCAACGAAGGCGATTCGGTATTCATGGAGTTTGGTGCGCTGCGGGTTCTGGAATGCTGGGCCGACGACGTACCGCACGGTACCCAGACCGACTTTTTCCGCGCGGTCGAGGCCAAAGACGATGAAACCGTGGTGTTTTCCTGGATTGAATGGCCGGACAAGGCCACCCGCGATGCCGGCATGAAGAAAATGATGGACGACCCGCGCATGGACCCGGCCAATAATCCCATGCCATTTGATGGCAAGCGCCTCATCTACGGCGGCTTCGTGCCGATTGTGGTGCTGGAGAAGTAACTCCGTGGGTTGTCCCTCGAGTCGTCGCCCGGCATGCTCGGATGCATGCCCGGGCCCGGCCCTGACGAGGATGCGAACGCATGACAGAGGGAACTGTGGGAGTACGCCGTATCGTCGCCGGCATCTGCGTTGCCGGCAGTCTTTCCCTGGCGGCGTCCGCTGCGCCCGTTGCAGATGACTACGCGCGGGCGGAGCGCGTGCTCGACGCCAACCTGCGCGGCAAGGTGGCCAACGCAGCGGTGCGGCCCAATTGGCTGCCGGATGGGCGTTTCTGGTACCCGCGCGAAGACGCGTCTGGTCACGGCGAGGTCGTGCTGGTCGATCCCGCGCTCGGCTCCCGACACGTGGTGGCAGATGGCGCGGCACTACAGGCGTCCGTTCCTATCGCGTCCCCGCAGGAGCTGCTGTCACCGGACGGTCGGCACAGGCTGAGCGTGCGAGACAACAACCTGTGGCTGGCCACCGGATCCGACCTACCCACGCCGCTCACCCACGACGGCGAAGCATCGTACGGCTATGGCGTGCTGCCGGATTTCGCATTGCGCGGCATTCCGCGCCGGGACGGACGATTGAAGCCGGCTCCGTTCGCGGTGAGCTGGTCGCCCGACAGCCGCCGCGTGTTCGGCGTGCGCTACGACGAGCGCCGGGTGCTCGCCTATCCCTACCTGGCCACCGCACCGACCGACAGCTTCCGCCCGGTGGTGCACGAAGTGAAGCTGGGGCTGCTGGGCGATGCCGAGCAGGTGCGTGACGGGTGGTTCTTTGTCGACGTCGACAGCGGGCGTACCCGTCACGTTGCGGTGCCGGAAGGCTGGAACACGCTGACAGAGGCGGGCGTGCTGGGCTGGTCGGAAGGCGGCGATCACGTCTACATCGCCATCGTCCGCCATGACCGGCCCGCACGCATCCGTCTGCTGGAAATCAACGCACGCAGCGGCGAGGTGCGCACGGTGCTGGAGGAATCCTCCACCACCCGGGTGCAGCTCAACACCTATACCTACGGCCGCGCCGCCGTGCGCATTCTGCCCGGACGCAAGCAGGCGGTGTGGTACTCGGCGCGCGACGGGTGGGGACATCTGTACCTGGTGGACCTGCGCGACGGGCGCACGCTGCGCCAGCTGACCCGCGGTGCGTGGGGCGTACGCGATGTTGTCGGAGTAGACGCCGATGAGCAGCAACTGGTCTTCACCGCAGGCGGGCGCGAACCAGGCGATCCGTACCAGCGACGGTTGTACCGGGTGGCGCTGGATGCCGGCGAACCGGTGCTGCTGAGTCCGGAAGTGGCCGACCATGCCGTGGATGCCGGGGCGAGCTCACTGCTGGGTGGACGTGACCCGCAGCTGCTGTCTCCTTCGGGTGCCCATGTCATCGACTGCTGGTCCACCCTGGTGCAGGCACCGGTCTGCGCGCTTCGCAGCACCGTCGACGGGCGCGTGGTGCTGGAGCTGGAGCGGGCGGATGACAGCGCCGTGCGTGCCGCCGGCTGGCAACCACCGCGTCGCGAGCGCCTGCTCGCCGCTGACGGGGTCACCCCGGTGTACGCCACGCTCTACCTGCCGCCCGGCTACAACGACAACGGACGGTTCCCGGTGATCGATGCCATGTACGGCGGACCGCATGTGACCAACGCGCCGGTCGCCTTCGTGGACGCCACGGCCACGATGAACCCGGTGGCGCGGTCGAGTCTGGCCCAGCTGGGTTTCGCGGTGGTCAGCATCGATGCGCGCGGTACCCCAGGGCGTTCCAAGGCCTTCCATGACGTCAGCTTCCTGACCGCCGCCGACGACCAGCTTGACGACCACGTGACCGCGATCCAGCAGCTGGCCCAGCGCTATCCCGGGCTGGATCTCGACCGCGTGGGCATCTACGGCCACTCATTCGGTGGTTACAGCGCCGCCCGCGCCCTGCTGCGGCATCCGGATTTCTACAAAGTGGGCGTGGCGTCGGCCGGCAGCCACAGCTTCCAGGGCATGTACGGCGGCGGCATCCACGGCATGGATCGGCTGGTGGGGGGCGCGCCGGTGTATGCCGACGGCAGCGCGCAGCGGCCGGCGGACGATGCGATTCCGGCGCTGTTCCGGCCACTGGACAACGGTGCACTGGCGCACCAGCTGCGCGGCAAACTGATGCTGGTGTACGGCGACCTCGACGAGAATGCGATGCCGGCACTGACCCTGCAGCTCGCACGGGCGTTGAACGCGGCCAACAAGGACTACGACCTGCTGTACCTGGCCAACCAGGACCACGAACTGTTCCGCAATGACCGGTACTACATGCGGCGGATGTGGGACTACTTCGTCACCCATCTGATGGGCGAAACGCCACCGGCCTACCAGCTGGGTGCAGCGCGCGACTGACCGGTCAGCGCGCGGCACCGTCATCGTCGCGGTGTGCGATGCCGGCTCCCATGCCCATGCCCATCCCGACACCCATGCCGCCGCCGGCTCCACCACCGCCGCCACCGCCCTTTCCGCCAGCGCGGTCGCCCTCGCCTTTTGGTTTGGTGCCGGAGGGACGCGCGGGGCCCTGTGCGGGGATGCTGACACTGGCTGGAATGGGTTGGAGATCCAGCGCCTGCCGGATGAAGTCGCGCAGCGAAATCACCAGCGCGGCGGTCTGTACCGGGCGTCCCTGGGCGAGTTCGGTGGCCGCGATGGCCGCCAGGCGCACCTGTTCGTCGGTACCCAGAAGGATGATGTCCGACAGCGCGGCTTCCACGGCGTCGCGGATGCGACGGGCCCGATCACTGCCGGTGTCGACCCCGATGTCGGCCGCTTCGCCGATGCCACCGGCGGCCTGCCGCAGGTCACGCAGGTGACGCGGGTCCACGTCCAATGAGCCAGTGAACGAACCGCCCAGGGTCTTGTAGGCCGCGATCAGGGTGCGCAACCGCTCGTTGATCTGTCGGTTCTCGCGTTCGCGGCGCTGCTGCAGGGTCTGCATCACCAGCAGGCGGATACCCACGCCGATCAGGGTGATGACGGCCAGCCCGACCAGGGTCGAGAGCAGGGCCTGCCAGGAGCTGAAGTCCAGTCCGCGCATTGAAGGTCCCCTTTCGCCAGACGTGATGCTGGCACGGCGGGTGTGGCCGCTGCGTGCAAGCCCGATGCCCGCCGCGAGGGCGGGCACCAGGACAACCGCTTACTTGCGGGCGCGCTTGGCCGGAGCCTTGCGGACGGCCTTCTTGGCGGTCGCGGTCTTCTTGGCGACAGCCTTCTTGGCCACAGCCGACTTGCGGGCAACTGCCTTCTTGGCGGTGGCGGTCTTCTTGCCGACAACCTTCTTGGCGGCAGCCGACTTCTTGGTCACGGCCTTCTTGGTGGCGGCGACCTTCTTGCCGACAACCTTCTTGGTCGCGGCGGTCTTGCGGGTCACGGCCTTCTTCGAAGCGGCGGCCTTCTTGCCGACGACCTTCTTGGCAGCTGCGGACTTCTTGGTCACGGCCTTCTTGGTGGCGGCGACCTTCTTGCCCACGGCCTTCTTGGCGGCAGCGGTCTTCTTGGTCACGGCCTTCTTGGTCGTGGCGACCTTCTTGCCGACGGCCTTCTTGGCAGCGGCGGTCTTCTTGGTCACGGTCTTCTTGGCTGCAGCAGCCTTCTTGCCGGCGGCCTTGGTGGTCTTGGTCACGGCCTTTTCGGCGGCGGCCTTCTTCTTGGCAACCTTCTTGGTCAGGGCAGCGGCTTCAGCCTTGGCGTTGCTCTTGGCCACTTCCAGCTTCTTCTTGGCGGTTGCAAGACGCTTGCTGACGGTCTTGGCAGCCTTGTCGGCCTTCTTGGCAACGGTCTTCTCAGCCTTCTTGACGGCCTTCTTGACCTTGGCAACCTGGGTGGTGGCAGCCTTGCGGGCGCGCTTGACGGTCTTCTTCACCGAGGCCACTGCTTCTTCGGCGGTGGTGGCGATGGCTTCGCCCACATTGCCAGCGGTTTCTTTAACGCTTTCGACGCCCTGCGACAGGGACGTCGCCACACCGTTTCCATTGCTCATTTGTTGCCTCCAAGGGGGCTAGGTTGGTCAAATCGCTGGCGATGCTATACCGGCAATGCGAATCGTGGAACGACTTTTGCGCGTTGTCCATGCGGCGGATCGCGCGGTGATCGCCGTGCCGCGCGCGTGTCCACGACCATGCGTTTCAGCAAACCCCTGAAAAACAGCAACGAACGCTCTCACTGGCGCACGACAAGGTGCCGCCTTGAGGCGTTGTACTGATGTCCATTGCGCCTGAAAAAGTTGCCGTTCGGGCCTGGATAAGAAGTGTCCAATCGCGGATTTGCGCGAACTGCACCGGAAGCGGCAGGCGCGCAGGTGCCGCTCCCGCACTGCATCGGAGTCCGACGCGGGGCGACGGAAGGTGTGCGGCACCGGGTCATTTTCATCGCCGGTTTAGGCCCTTGCCCACACACTCATTCAGCTTGGTTTACCGTATACCCACGTTGTTCCCTGCCCTGCCTGCACCCATGCCGGATCTGCCATGCGCCCGCTGCCCACTCTGCTGACCCTTGCACTTGCCGCCGCCTTCGGTGGATTCGTGGCTTCGGCCATCAACGCCCACCTGGACAACCGCGCCGAAGCCGCGCCGCTGCCGGCCACCGCGCTGACCGTCCCCACCACCGCCGCACTGCCGGCCTCGGTCGCCGGGCAGCCGGTTCCGTCACTGGCCCCGATGCTGGAGCGGGTGATGCCGGCGGTGGTCAGCGTCAACACCAAGCAGGTGGTGCGGGTGCGCAACCCGTTCTTCAACGACCCGTTCTTCCGCCGCCTGTTCCCGGAAGTGCCGCAGGAGCGCATCAACGAATCGCTCGGCTCGGGGGTGATCATCGACGCCGCCGAAGGCCTGGTGCTGACCAACCACCACGTCATCGACAATGCCGATGACGTGCAGGTGACCCTGGCGGACGGCCGCACGGTGAAGGCCGAATTCATCGGCTCCGACGCCGACACCGACGTCGCCCTGATCCGCATTCCGGCCGGCAACCTGACCGAGATCAAGCTTGGCGACAGCACCCAGCTGCGCGTAGGCGACTTCGTGGTGGCGATTGGCAATCCGTTCGGCTTCAGCCAGACAGTGACCTCGGGCATCGTCTCGGCGGTGGGCCGCAGTGGCATCCGCGGGCTGGGCTATCAGAACTTCATCCAGACCGACGCCTCGATCAACCCGGGCAACTCCGGCGGTGCGCTGGTGAACCTGCAGGGACAACTGGTCGGCATCAATACCGCCAGCTTCAATCCGCAGGGCAGCATGGCCGGCAACATCGGACTGGGGCTGGCGATTCCATCCAACCTGGCCCGCGACGTGGTCGACCAGCTGATCAAACATGGCGAAGTGGTGCGCGGCACGCTGGGCATCGAGAGCCAGAACCTGACCCCGCAGCTGGCGCAGAACCTGGGCCTGAGCGAGACCCGCGGTGCGCTGGTGACGCGCGTGCTGGCAGGTTCCGGCGCGGCGGCGGCCGGACTGAAGCCGGGCGACGTGGTGGTGTCGGCCAACGGCCAGCGTGTGGACAGCGCGCAGGCGCTGCACAACATCGAAGGCCTGCAGGCCGTGGGCACCACGCTGACTCTGGACATCCGTCGTGATGGCAAGGCGCAGCAGTTGAAGGCCGTGCTGAAGGAACAGCCGCGGGCGGTGACCGGCGAATCGCTGGATCCGCGCCTGACCGGGGCGACCTTTACCGACCTGCCTGAGTCGATGCGGCAGGCTGGGCTCACCGGCGTCAAGGTGAGCCAGGTGAAGCGCGGCAGCCGCGCCGCCACCAATGGACTGGCCGCTGACGACGTCATCATCCAGGCCAGTGTCGGCGAGTTCGCCGATCTTGCCAGCTGGCGGGCCAACTTCCAGCAGCGCCCTCAGCAGCTCGTGCTGCGGGTCTGGCGCAGCGGTAACACCGGCCAGCTGGTCATGCGCTGAACCGGCGTGGTGTACCTTGACGTGCACCACGCAGGCACGTAACACCCTCTACACCCCGGCGATGCTATTGATGGCGCTCGTTACCGCCGGGGTCATCCGCGGTCACCTTCCCCATCGCATACAGGAGATACACGATGAGCCCCACCAATACCGAGAACCTGAAGGAACACCTGGGTGAAGCCGGTTCGCACCTGAAGTCCGCCGCCAGCGCAGCGGGCAGCTCGATCAAGGGTGCAGCGGGTGCCGCCACTGATGAACTGCGTATCGGCAAGGCCAACGTCAAGGCCGAACTGTCCGACACCGCGCTTTCCGGCCTGGCCGCTGCCGAGTTCGGCGGTGCCGCCGCCAAGGAACAGGTCGACGCACTGATGGACAAGGGCAAGGACCTGGTCGACAGCGCCGCCGAGCTGATCCGTGAGCGTCCGCTGGCGTCGTTCGGCGTCGCCTTCGCCGCTGGCTGGATCATCGCCAAGCTGGCCCGCAGCGGCGGCGACAAGTAATCCGGCGTGAGCGACCAGACCCAGTTGCCCCCCGACGGTGGCGCGGCAAACCCGCCACCGGAAGGTGATGCGTACAAGGCTCCCGGCCTGGAAGAAAGCATCCGTGACGTCGGCCAGGCTGGCCGCGCCACGGTGGATTCGGCCAAGCACACACTGCGTTCGCTGCGACGGCTGGCCTCGTTCGAATTCGCGCTGGCCCGCAGCGCGTTCGGACGGGCGCTGGCCTGGAGCGGCGTGGCGATAGTGTTCGGTGCATCAGCCTGGCTGTTGCTGGCCGGCACTCTGATTGCACTGATGCAGCGTTGGGGCCTGTCGTGGTTCCACTCGCTGCTGATCACCTCCATCCTCAGCCTGGCGGTCACCGGCTATGCGGTCTGGCGGGTGTCGTTCTTCTTCCGTCATACCGGCATGCATGCCACCCGTCGCCAGCTGGCACGGCTGGGCCTGTTCGACGAGCCGCACGAGGACGATCCGGAAGGCCGTGACGACGAAACGGAGCGCACGCCATGAAGTTTGAAGCCCTGCGCCAGCGGGTGAAGCGCGCCGAACAGGTGGTGGCCGTGCGCAGTCATGAAACCCAGTGCAACTGGTTCACCCTCAGCCAGGCCTGGCGCGAGGGCTGGACGCCGATGCGCATCATCACCGTGGGCCTGGCCGGCGGCTTCATTGCCGGCAAGCTGGAACCGGGCAAAACCCGCTTCCACGGCGCACGCTGGCTGCAGATGATCGGTTCGGTATCGAACCTGCTGGCCAGCGCGCAGGCGGCGTTTGCCTCGATGCAGGCCGCCGAAGCGGCCGACACCGCCGAGCAGGCCGCTGACAAGGTGGATGACGCGGCCGATGACGTGGCCCCGGCCGCGGCGGCGCGCGTTCAGCCGCAGCCCGCACCGGCCACCCCTCGCAACGAACCGCAACCGCAGCCGGCCGAAGCCGCGACCGACGTTTCAGAACGGTAAGCAGTAGTATTCCGCCCCCATCATGTTCCGCCCGACCGCCGGTCGGGCACTACCTCGCAGGCGATCGGCATGAGCGTTCCGGTGACTTCTCCTTCCGATTCGATCGCGCCCCCGCCCGACGACGCCGAACCGGCCCCGCCACAACCAGCCCCGCGCCCACGCGCACCGATGTCGTTGGTGGTGCTGGCCACCCTGGCGGTCTGCTACACCCTGTGGGCGGCGCAGGACATCATCCTGCCGGTGCTGCTGGCGATGTTTTTCGCGCTGGTCGGCAATCCCATCCTGCGCTTCCTCGGACGGCTGTGGATTCCGCGTTTTCTGGCGGCGGTGCTGGTCATTGGTGTGGGCCTGAGTGGCGCGGCCGCGCTGGGCGTGCAACTGGTCGGCCCGGCCATGGACTGGGCGCAGGAAGCCCCGCAGCAGCTGCGCAAGGTGGCCCGGCAGGTGCAGAACCTGACCAAACCGGTGCAGCAGGCCAACCTGGCTGCGGAGAACTTCGCCCGTGCCGCCGGCGGTGAAACCAATCGCCGCGTGCAGATCGTGCGGACCCAGCTGGACGACCCCTACCGGGTGTTGACCCGCGCGCCGAAACTGGCTGCTTCGGTGCTCGCGGTGGTACTGCTGACGCTGTTCTTCATGATCTACGGGCAGAACCTGCAGAAGCATGCCATCGCGCTGTTTCCCAGTCGCCAGCAGCAACGCTTCACCAGTGACATCCTGCGCTCGATCGAGCGCGAGGTATCGCGTTATGTGCTGACCATCACCGTGATCAACACGCTGGTGGGCCTGGTGTTCTCAGGCATCCTGCTGTTGCTCGGGATTGGCCTGCAGGAAGCCCTGCTCTGGGGTACCGTGGCCGCGCTGCTGAACTTCGCGCCGTACGTGGGTCCGTTCATCGGCGTGACCCTGATGCTGCTGATGGGTTTCGTGGAATTCAGCGACCCGTTCAAGGCCCTGCTCCCGGCCGCCTGCTACCTGGCGCTGCACACCGTGGAAGGCCAGGTGATCACCCCGATCGTGCTGGGGCGACGGATGGCGATCTCGCCGCTGATCCTGATCCTGGCGCTGATGGTGTTTGGCTGGCTGTGGGGGATGGTGGGGCTGCTGCTGTCGGTACCGCTGCTGGTATGCATCAAGCTGGTGCTGGCACGGCTGGACGGAACCCAGGGGTGGGCCCGCCTGCTGGAGTAGAGCCACGCCCTGCGTGGCTGCGGGCAGGCGTACAATGGCAGGGTGAATTTCCCTGTCCTCGCCATTACCCTCGACCTCGACGACACGTTGTGGCCGTTCGCCCCCATCGGGGCCCGCATCGACCAGGTGCTGCACACGTGGATGCTGGAGCACAGCCCGGCCACCGCCGCGATGTACCCGGTGGCGGCCATGCGCGAACTGCGCGAGCGCTCCTTCCGCGACAACCCGCACCTGCACTTCGACCTGAGCGCCCTGCGCCGGTTGACCCTGCGCGAGGCGCTGGAGAACAGCGGGGCCAGCCTGGACCTGCTGGAGCCGGCCTACGAAGCGTTCTACGCCGCGCGCAACCAGGTGGAGTGCTACCCGGACGCCATTGACGCCCTGGCGCGGATCGCCGCGCGGGTGCCGGTCGCTGCGGTCAGCAACGGCAATGCCGACCTTGAGCGCATCGGCCTTGCGCACCACTTCGCCTTCCAGCTGGGTTCGCGCGAACACGGCGCAGCCAAGCCGGCGGCCAGCATCTTCCACGCCGCCTGCGAGCGCCTGGGCGTGGCCCCGTCCCACGTGCTGCACGTGGGCGACCACATGGACATGGACGTGGTCGGGGCGATGCAGGCCGGTCTGCGCGGCTGCTGGATCAACCGCGAGGCGCACACCTGGACCCATTCTTCGCTGCAGCCTGACCTGCAGTTTGACACCCTGACGGGGCTGGCCGACTGGCTCGATGCCAATCCGGCCGCCGCGCGTGCCTGATCCCAACGGAACCCTTCCCGCATGACCCAGATCACCGGCTTCACCACCGACGCCTCCAAGGCCCTTCCGCTGCACGTGATGGAGCGCGAACAGTTCGCCGCCTGGCGCGCGCAGCAGGCACCGGCTCTGGTGGCCTGGCTGGATGCACAGCATTTCAATGGCAGCGGCGGCAGCGTGGTGCTGCTGCCCGGCGATGCCGGCATTGGCGGGGCGATTGTCGGCGTCGGCGATCCGGGCGATGCCTATGCCTACGCCCATGCGCCGTTCGCCCTGCCGGAAGGCAGCGTGTGGCAGCTGGCCGGCGAACTGCCCGAGACCATGCAGACCCTGCTGCACCTGGGCTGGGGTCTGGGCAGCTACCGTTTCGCCCGCTACCGCAAACCCAACCGCGCCCCGGCGCAGCTGGTGGCCACCCCGGCCGCGGAAGTGCGCGACGTGATCACCGCCAGCCTGCGCGTGCGCGACTGGGTGAACACCCCGACCGAAGACATGGGCCCGCAGCACCTGGAAGACGCCGCGCGCGAACTGGCCAGCGCCCACGGCGCGCAGATCGAGGTGATCACCGGCGAGGCGCTGCTGGAGCAGAATTTCCCGGCCATCCACGCCGTGGGTCGCGCCTCGCACCGCGCACCGCGCCTGATCGCACTGCGTTGGGGTCAGGCTGGTGCACCGCACGTGGCGCTGGTCGGCAAGGGCGTGTGCTTTGACACCGGCGGGCTGGACATCAAGCCGGCCGACGGCATGCGCAACATGAAGAAGGACATGGGCGGTGCCGCGCACGCGCTGGCACTGGCCGGGCTGATCATGGCCCAGCAGCTGCCGGTGCAGCTGACTCTGCTGATTCCGGCGGTGGAAAACGCGATTGGTCCGGATGCGTTCCGTCCGGGTGAAGTGATCGCCACCCGCAAGGGCCTGAGCATCGAGATCGATAACACCGACGCCGAAGGCCGGGTGATCCTGTGCGACGCGCTGACCTACGCCAGCGAACAGAAGCCGGAACTGCTGCTCGACTTCGCCACCCTGACCGGTGCGGCGCGCATCGCGCTGGGTCCGGACCTGCCGGCGCTGTTTGCCAATGACGACACCCTGGCCCAGCAGTGGCTGCAGGCCGGCGACCGCACCCGCGACCCGGTCTGGCGCATGCCGCTGTGGCGTCCGTACCTGCGTTACCTGCACAGCGGCATTGCCGACCTGGCCAACGCCGGCTCGCGCATGGCCGGCTCGGTCACCGCCGCGCTGTACCTGGAGCGCTTCATTGGCGAAGGCCAGCTGTGGGCGCACCTGGACGTGTATGCCTGGAACGACGGCGAACGCCCGGGCCGCCCGGCCGGTGGTGAGGCGCTGGCGCTGCGGTCGGCGTGGCAGATGTTGAAGACCCGGTACGCGTGACCCACGATCCCCGCCCCGGCGGGGATCTTCGTTTCCAACCTTGTCGAAAATGTGAATATCGGCCGGACACCGGTTCTGCGACGATGAGCGCCAGCCCACCCACTCACTTCGTGAAGGCAGGTATTGGCCCATGTCGCTCTTCCGCTACACCCGTGCCGGCCAGGAGCCCGGTGCCCCCCGCCGGCATTCCCCGCTGCTGTGGATCGGGCTGATTGCCTTCATCGCCGGCCTGCTGATTCTGGCGTTTGCCTGGCTGGCGGGATGGCTGGGGCGCGATCGCGCCACCGCGCAGTCCTTTACGGACACCATTGAAGCCACAGGAGCGAAGCATCCGGGCTTCCGCCGTGCGCACAGCAAAGGCGTGTGCGTGACCGGTACCTTCCAGGGACTGCCTGCCGGTGCCGAACTGAGCTCGGCACGGGTGTTCCGCCAGCAGCAGGTGCCGGTGCTGGGTCGCATGTCGATCGGCGGTGCCGACCCGCACGGTGCCGATGCCAACGCCCGCGTGCGCAGCATGGCGCTGCAGCTGAAAACTGACGACGGCCAGGAATGGCGCACCGCGATGAACAGCTTCCCGTTCTTCGCCGTGCCCACCGCCGATGCGTTCCTGGAACAGACCAAGGCACAGATTCCCGATCCCGCCACCGGCAAGCCCGACCCGGCGAAGATGGCAGCGGTGGCCGCGAAGTACCCCTCGGTGCGCGCGTTTGGCGAGTGGGCCAAGAGTGCGCCGTGGTCGACCAGCTGGGCCAACACCGACTACAACGGCGTCAACAGCTTCCGCTTCACCAACGCCGCCGGACAAGAACAGGTGGTGCGCTGGAGCATGCGCCCGACGGCCGCGTTTGAAGCCATGACGGCCGAACAGCGCGCGCAGGCCGGGCTGGACTATCTGGCTGACGAGTTCCAGCAGCGCCTTGCGCAGGGACCGGTGCAATGGGAAATGTGGGTGACCCTCGCCGAGCCCTCTGATGCGATCAATGATCCCTCCATTCCGTGGCCGGCCGAGCGCCGCCAGGTCAAGGTCGGCACGCTCAGCCTGACCGCCCTGCAGCCGCAGGCCGGCGGGGCCTGCCGCGACATCAACTTCGACCCGCTGATCCTGCCCAGTGGCATCGACGGCACCGACGACCCGATCCTGGCCGCGCGCTCGGCGGTGTACTCGGTGTCGTTCAACCGCCGCGAGCGCGAAACCGCCAGCGGTGCGGCCAAGGCGACGGGAGAGGCGAAATGAAGCAGCACAGTGGACACTTCAACCTGACCGCACGGGTGCTGCACTGGCTGATGGCCGCGCTGATCCTGGCGATGCTGTTCATCGGCGTGACCATGGTGGCCTCGCTGCATTGGCGGCCGGCCTTGATCGACCTGCATCGGCCGCTGGGCATCGCGATCCTGCTGCTGGTGGTGGTGCGCCTGATCAACCGGCTGCGCCATCGCCCGCCGCCGCTGCCGGCCGACCTGCCGGGCTGGCAGGTGGCCGCAGCGCACGCCTCGCACTGGCTGCTGTACGGGCTGATGTTCGCGATGCCGCTGGTGGGCTGGGCGATGCTGTCGGCCGGCGGTTATCCGGTGCAGATGTGGAAAGGCGTCGCGCTGCCGCACATCCTGCCGCACAGCCCGGCGCTGTATGCGGCCCTGCGCAGCGCGCACAGCCTGCTGGCTTACGTGCTGTTTGCGACGGTGGTACTGCACCTGTGTGCGGCCCTGTTCCATGCCTGGGTGCGGCGAGACGGGGTATTTTCGGCGATGGCGCGGGGGCCGGGGCGGTAACGTCCACCCGGCGGCGTTTGCGGGCGGACAATCTTGCGGTCACACTCGGCGCGATTCCACGTCTTGAGTCCCATGAACGCATCCGCCGAACTGCTCAAGGAACTTCGCATCGACCGCCAGAAGGGCGCGGCCCCGCCGCCGTCCTCGCCCCGTCGCGGTCTCTGGATCACATTGGCCATCGTGGCCCTGGTGCTGCTGGCCGGTGTCGGCTGGTTCGCCTTCGGCCGCGAAAAGCCGCTGGAAGTGACCACGGCACCGGTGCTGGCCATTCAGCAGGGCACCGCCAGCAGCTCGGTGCTCGACGCCAGCGGCTATGTGGTGGCCCGACGCATGGCCACGGTGTCGGCCAAGATCACCGGCAAGGTGCGCGAGGTGATGATCGAGGAAGGCATGCGGGTGGAGGCCGGCCAGATCATGGCCACGCTGGACCCGATTGATGCCGACGCCCAGCGCAGCCTGTCGGCTTCGCAGCTCGAAGCCGCGCGGGCGCAGCTGGCCGGGTTGAAGGCGCAGGTGGCACAGGCTGACGCCGAAGCCGCCCGCCTGCAGCAGCTGGTCGGCCAGCAACTGGTGTCACGTTCCCAGTATGACCAGGCCACTGCCCAGCGCGACAGCTTACGCGCGCAATTGAAGACCGCCGAGCGCAACACCCAGGTCGCGGCCGATTCGCTGGCCATCGCTGACCTGGGCGTGGACAACAACGTCGTGCGCGCACCGTTCTCCGGCGTGGTCACCGCCAAGGCGGCCCAGCCCGGCGAGATCGTCTCGCCGCTGTCGGCCGGTGGCGGCTTCACCCGTACCGGCATCGGCACCATTGTCGACATGGACTCGCTGGAGATCGAAGTCGAAGTGGGTGAGGCCTACATCGGCCGGGTGCAGCCGAAGATGCCGGTGGAAGCCACCTTGAATGCGTATCCGGAGTGGAAGATTCCGGCCGAGGTGATCGCCATCATTCCCACCGCCGACCGCGGCAAGGCCACAGTGAAGGTGCGTGTGGCGCTGAAGGTGAAAGATCCGCGCATCGTGCCGGAAATGGGCGTGCGGGTGAGCTTCCTGGAGGCGGCGGCACCGGCGCAGGCCGAAGCGCCCAAGGGCGTTCGTGTGCCGGCTTCGGCGTTGGTCGAACGTGACCAGAAGACGGTGGCCTTCGTGGTGAGTGATGACGGTCATGCGCAGCAGGTACCCGTGACCGTCGGTGTGGCATTGAACAACGACCGCCAGGTCACCGCCGGGCTCAGCGCCGGCCAGCAGGTGGTCAACAACCCGCCCCCGGAGCTGCGTGATGGCAGTGCGGTGGTGGAGAAGCAAACGCCGTAACACCTTCAATTCGGAGAACCACCCATGTCCACCCTGGTTTCGCTCCGCAACATCACCAAGACCTACCAGCGCGGCCCTGAAAAGGTGCAGGTGCTGCACGGCATCGACCTGGACATCCAGCGCGGCGACTTCGTGGCGCTGATGGGGCCGTCCGGTTCCGGCAAGACCACCCTGCTCAACCTGATCGGCGGCCTGGACACGCCCAGCGGCGGCGAGATCGAGATTGAAGGCGAGCGCATTGATCGCATGAGCGGCGGCCAGTTATCCACCTGGCGCAGCCACCATGTCGGCTTCGTGTTCCAGTTCTACAACCTGATGCCGATGCTGACCGCGCAGAAGAACGTGGAACTGCCGCTGCTGCTGACCCATCTGGGCGCGGCACAGCGCAAACGCAATGCAGAGATCGCGCTGACTCTGGTCGGTCTTGCCGACCGCCGCAGCCATCGCCCCAACGAGCTGTCCGGCGGCCAGCAGCAGCGCGTGGCGATTGCCCGCGCGATTGTCTCCGACCCGACGTTCCTGATCTGCGACGAACCTACCGGCGATCTGGATCGCGCCTCGGCCGAAGAAATCCTCTCGCTGCTGCAGCAGCTCAACCGCGAGCACGGCAAGACCATCATCATGGTCACCCACGATCCCAAGGCCGCCGAGTACGCCACCCACACTGTGCATCTGGACAAGGGCGAGCTGGCCGACGCGCCGGCGGCGCACTGACGGAGGAGCGCTGCGATGAAATATTTCTCGCTCATCTGGGCGCAGCTGTTCCGCAGCAAGACGCGGACGCTGCTGACCCTGTTCTCGGTGGTGGCCGCCTTCCTGCTGTTCGGCATGCTCGACTCGGTGCGCGTGGCGTTCAGCTCCGGCGGCAGCGTGGAAGGGGCCAATCGCCTGATCGTGGCCTCACGGCTGTCGATCACCCAGTCGCTGCCGATCCGGCTGGAGCCGCAGGTCCGGCAAGTCGCCGGGGTGAAGGACGTCACCTACGGCATGTGGTTCGGTGGCATCTACCAGGACCCGAAGAACTTCTTCGCCAACTTCTCGGTGGCTCCGAACTACTTCGACGTGTACCGCGAGCTGCAGCTGCCGCCGGATCAGCTCAAGGCCTTCCAGGACACCCGCACCGGCGCGGTGGTCGGCGAGACCCTGGCCAAGGAGTTCGGCTGGAAGATCGGCGACACCATCCCGCTGCAGGCGACCATCTTCCCGCGCAGCGGCAGCAACGACTGGCCCTTGCAGCTGGTCGGCATCTTCCGTTCGAAGGACCGCACCCTGGCCGCGAACGAAGAACGCCAGTTGATGATGAACTGGAAGTACTTCGACGAGAGCAACGACTACATCAAGAACCAGGTCAGCTGGTACACGGTCACCCTGGACAACCCCGACCATGCCTCGCGGGTGGCGCAGGCTATTGATGCGATCTCGGCCAACTCCGACCATGAAACCAAGAGCCAGACCGAGTCGGCATTCCAGCAGGCCTTCGTGAAGCAGTTCGCCGATATCGGCCTGATCGTCACCTCGATCATGGGCGCGGTGTTCTTCACCCTGCTGCTGCTTACCGGCAACACCATGGCGCAGGCGGTGCGCGAGCGCGTGCCCGAACTGGCCACGCTGAAAACGCTGGGCTTCAAGGACAGCACGGTGCTGGTGCTGGTGATGATCGAGTCGGTGCTGCTGATCGGACTGGGCGGTGCCGTCGGCATGGGGCTGGCGGCAATGATCCTGCCGGCGCTGGCCCCGAAGACCCAGGGTCTGTTGCCGCCGCACGTGCCCACCCAGACCTGGGTGATGGGCGTGGCGTTGATCATCGGCATTGGCGTGGTGGTGGGCCTGCTGCCGGCGCTACGCGCCAAGCGGCTGAAGATCGTGGACGCCCTGGCGGGCCGCTGAGGAGAATCGACATGATCAAGCAATGGTTGAAGAACGCGCTGACGGTCGTGCTGCTGGCGGTGGCGCTGGGGGTGTGGATCGCCCTGCCCTGGCCCGGCCTGCTGGCCGTCGCCGTGGCCGTGGCGCTGTGGCTGCTGCTGACCCGTAGCGGACGGCTGGCACTGGCGGCCACGCGCATCGGCGTGGCCAGCCTGCCGCAGCGCTGGGGTGCCTCGTCGGTGGTGGTGGTCGGCATTGCCGGCGTGGTCGGCGTGCTGGTGGCGATGCTGGCGATGGGCCAGGGCTTCCAGTCCACCCTCAACAGCACCGGTGATGACACCACCGCGATCGTGCTGCGTGGCGGTTCGCAGGCCGAAACCAACTCGGTGATCACCCGCGAGCAGACCCCGCTGCTGTCCACCCTGCCCGGGGTCAGCAAGGACGCGCAGGGCCGGCCGATGATTTCGCCGGAGCTGTCGCAGGTGGTCAATCTGGTCTCCAAGGGCGACGACACCGACGTCAATGCCCAGTTCCGCGGCGTGGGTGAGATGGGCTGGCTGGTGCATGACAAGGTCAAGGTCACCGAAGGCCGTCAGTTCAAACCTGGGCTGCGCGAAATCGTGGTCGGCAAGGGCGCGCAGAGCCAGTTCCGCGGGCTGGACGTGGGCAAGACTCTCACCCTGGGCAACCAGCAATGGACGGTGGTGGGCGCGTTCAATTCGGGCGACTCGCACGACTCCGAGCTGTGGACCGATGCCGAAACCCTGGCCACCACGTACCAGCGCGGTGCCTGGCAGTCGATCAGCGTGCGTACCGAGGGCAAGGCCGGCTTTGACCAGTTCAAGGCCGCCGTCGCCGCCGATCCGCGGCTGAAGCTGGACGTGGAAACCACCAAGGCGTACTACGCCAAGCAGGGCGGTGGGCTGACCAAACTGATCAGCGTGCTGGGCACCGTGATCGGTACCATCATGGCGTTCGGCGCGGTGTTCGGCGCGCTCAACACCATGTACGCGGCGGTGGCCACGCGTGCGCGCGAGATCGCCACCATGCGCGCCATTGGCTTCCGTGGGCTGCCGGTGGTGACCGCGATCATGCTGGAAACCATGCTGCTGGCGCTGATTGGCGGGCTGCTCGGCGGCCTGGTGGCCTGGGCGATCTTCAACGGCTACAGCGTCAGCACCATCGGCAGCAACTTCAGCCAGGTGGTGTTCCAGTTCAAGGTGTCGCCCGAGCTGCTGTGGAGCGGGCTGAAGTGGGCGCTGGGCATCGGACTGGTCGGAGGGCTGTTCCCGGCGCTGCGCGCGGCGCGGCTGCCGATCACCACGGCGCTGCGCGAAACCTGAGGTGTGTGTGGAACCTGCAGCGCCCGGCGGGGCGCTGCAGGGTGTTGTTCTACAGGTGGATGACGAAGCAGTTCAGCTCGCCATCCATGCGGCTGCAGTCAAAGCGGACGTTCTTGCGCGGGTTGGGCATCTCACCATGGACCTTCGCGCCGGCCCACTTGGCGCGTTGCAGGAAGTACGGTGCCGCACCTTGGAAGGTGGTCACGTAGTGGAAGGAGCGCGCGCCACCATCTGCGCCGAGAAAGTCTTCCGGTGTTTCCTGGATCGGGTGACGGAGATCCTGGGAACCCAGGTATTCCCAGCTACGGGTGTCGTGGTCGAAGTAGAACTCCATGTAGCCAAGATCAGTGGTGCCTGACTTCAGCCGCACGGTGTAGGGCACCGAGCCATCCAGCTGGAAGTCGAAGCGGATCACCCGCCCGTAGTAGTCCCCCTTGAAGTGGCTGTACCTCGTTCCATTGTTAAGAACGCGCTTCACCGTCGCCCGGGCATCGGCATGCTGCGGATGCAGGCTGGAGACATGATGCCCCCATAGGATCGTATCTTTGGGGTCGCTGGGCCAACCGGGCGGGAACAGGTCGAACGTCCCCCACTCGTCGTAGAAATCCCCGCTGCTTTGCCGGTAGTGAAGGATCATCTCGTCAAACTGCCGCGCGAGCCAGGCAATGGGGTATCGCTTTTCGACGACCAGTTCGTCTCCCCTGGCTTCGACGCGATAGGCATAGAGCAGCCCATAGTTGAAGCCCGTGTAGACAAGGTGCGACCCCTCGCCTTTACGCAGTGCAAAAGCCTGGCGCTCTTCCTCGCTGCAGGAGAAGCAACTCCATGCGATCGGATCCTCCAGCCGCTCTTCAGCCTGCGCAGGAACTGCGGCCAACCCCAGTGAAAGCCATAACAGGTGCTTCAACATCATCCGCTCCTTGAACTCCCGCACATGCGGGCGTTCAAAGTGGACCAGCGGAGCGGTGCCTATGAATATCGGAACCGGGCGAATTCACGGAAAGCCCGTGCACCACAGCGCATGTTGCGACCACCGCACCGCAGGTGCGGGGGTTACCCCGCCTTCCGCGTCCGCCACACGCTGTCGCCAATGAACAGCAGCAGGCCGATCCAGATCGCGGCGAAGCCGAGCGCCTTGCTGCTGTCGAAGGGTTCGCGGAAGAAGAACACGCCCAGCAGCAGGCCGATGGTGGGGGCGATGTACTGCAGGATGCCGACCAGCGAGAGCGGGATGCGCTTGACGCCGTAAGCGAAACCGATCAGCGGCAGTGCGGTGACCGCGCCGCCTAGGATCAGCAGCAGGTCGTTTTTCCAGCCCCAGCCGCTGAAGAAAGCGCCGCCGTGTGCGCCTTCGCTCCAGATCGCAAAGCCGATCGCCGGCAGGAACAGATAGAGGCTCTCGATGCCGAGGCCAGCCACGGGGTCCACCGAGATCAGCTTGCGCAGCAGGCCGTACAGGCCGAACGAGCAGGCCAGGCCGAGCGCGATCCACGGCGGACGGCCGGTGTCCACGGTCAGCCAGGCCACGCCCACGGCGGCGCAGGCGACGGCCAGCCATTGCAGGCCTCTCAGGCGTTCTTTGAGCACCACTACGCCCAGCAACACGCTCACCAGCGGGTTGATGAAGTAGCCCAGGCTGGTTTCGATGACGTGGCCGGCGTTGATCGCCCAGATGTACAGGCCCCAGTTGAAGGCGATGGCCAGGCTGCTCAGCGCCAGCGTCGGCAGCGCGCGCGGCTGCTCGGCGATGGTCTTCCACCAGCGCCGGCCGCTGCTGAGCAGCAGCCAGGCCACCACCAGCACGGTGCTCCAGATGATGCGGTGGGCAATGATCTGCTGCGACGGCACCGCCTTGAGCAGGTGCCAGTAGACCGGCACCAACCCCCACAGGGTGAAGGTGAAGGCGGTGATCGCCAGGCCCCGGCGCTGCTCCTGCAGCGCCTGCGCGTCGACCGCGCTCACTTCGCGCGGGTCCGGGCCAGGGTCAGCACCACCACGCCGGCCAGGATCACGCCCATCGCCAGCAGGTCATGCGCGCCAAAGCGCTCGTGGCCGATCCAGGCCCCCAGCAGCACGGCGATGACCGGGTTCACATAGGCATAGCTGCCGGCCAGCGCCGGGCGCACGTTGTGCAGCAGCCACACATAGGCGGTGAAGGCGACGATGGAGCCGAACATGCACAGATAAGCCACTGCCAGCAGCCCATTCATGCTGGGCCAGGTGGTCGGGCGCTCGCCGGTGGCCAAGCCGAGGGCGACCAGCATCACACCGCCGCAGATCATCTGGCCGGCGGCGGTCATGAACGGGGCCGGCAGGTCCAGGCGGCGGGCGCTGACCGAGCCGAACGCCCAGCCGATCGGGGCGATCAGCAGCAGGATCAGCCCCTGCGGCGAGGCGGTGAGGCTGCTGCCCGCATTCAGCCAGACCACGCCGAGGAAGCCGATGGCAATGCCCAGCCACTCGCCCTTGGTGGCGTTTTCGCCCCGCAATGCGCCAAACAGCGCCATCCACAGCGGCACCGAGGCGACTGCGGTGGCGGCCAGGCCTGAGGAGACAGTGCGCTCGGCCAGCACCACCATGCCGTTGCCCAGCACCAGCATGGTCAGGCCCATGAACACCAGGTTGCGCCACTGGCGGCCGGTGGGTGCGGCCATGCCGCGCCAGCGCAGCACCGCGTACATGAGGCTGCCGGCGACGATGAAACGGGCCCCGGAGACCGTGGTGAGCGGCAGCGCGCCCCCTTCCAGCGCCAGCCGGATGCCCAGGTACGTGGAGCCCCAGACCACATAGACCAGCAACAGGGCCAGCACCACCATGCCGGGACGCGGCGCGGGGGACGACGAGGGGGTGGGGACGGCCATTACACGACCAGCAGACGGGGGAGTGGCGATTCTAGGGCCGCTGTCGCAGCTGGACTAGTCACATGGTGCAATGTCCACCGGTCATGCACGTGGGGTAAGGTAAAAGCAGGTGCCTATCCTGGGCCCGACGCTTTCCAGATCCACCGCTTCACCGCGAGGAACGATTTTCCGCATGAGCCACTCCCCCTCCCTTTCTGCGCCCCTTGACGACAAGGCGGCGCTCAAACGCTCGATCTCCAACACCCTGAAAGGCTCGGCCGGCAACCTGGTCGAGTGGTACGACGTCTATGTCTACTCGGTGTTCGCGGTCTACTTCGAATCGCAGTTCTTCTCGGCCGACGACAAGAACTCCACTGTCTATGTATGGGCGATCTTCGCCGCCACCTTCCTTATGCGCCCGATCGGCGCGTGGTACTTCGGCCGTTTCGCCGACCGTTACGGCCGCCGCCTGGCGCTGACCGTATCGGTGACGATGATGGCCGCCTGTTCGTTCCTGATCGCGCTGACCCCCACGGCCGCCACGATTGGCGGCTGGGCGGCGTTGATCCTGCTGTTCGCACGCCTGCTGCAGGGCTTCGCCACCGGTGGCGAATACGGGGCCTCGGCCACCTATATGTCCGAAGCGGCCATTCCGGGCCGTCGCGGCTTCCTGTCCTCGTTCCACTACGTCACCCTGGTCGGTGGCCACGTGCTGGCACAGCTGACCCTGCTGACCATGCTGATCTTCTGGGCCAAGCCGGAAATCTCGGCCTGGGGCTGGCGCATCGCCTTCGGCATCGGTGGCCTGGCCGCGATCGTGGTGTTCTGGCTGCGCCGGACCATGGACGAGTCGCTGGGTGAGGATTCGATTGAAGCCGCCCGCGAAGGCAAGGCCAAGGCCTCCGGCTCGCTGCACGAGCTGTTCGTGAATCAGTGGCGTCCGCTGCTGCTGTGCTTCCTGATCACTGCCGGCGGCACCGTGGCCTTCTACACCTACTCGGTGAACGGCCCGAAGATGATCCAGACCGCCTTTGCCGGCAACGACGTGATGACCGGCACGCTGATCAACCTGGGCGTTCTGACCTTCCTGATGGTGCTGCAGCCGGTCGGCGGCTGGCTGTCGGACATGATCGGGCGCAAGAGCCTGCTGGTGTTCTTCGGCGTGGGTGGCGTGCTGTACAGCTACTACCTGGTCACGGCGCTGCCGAACCAGCATGACCCGGTGTTGGCGTTCCTGACCCTGGCACTGGGCTTCGTGATCCTGACCGGCTACACCTCGATCAACGCGGTGGTGAAGGCCGAGCTGTTCCCCACTCACGTGCGTGCACTGGGCGTGGGCCTGGGTTACGCGCTGGCCAACTCGCTGTTCGGCGGCACCGCCCCACTGCTGTACCAGGGCGCGCTGAAGACCGACCGCGTGGGTGAGTTCGCCATCTATGTCACCGCGATCATTGCGGTTTCGCTGTTCGTGTACGTGTTCTTCCTGAAGAACAAGGGCCCGAACTGGCTGGATGGGACGAAGAAGTAATCCATCCCGTGGATAACGAAAACGCCGGGGCATGCCCCGGCGTTTTTGTTTGCGCTTCCCGGCGGCCGCGTCAGCGGCGGGCGGCTTCGCTCTGCTCGCGGATGGCGCGGAACTCCGAGCCTTCTTCCCAGTGCGGCCAGCGACGGCTGTTGGCCAGCTCCATGCCCAGGTCGTAGACCAACAGGGTATCGGCGGCGTGGCCAGCCGGATCCCAGCTCGGGGTCCAGGCGTCGCAGGCCTGGTGGTAGCAGTCGGCGAAGTACTTGTCGCGCAGCGCACGGCCGGCTTCGACGCCACCGTCCAGCTTGTCCAGGCCCGGGCCAATGGTGATCGCCGGCACGCCCAGGCGGGCGAAGGCGAAGTGGTCGGCGCGGTAGAAGAAACCGGCTTCCAGGTTCGGGTCCGGGGAGTAGCTGCGCCCACGGGCCTTGGCCACGCGCTCCAGGTCGCCTTCCAGCGAGACCCGGCCCTTGCCCCAGGAGGCGATGTCACGGGTCGCCCCGTCCGGGCTGAACATCTCGATGTTCAGTACCGCGGCGGTCTTGTCCAGCGGGGCCAGCGGGTGGGCGGCGTAGTAGCTCGCACCCAGCAGGCCCTTCTCTTCGGCAGTCAGCGCGACGAAGTACAGGGTGCGCTGCGGCTGCGGACCAGCCGCGAACACGCGCCCCAGTTCCAGCACGGTGGCCACGCCGGTGGCGTTGTCGATGGCACCGCGACGGATGCGGTCGCCTTTGGCGTCGGGCTGGCCGATGCCGAAGGCATCCCAGTGCGCCGAGAAGATCACCGCTTCGTCGCCGTGCGTGCCGCCGGGCAGCTTGGCCACCACATTGCGGGTGATGACCTGCTCGCGCTTGAGCTTGAACTGCGCCGACAGCTTTGCGTCGCCCAGCGCCACCGGCTGGAAGCTGGCGTTCATGGCCTTGCGCTTTTCGGCATCGAAATCCAGACCAGCGTCGCGGAACAGCTGCTCGGCCAGCGCACGCTGCATCCAGCCGCGCACCGGCACGTGCTGGGCCAGCGCCTGCTCCTGGGTGCGCTCGATGTCGAACAGCGGCGAGGTGCCCGAGCTCTTCACGGTGGCCCAGCCGTACGCGGCCGGCGCGGTTTCGTGGACGATCAGCACGCCCTGCGCGCCGCGACGGGCGGCTTCTTCAAACTTGTAGGTCCAGCGGCCGTAGTAGGTGACGGCCTTGCCGTCGAACGCGCCCGGTGCTTCGGCTTCGAAGTCGGCGTCGTTGATCAGCACCACGGCGATCTTGCCGTGCAGGTCGACGTCCTTGTAGTCGTTCCAGTTCCGCTCCGGCGCGTCGATGCCATAGCCGACGAACACCAGCGGGGCGTCCTTGATGTTCACCTCAGCCTGCGGGCGCAGGCTCTGCAGGGTGACGTCGACGCCATTGGTGAGCGGCTGTGACTTGCCCTTCTGGCGCAGCTGGGCGCGCACCGGGCCATCGACCTGGGCACGCACCATCGGCACCGGCTGCACCCAGCTGCCGTCCACGCCGCCGGGCTGCAGGCCCGACGCCTTGAACTGCTCGATCAGGTACTGCACGGTGCGCTCTTCGCCGGGGCTGGCCGGTGCACGACCTTCGAATTCGTCCGAGGCCAGCACGCGCACGTGGCGCGACAGCGCCTGCGGGTCGATGCCACCGCCGGGCAGGTCGTTGGCCGCGTAAGCCAGCCCTCCCGCAAACAGACAGGACGACAGCAGCAGGATGCGCATCGGATTCACGGCAGTACACCAGGCAAAAACGGAATGCCAGAGTGTAACGTGACATTCCGATGACGGCGCTATCGCCGATCCCGATCCAACCAGCACGCCAATCCCTGCGCGTTGAGCTCGATATCCATCGCCAGCACCCGCACCACGGCCGCCTCATCCAGCCGGCAGCCGTGCGCCATTGCGCGCTCCACATACAACTCGGTCAATGCCGCGACCAGACAACGATGGCGGTCCGCACGTCCATCGCACTGGCGGCCAATCTCGACCATCGCATCGATCTGCTCGATCAGGTCCGCGCCCAGCTTGGGAATATCCCCTACGCGCCCGAAGTGCGTGAGATAGACCGACTGCGGCTGCAGTGCCAGCAGGCGACCGATGGAATGCTTGAGCGGCTCCGGGTCGAACTGCACCGGTGAGGACGTCGGCACCACGAATGCACCCTGGTCGCTGTCCAGTTCGCGGTAGGACAGTCCAAAGGTATCGCCAGTGAACGCGCTGCGGCTGCGCTCGTCCCACACGCACAGGTGATGACGGGCGTGACCGGGCGTGTCGATGCACAGCAACTGACGGCCGGCCAGGTCCACGTGGTAGCCGTCTTCGGCAATCACCACGCGCTCGGCCGGCACCGGCAGGATCGGACCATAGCTGCGGGCGATCTCCTCGGCCCCGTAGACTTCGGTGGCTCCGGCAATCAGTCGTGCCGGATCGATCATGTGTGGCGCGCCGCGCGGGTGCACCACCAACTGCGCGTTGGGCAGCTGCTGCATGAGCAGGCCCGCGCCACCGGCGTGGTCCAGGTGGACGTGGGTGACGATCAGCCAATCGACCTGCTCGGGGGTGAAGCCCGCCCGCGCCAGTGCAGCCAGCATGGCCGGCACCGAGAGCCCGGTGCCGCAGTCGATGAAGGCGGCGCGGCCGGCTTCGGTGATCAGATAGGCGGCACCGAAGTCATCGCGCTGGAACGCGGTGTCGATGGTATGAATGCTGGGGTCGATAGGCATCTGTGCCTCCCTGGCAGTGAATCGGTGGGCGTCGCCCGTGGATCGATACTGCACAATCTACGCCGAACCGGCGGGTGCCTTCGATTCTGCTTTGGTCGCACGTCGCGCCAGCCAGCTGCCGCGCAGCAGTACTGCCAGCACCAGCACCGCCAGGAAGGCTCCGTAGGCGTAGAGCACGGCGAGCACCTGCCGCCAGATAGGGCCGGCGTCACCCTGGACCACGCCGATATGGTGGCCCCAGAGCATGGCGACGGCGCTGAGGGCGAAGGCCAGCAGCAGGGTGAGGGTGTCGAAGGCGCGGCGCGCGGTGGTACGGGGTTCGCGCGGGAACCACCAGAACAGGGCACCCAGCAGGGTGAACCAGGGCAGGAACAGCAACAGAGACAGCCAGGGCATTGCGGTCATCCTGTTGGGGATGACCGGATGATGCCATGGTCGGTACGCCTCAGGCGTCGCGAAGGACGGCCAGCGCAGCCAGGACCTGGTCGACTTCGGCTTCCAGCTTGAACAGTTCGCTCTGCAGCTGGTCGCCCTGCTCGGCCTGCTTGAGCACGGCGATCAGCTGGCCGGCATCGCGCGGCGAATCGAAGCCTTCGCTCTGGATCAGCAAGGTGCCGTCGCTGGCCTGCAGCTTGAAGTAGAAACGACCGTCCTTCTCGCGGTACTGCTTGAACAGCGGCGGTGCAGCGCGCAGTTCCTGCGTATCGTCGGCGATGGCCTCGCGCGCGGTGGACAGATCGCGCAGACCCACCGCATGGCGCAGTTCCTTCAGCAGCGGAATGGCGTACTGCTCGCGCAGCTGCTGGCCGCGACGACGCAGCAGCGCCTCGATTTTCTCCGGCTCGGCCATCAGCGCGTCATAACGCTCGCGCAGCGGGGTGAGTTCTTCATCGATGCGATCGAACAGCTGCTGCTTGGCGTCGCCCCAGCTGATGCCGTCGGCAAAGGCCTGGGCAAACGCGGCGGTCTGCTCCGGGCTGGCGAAGGCCTGGTACATCTGGAACAGCGCCGAGCCTTCGGTGCTCTTGGGCTCGCCCGGCGCACGCGAGTCGGTGAGGATCGAGAACACCAGCTTCTTCAGCTCCGCGCGCGGGGCGAACAGCGGAATGGTGTTGTGGTAGCTCTTGCTCATCTTGCGACCGTCCAGGCCGGCCAGGGTGGCCACCTGCTCGTCGATCACCACGTCCGGCAGCGGGAAGTACTCCTGGCCGTACACATGGTTGAAGCGCTGGGCGAAATCGCGCGCCATTTCGATGTGCTGGATCTGGTCGCGGCCGACCGGGACGCGGTTGGCCTTGAAGATCAGGATGTCGGCGGCCATCAGCACCGGGTACATGAACAGACCGGCGCTGATGCCGGCGTCTTCATCCAGCTGCTCCTCGCGGTTCTTGTCTACCGCCGCCTTGTAGGCATGGGCGCGGTTGAGGATGCCCTTGCTGGCGATGACGGTCAGGAACCACATCAGCTCGGTGGTTTCCGGAATGTCGCTCTGCCGGTAGAACCACACCTTGTCCGGGTCCAGGCCGCAAGCCAGCCAGCTGGCCGCGATCTCCAGGGTGGAGCGCTGCGTGCGCTCGGGCTCCTGCGCCTTGATCAGGCTGTGCAGGTCGGCCAGGAAGAAGAAGCTCTCGATCTCCGAGGCCTGGCTGGCGGCAATGGCCGGGCGGATGGCACCGACATAGTTGCCCAGGTGGGGCGTGCCGGAGGGGGTGATGCCGGTAAGAACGCGGGTGGTCATGGGGGAAATCATGTCGGACAGGTAAACGCCCCCAGTTTACCTTGCCCCGGCGCAACCCCGTTGGCCCGGCTGACACGTTCAACCCGATACCTTCCCAGCGGATGCGCTGCCATGAGACGCCTGACCCTGCCCCTGCTTGCCGTGCTGGCCCTGACCGGGTTCAAACCCTACCCGCCAGACCCGGGCCAACGCTCACCGGTGGAACTGAGCATCGTTGACCGCGACCAGGGCAGCGAGCTGCCGTATTACAGCCAGCGCGGCCAGCGCTGGGTGGCCGGCCAGAACGGCCATCCCTACAGCCTGCGCCTGTACAACCGCAGCCCCGAGCGGGTGCTGGTGGTGTTGTCGGTGGACGGATTGAACGTCATCAGTGGGCAGGTGGCCGCCCCGGACCAGACCGGCTATGTGCTGGAACCCTGGCAGCGCGCGGACATCACCGGCTGGCGCAAGTCGCAGCACGATGTGGCGCAGTTCGTGTTCACAGACCCGGGCCGCAGCTACGCCAGCCGCACCGGCCGCCCGGACAACATCGGCGTGATCGGCATGGCCGTGTTCAACGAAGTGCCGCAGTTCCGTCCGCCGGTCGCGCCTGCGGCACCGATGGCGCGCGAGCGGTCCCAGGCCGCCGAGTCCGCCGACCGGTCGCTGTCTTCCGTGGAGGTTACCGGCTCTGCCGCCCGCGCTGCATCTTCGCCGGCCCCTGCGCTGGGTACGGGGCATGGCGCACGCGAGTCTTCGTATGTGGGCAGCACCGAGTTCCGCCGGGCCAGCCGCATTCCGGTGAAGCAGGTGGCCGTGCGCTACGACAGCGAGCGCAACCTGATCGCGCGCGGCATCATCGCCCGTCCGCGACCGATTGCGGGCGAGCCGCAGGCCTTTCCGGGTCAGTTCGTGCCGGACCCGCCGCCGTACCGGGGTCGTTGAATCCAGGGTGCAGAACAGAAAAACGGGCCGCAATGCGGCCCGATCTTCCCTGCCAGCGGCTGGAATCAATGGAAATCGGGGTAGTCCTTACGCATGGCTTTTTCGAAGTCGCGCACTTCGGTTTCAGCACGATCGCGCGCCCAGCCATAACGTTCCTGCAGACGGCCCGCCAGGTACTCGGCGTTGCCCTCAGCCACCTTGAAGTCGTCGTCGGTCAGGTCGCCCCACTTGGCCTGCGCCTTGCCCTTCAGCTGCGTCCACTTGCCGGAAATGATGTCTTTGTTCATGGGTTGGCATCCTGTTGGAACGGCAATGTCGCCGCAGGTGCAGAGTGCGCAATCGCGTGTTGGCCGACGGTCAAGCGTGAATGAAAGCGATACTCACGTCGTTGAACGGGCAGACAGCGGTGTGCAGCGCACATGAAAAAAGCCGGGTTTCCCCGGCTTTTTTCCGATGCCTGCTGGCCACAGCCAGCACGGTCATCAATTGCCCTTGGCGGCGTCTTCGACCTTTTCGCCGGCCTTCTGCACATCCTTGCCGGCACCGGCAACGGTGTTGCAGCCAGACAGCATGGCAACCGAGAACATCGACAACAGCATCAGTGCAATAACACGCTTCATGGGCTTCTCCTCAAGGTTCAAAATCGGCACCGCAAATCGGGTCCCACCTGTAAGACGAGCACCGGCCCGTCTTCCTGATCGCGGTGACCTCGCCGCCGTTTCCGGCAGCGCCGCCGCGTGGGTGCAATCTCGCCGTTGACGCGTGCAATCGATGTGAACACGCGACCGGGCTTGTTCAGCCGGCCGCAGGGAAGTACGCCGGAAGCACTCAGTCGCGCATCAGCGTGGACTTGCCGAACAGACTTTCCACCAGGTCCACCGCGACCTCCGCGGTGATGTTGCGGGTGTCCAGCAACGGGTTGAGTTCGACGATATCCAGCGAGCCCATCTGGCCGGTGTCGGCAATCATCTCCATCACCAGCTGGGCTTCGCGGTAGTTCACCCCGCCCATCACCGTGGTACCCACACCCGGGGCGATGCTCGGGTCGAGGAAATCGACATCGAAGCTGACGTGCAGATGCGTGTTGGCATCCATCCCGGCCAACGCCGCTTCCACCGTGCGCTTCATGCCTACCTCGTCGATGTAACGCATGTCGTACACATCGACCTTGTGCTGCTTGATCAGGCGCTTCTCGTCCGGATCGACCGAGCGGATGCCGATCTGATGGACCTGCTGCGGCGAGATCGCCGGCGCGCTGCCCCCCAGGTGGGTGAGCGCCTCCGGACCCAGCCCGCACAGGCAGGCTACCGGCATGCCGTGCACATTGCCGGAAGGGGTCACCTCACTGGTGTTGAAGTCGGAATGCGCGTCCAGCCACAGCACGCGCAGATTGCGCCCCTGCTCACGGCACCAGCGCGCCACGGCGGTGATCGAGCCAATGCCCAGGCAGTGGTCGCCGCCGAGCATGATCGGCACCCGCCCGTCCTGCAGTTCGGCGTAGGTGGCGTCCATCAGCGCGCGGTTCCAGGCCACCACCTCATCCAGATGACGATAGCCCTGCTCCGGGGCGGTCCACGGGTTGCGCGGGCCGTCCAGGTTTCCGCAGTCGCGCACGTTCACGCCGCGCGCTTCCAGCGCCTGGGCCAAGCCTGCGATCCGCAGGGCTTCCGGCCCCAGCCCCGCGCCGCGATGACCGGCCCCCACGTCGGTGGGTACGCCAATCAGGGACACCGGGGGAAGACGCTTGCTCATGCTGACTCCGAACACGTGAAATGGGTCCCCTCAGTCTAGTGATGTGATGCTTTTCACACTCGCGGCGTTGCAGCACCCAACGCATGCGCATGGCCCATGCGCAGCACGGCCTGCGCCACGCCGTCGAGCCGCGACGCAGCGTGAAAGCCTTGTGTGTCAACGGTTTGACATGCATGTGAGAGGAAGTGTGATTTACCTTTCATTAGCCAAGATGACACCCTCTGCGTGATACATTTCGCGCTTATTCGCAGTCCTGATTGACTAACCCGCAACGGGTTGGTCTGTCGTTCGTCGTGTTTAGGGGGCAGTACGTGCAGCGCAGCAACATTCATCAGATCGTCCGCAACGCCAGTGGCGAAAGCCAGCCGGCGCGCCAGCTGTATGACGCCGCCGCCATTGAAGATGCCTTCCGCCAGGCCCGCGAACGCGAGTCGGGGCTGACCCTGCTCATGCTGTCCACCGCTGACGGTCGTGCCGTCGCCGAAGATTCGGCACTCGGCGTGGACGGCCGGCGCCTGGCCGCGATGGCCAACTCCTTCCTCACGCTGGGCGAAACCGTTTCGCGCGAGCTGGCACTGAGCGAAGCCGACTACGCCACCATCTGCACCAAGCTCGGCAACGTGGTGCTCATCCGCATCAGCGCCGACAAGCCGCTGACTCTCACTGCGGTTGCCAGCCACGACGTCAACATGGCGGTGCTGCTGTTCCACGCGCGCGAATGCGCCGGACGCCTGCACGCCCTGCTGCCGTCACGCGCGGGCTGATCATTTCCGTTTACTGTGTCCTACCGGCAGGCATCTGCCTGCTGCCCCCTGTGTCTGAGCAAAAAGGATTTGTCGTATGCCGAATCATTCGCTTGAAAAGCTGAACTCCCTCGCCGGTTTCGTTGGTGCGGCCCTCGTTGACGGTGACAGCGGCATGGCCCTGGCCATGGCTGGCGGTGGCAACATCAACCTGGAACTGGCAGCAGCCGGCAACACGGAAGTCGTGCGTGCCAAGCGCCGCGTGGCGACGTCGCTGGGTCTGTCCGATTCGATCGAAGACATCCTGATCACGCTGGACACGCAGTACCACCTGATCCGCCCGCTGGAAAGCAATCCGATGCTGTTCCTGTACGTGATCATGGATCGCAGCAAGGCCAATCTGGCGATGTCGCGCCACGAACTGAAGGCCATGGAAAAGACCCTGGACTTCAGCTGATCGCGTGAGGCTGCGCGTGCGTGGCACCCGCCAGCGGGTGTCGCGCGCCCGCCCTGCGACCTGTCCCGATGAATACCCCTCTTCGTAGTTTCCGCGTGGCCGCCGCGGGCCTGGACGTGCTGCACCAGACCCGGTTGAAGCTGGCCTGTTCAATGCTGCTCGCCGAGCGCATGGACGTGCAGTTGATCCCCTGGAGCGGCGAAGCCGACCTCCTGGTGATCGGCCTGGACCATGCCGACGCCGCACGCACGCTCAGTGAAGCCAACGCCTCCAACGTGCCGATGCTGTCGATCGCGCGTCGCTACGCCGACGCCGCGCCCGGCCGGCTGCCGCACGGGGCCACTGTGCGTGACATCAACGAGCAACTCTCCAGCCTGCTGCTGACCGCGCCCGCCGCGGTAGCAGAGCGCCCTGCGCCGGGCGTTCCGAAGCTGCTGCGCCTGGCCCAGATGCGCGCTGGCGCGGATCTGCACCTGCTGCAGCGTGGCGGCATCAGCGCACTGGTCGATACCCGCACGCGCAGCATCGCACTGCCGGCCTCGCTGACCCTGGCCGAGCTGGTGGCGCAACTGGATGACAGCACGTGGTCGTCGGAAGTGATCGACGCGGCCACGTTCCAGCACCAGTACACCTATCGCCTGCCGCAGCGCCATTCGTTCGAGGCGCTGTACTTCGCCCTGGCGCGCTACCGTCCCGAGCTGCTGCCGGCCCTGGATTCGCAGCCGACGCTCAAGCTGCGGCACTGGCCCGACCTGCATGCCGATGACGTGCCAGCCAACTGGCTGCTGGCCATCGCCTGCCTGCACGCCCGCCCCTGGCAGCCGGCCGCACTGGCGACGGCTTGCCATCTGCCGCCTAACACGGTGGAATCCCTCTTCTGTGCTGCTGTTGCCAGTGGCCTCGCTCTGAATCAGGAAGCCGCCGTGCCCAGCCCCACCCGCCGTAAAGACGCCAGCGACTCACGTTTCTTCTCGTGGGTGGCGCGCCGCTTCGGCCTGACGCTGTTCCAGGGAGGCCAGTGATGACCCTGCCCGCCAACAAGCTGGTGTTCGTCGGCAGCATGGGAGCCGGCAAGACCACCGCCGTGCGCGCCATCTCCGACATCGAGCCGGTCAGCACGGAAATGCCGCTCAGCGGCGACACCGTCGGCGAAAAGGTGGAAACCACCGTCGCGCTGGATTACAGCTCGATCGAACTGGACGACGGTGAACTGCTGCACGTGTACGGCGTACCCGGTCAGCGCTACCTGGATTTCATGTGGCCGATGGTGTGCGAAGGCGCGCTCGGGGTGATCGTGCTGGTCAGCGCCGGTCACCCGGAAGCGGTGGAATCCACGGTGGAGCTGCTGCAGGAGTTCTCGCGCATTGCGCCAGAGGCGAGCCTGGCCGTGGGTGTGACCCGCTCGGATGAGTACCCCGCGCTGCTGATTCCGGAGTTCCGCAACGCGCTGTTTGAGGCCGGGCATCGCTTGCCGGTGATGCGCGTGGATGCGCGCTCGGCGACCCAGGTGACGTTCCTGGTGAAGTCGTTGCTTTCGTATAGGTACGCCGAGACGAACTAATCACTCACTGACGTCAATGAGTACGCGCCGGTCCATTGCCATGTCGGCGGTCGGCTCGCAGCACGCCCATATGATTCTGCTGATCCCGAGTCTTAATCGAGGAAATCCTATGAGTGACGTGTTTCTTGAACATATTGAGCGCGCGTTCAAGGCCGAACTACCAAGCGTCATCGAGTATAAGATGCGTCCATCCAACAATTCGTTGTGGGTATCTTTCGAGAGTGAGGCGGACTTTCTGAAGGCAGTCCGTTCAGCCTCTGGAGTGAACATTGGCCTGGAGGTTGGCTGGCGGTTCGGTGTGGAACGAGAAGAAGGGCTCGGTATCAGCGCCTGCTACCTGCGCTTTGATCTTGCCAATAACTGCATTGATGAGCGATTGACTCTGTTTCTGAAGGACTTGGCCCTGCCCCGCAGGAGATAGCGACGGAGCCGCGAGAGGGCCGCCGCGCTTCAGAGAGTGGTGCCGACACCCGGATTCGAACTGGGGACCTACCGCTTACAAGGCGGTTGCTCTACCAACTGAGCTATGCCGGCACAGGCATGACGCGCGCCGGTTGCCGGCGCGGATGGCGATTCTAACGCAGGCGGGCGCATTCCAGCGAGCGCTGTTGCGCGGCCCCACTGCGCTGACGGGCTGCATTGGGGCTGGCGGCGTCCGCCAATGTCGCATCCACCCACCACTGGGCGCTGCCGTCGCCGCCGCTGGCGACCAGCCGGGCGTTGAATCCGGCGGCGCTGAGCGCGGCCATGCGCCGTTCTGCCCCTTCGCGGTTGCGGTACTGGCCCAGCGCGATCGCGTTGGCGTCTTCGCCCTGGCCAAGGATGTAGTAGTCGCTGATGCCGGCGGCGGCAATCCGCTTGACCAGGGCCTGGGCGTCCTCGCGGCTGGCTGAGGCCGGCATCATCACCCGGTAGGTGCTGGCCCCGGCATTGGGCACCTCGCGCAGGCGTGAGCGCTGCAGCAGGTTGCCTGCTTTGCCCTGGGCGGCGATGGCGGTGTCGCGATCAGCAAATGGGCCGAGGCTGAGGCATTGCGCGGGTGCAGGTGCAGGTGCGGGAGGGGTGGGCGCGGGTGCCGCAGCGACCGGCGCGGCGGGCGTGGGCGCGACCGAAGCCGCTGCCGGCGGTGCAGCGGGTGCGGCGGTGGGAGCCGCGGGCGATGCCGGCGGAGTTGCCGTGGCGTCGGTCAGTGGCGCAGTCGAGGCCGCCTCGGGTGCGGCAGCAACGGGCGCGGCCGCCGGTGTCGCCGGGGTATCGAGGAACTGCAGGCGGGCCACGCCGGCCGGCGCTTCCACCGGGGCAGGTACCGGTTCGCCGCGCAGCATCCACCACAGCGCGACGCCCACATTGAGAATGGCAAGAACAACGATCAGGGCACGGGTCAGCATGCGCCCGATCCTACCGTGCCGCCGGTGGCTGATGCACGGCCCAGCGCGCGAGGCCATCCAGCACCAGCGCGGGATGGAACTGCGCATCGGGCAGCAGTGGCATCAGCGCCGGAGCGCCGCCGCCGTGAATCAGCAGCATCGGCCGGGTGCCAAGCACCTCGGCGGCACGCTCGCGGCTGCGCTCGATCAGGGCGATGGCCGCGCCATCGCAACCGGATGCCAGCGCGTCGGCGGTGTCATTGGCGAATTCGCTGTACTGCCCACCGCTGGCCGGCAGTTGGACCGCGCGCGCCTGCAGGGCTTCGCGCATGGTGGTCGGCGAGGCCGCAATGCGCCCGCCGTGGTGCTGGCCGTGCGCGTCGAGCAGGTCGATGGTGAGCGCAGTACCCACGCCTGCGACCACCACCGGTTCGCGGCGATCCACCACGGCCAGCAGGGCCAGGTAGCGGTCCACGCCGAACCTGGACGGGTCGGCATAGGCGATGCGCAGGCCGGCAAACTCGGCTTCGGTGTGGGCGACCCGCACCTGGCGGAAGCGCTGCCCCAGCACGTCCAGCATGCTGGCAGTCAGCGCCTTGGCGGCCACGCTGGCGACGAAGGCAGTGTCGCCGGAAGGCAGGTTTTCGATCTCCTGCGCGGGCATCGCTTCGGCCCCGTGCGGCCACGCCTGCACGTCACCAGCGCGCACTCCCTGCAGCGGCGCGAACTTGAAACGGGAATTCCCCAGGTCGAACAACCAGTCGCTCATTGCGCCCTCACGCTGACTTCCCCGGCATGGAACACCCGCTCCACGCCATCAATGCACACGCGCAGCGCACCGTCCTCGGCCAGGCCCAGCGCCTGCCCTTCCTGCCAGGTGCCACCGTCCTCCACCCGCACCGTGCGCCCGGCCAGGCTGTCGAGCGCGGCATAGCGCACCAGGAACGGGGCCAGCCCGTCCTGCTCGAACAGCTCCAGCGCCGGCAGCAGATGTGCCAGCAACTGGGTGACGACGGCGTTGCGGCTGACCTCGCTGCCCAGCAGCGTGGAGAGATCGGTCCATGGCTGGGTGATCTGCGCGGCGAACGCCGCTGGCATGCGCACGTTGATGCCCAGGCCGATCACCGCCCGCGCCGGGCCGGCGAACTCGCCACCGCCCTCGACCAGCAGGCCGCCCAGCTTGTGCCCGTTGACCACGATGTCGTTGGGCCATTTCAGGGCGACCTCATCGACACCCTGCGCCTTGAGCGCCTCGGCCACGGCGACGCCGGCGACCAGGCTCAGTCCGCCCAGACGTGACAGGCCGCCGGCAAAGCCACGCAGCACCGACAGGTAAATGTGAGCGGCCAAAGGCGAGGCCCATTCACGGCCACGGCGGCCCCGCCCGCTGGTCTGGCGCTCGGCCAGCAGCACGGCCGAACCGCGCTGCGGTGCGCTGCACCGCAGCAATTCAGTATTGGTCGAACCGACATTCCAAGCCACCTGCAGGTCGTCCAGCAGCGGCCCCAGCGCCGACGGCAGTGCGGCGCGGATGGCGGCCGCGTCCAGCAGCTCGAGCGGCTGCTGCAGCTGGTAGCCATCGCCGGCGCGGCCGTCGATTTCGATGCCAGCCGCCCTAAGTCCTTGAATTCGCTTCCAAATGGCAGCACGGGTCTGGCCAAGTTCGCGCGCCAGCGCGTCGCCTGACAAGCGCCCGGCGCTCAGTTTGGCCAGCAGTTGGCGGTCGTCCACGGCAGTGTCCATCGGGTCATCGGGAAAATTATGCGGGAAAGCGCCAGGCCGCGCCCGCCCAGGGGTTCCAAAACGGGACCGGAATCGGGCTAGAATCGAAAATTACCCCGCCCCCGCCGGATGTCGACGATGCGCCTGTTCGCCCATTGCCTGCTTCTGCTGACGGCCCCGATGGCCGCGCACGCTTCCGATGCGCTGACCCAGCCGGGCCGGGGTGGCTGTGCGTATTCCTCCGCCGAAGCTGAGCGTACGGCCCCGGCCAACCCGCCGGCCAACAGCGCGCCGTCCAGCAACAAACCCAGCGTCTCCCCGACCGGCAGCACCGGCGGCGGTGGCGACGATGACGTGCTGCCGCGCCTGCGCGCGCCGAAGTGGCACAGCTTCCTGCCGGGCATGTTCCGCTGATCCAGTCGTTGCTGCAGTGGCTGCGGCCCGGTCCGCGCCCCATTCCGGATGAAGACTGGCAGCACACCTGCCAACGCACCGCGTGGTTGCGCGGCCTGCCAGAGACAGAGCGCACCCGCCTGCGCGAGCTGAGTACGACCTTCCTGCACGAGAAGACCATCACCCCCGTGGGCGGACTGCTGCTGCAGGAGCGCGACGCGGTGTTGATTGCAGCGTTGTGCTGCCTGCCCCTGGTGAAGCTGGGCGAGGCAGGCCTGCAGGGATGGTCGCAAGTGCTGGTCTATCCAGAAGGCTTCGTGGTGCCGCAGAGCGAGGTCGACGAGGACGGCGTGGCGCACGAGTGGGAAGAAGATGCGATCGGTCAGGTTTCGCATACCGGCCCCCTGCTGTTGTCCTGGCACGACGTGCAGGCCGAGCTGGCGCACCCGCACGAAGGAGCCTGCGTGGTGGTGCATGAAATGGCGCATCGGATCGACATGCTGGACGGCGTGCTGGACGGCACGCCGCCGCTGCCGCGCGACTGGCAGCAGGCATGGGCGGCGGATTTCCAGGCGGCGTTTGATGCCCTGTGTGCGCAGGTGGATGCCGGCACCGAGACCGTGATCGACCCGTATGGGGCCGAAGCACCGGATGAGTTTTTCGCGGTGGCGACGGAGTACCACTTCTCCGCGCCGGATCTGCTGGAACAGGAGATGCCGGCCGTGGCCGCACATCTGCGGCGGTTCTATGGCGAGCCGCCGGCGCTTCCCGGCTGACCCGGTAGGTGCCAACCCCTGGTTGGCACGCTTTACGGTCCCGGCGGCAGCTTCACTTCAAACCGCGCACCACCCAGTTCGGGCGAACGCTTCACCTGCAATTCGCCGCGGTAGTCCTTGATCAGGTCCTGCACGATCGACAACCCAATGCCGTGGCCCTGCACGCGCTCGTCGCCACGCACACCGCGCTGCAGCACCTTGGCGATGTCGTCCGGGGCGATGCCCGGGCCATCATCGTCCACCGACAGCAACAGGCCGGCGCGTCGTACACCGGGCGCAGTCAGCGGCTTGGCGGTCAGCAGTACACGGCGGTTCGCCCACTTGAACGCATTCTCCAGCAGGTTACCCAGCAGTTCCTGCAGGTCGCCGGGCTCACCGTGGAAGCGCGCGGCCTCGTCGATGTCGAATTCGCACAGCACACCCTTGCTGGCGTAGACCTTTTCCAGCCCGCGCACGATCTCTTCGGCGTTGGATTCGATCGGCAGCGGCGCGGAGAACAGCTTGTGGCCCGATGATGCCGCGCGCGCCAGCTGGTACGACACCAGGTTGTTCATGCGGCGCAGCTGCACATCGAATTCGTCCCGCAGGTCCTGGTCCTGCGCGCCACTGTCCAGCTGCGTGCGCAGCACCGCCAACGGCGTTTTCAGACTGTGCGCGAGGTCCGCCAGGGTGTTGCGCTGGCGCTCGAGGTTTTCGCGTTCGCTTTCGATCAGCGCATTGATGCTGTCGGTGAGCGGTTCAAGTTCGCGCGGATGGCGTTCGCTCATGCGCTCGGTTTCGCCGCGCTGGACCTTGGTCAGCTCGGTGATCACGCGCCGCATCGGGCGCAGGCTCCACTGCAGAATGACGGTCTGCAGCAGCAGCAGGATCAACCCGGCACCGCCCATCCAGAACCAGACCCGGCCACGGAACACGCGCAGCTGCGCGCCCAGCGCGCGCGAGTCTTCCATCACATAGATGGTGTAGGGGAATTCGGTGGCGGGATCCGCGTCAGCGTCCCACACCAGGCCCAGGCCGTAGCGGTACACCGAGCCTTCGCTGCCATCGATCTGGATCATCGGCAGCGGCCCTTCAAAGACTTCCTGGCGCGGTGCGAGCAGGCCACCACCCACGGTCGGCAGCATCGGGCCTTCGGCCGACATGGAGTTGCCCTTGCCGTCCGGCATCACCACCTGCAGGTACAGACCGCTGCCCGGCACGTCGAAACGCGGATCCGGTGGCTGTTCGCGGATGTAGAGCGAGCGGTCGCGGGTGAAGTCGATCCCCGCCGCGTACGCAGTGGCGTAGTTCTTCAACCGCTCGCGCAGATTGGCGCGAGCGGTATCGGCGAAGGCGGCATCCAGCGCGTAGCCGGCGATGGCCAGGAAGGCCAGCAGGCTCACGCTGGCCGCCAGCAACTGGCGTGCCTGCAGTGAGCGCGGCCGCCAGCGTTTAAAGAACCACAGACGGCCTGACATCATTCAATCGCCAACGCTGAAACTCAGCCCTCGTGGTTGCGCGGAATCGCGAAGCGATAGCCCCGGCCACGCACGGTTTCAATCGGCTTGAGCTCACCGTCGGCGTCCAGCTTCTTGCGCAGGCGACCAATGAACACTTCCAGCACGTTCGAGTCGCGGTCGAAATCCTGCTGATAGATGTGTTCGGTGAGGTCGGCCTTGGAGACCAGTTCACCGGCATGCATCATCAGGTATTCCAGCACCTTGT
Source organism: Stenotrophomonas sp. PS02289 (assembly GCF_029960115.1). Taxonomy (GTDB): domain Bacteria; phylum Pseudomonadota; class Gammaproteobacteria; order Xanthomonadales; family Xanthomonadaceae; genus Stenotrophomonas. The sequence goes on from NZ_JASCOZ010000007.1 coordinate 53,000, forward strand.
ACTCGTAGCTGGTGAGGTCCACGTTGCTGCCATTGACGCTGACCGTCTGCGCGGCGAGATCGAGGGCAACCGGGCCGCATTCCAGCGTCGGCTTGCTCCAGCCAGCGGCACGACGCAGCAGCGCGTTGACGCGGGCGAGGAGTTCTTCAACATGGAACGGCTTGACCAGGTAGTCGTCGGCACCCTGCTTGAGGCCTTCGACCTTGTCCTGCCAGCTGGAACGGGCGGTAAGGATCAGCACCGGGAACTTCTTGCCCTCGTCGCGCAGCGCCTTGATCAGTTCCATGCCCGACATCTTGGGCAGGCCCAGATCGATGATGCCGACGTCGAACGGCACTTCGCGGCCCATGTACAGACCTTCCTCACCGTCCTGCGCAGCATCGACGGCAAAGCCTTCGCGCTTGAGCCGGGCTGCCAGTGTTTCCCGCAGCGGGGCTTCGTCTTCGACCAGAAGGATACGCATGAACTCTCCCTAGTGTCCTGGGTGTGGCCTGGGGCCAGTGGATTTCGTTGTTGACGGCCAACTATCCCTGTTCAGGGGTTATCGCCGCGTAGTGATGACATATCCGACCGGGGCGTGCGGGGCTGTGAACGTGGCTGCGCCGGGTCGTCCATGTAGCGGACGCGACCCCGGTCATCCATGTACTTCACGCGGTTGATGTCCCGCCCGTCGAACGGCACCCGTTCCGCCCCCAGGATGTGACCCCCGGTGGTGCGCTGGACCCGACGCACCGCGTCGGACAACGACCGTTCCTGCGGCGCGCTGCGTGCGGCCCGCATGGCCTCGGCCCGGGCCGGGTCCGGCGGGGGCATCTGGGCGCTGGCACTGCCAACAGCAGCGACGGCACCCGATGCCAGCAGGGCGGCGACAGCAAGACGGCGGTGGCGGGTCACGAAGAACATCGGTTTGATCCTAGCGGACGGCGTCAAAACGTTCAAAAGTTGTGAATCGGTCGGGACCCGCCATCGGCGAGCACTTTACGAATCTTTTGCAAATTCTTGGTTTTACGCAGTGAATCCGGTCTGAACTTTTCCGGGTACCCCGTGGCTACGTTCATCTAAGTGAACCATAGCGGGAAAACGCCAAAAGGATCAAGCAGCGGCCGTGACCGGGGTCACGGCCGTTCAGGTCAGGCGGCGACCCGCTCAGCCTGGGCGCGGGTGATCTCCAGCGCCTGCTCGATGAGGCTCCAGTCGGCCCCCGGGCGATGTGCGCCCTCGCTGAGCACCTGGCGGAACGCGCGCCCACCGGGCTGGCCGTGGAACAGGCCCAGCAGGTGGCGGGTGATGTGCTTGAGGGCCAGGCCGCGCTCCAGCTGGGCCTCGATGTAGGGGCGCATGGCCCGCAGCAGGGCCTCGCGCGGCTGCAACGGCGCACCGGTCTGGGCGGCCTCCAGCTGATGCAGCACGTAGGGGTCGTGATAGGCCGCACGGCCGAGCATCACGCCGTCCAATGCCGGCAACTGCGCCTGGCAGGCCTCGACCGTGGCCAGCCCGCCGTTGAGCACGATGGGCAGCTGCGGGCGGTCGGCCTTGAGCTGGTGTGCCCACTCGTAGCGCAGCGGCGGCACTTCGCGGTTTTCCTTGGGCGAAAGGCCCTTCAGCCACGCATTGCGGGCATGCACGATGAACATCGCACTGCCGGCGTTGGCGGACTGATCAACGAAATTCACGAAGTTTTCGTAGCTGTTGTCGTCATCGACACCCAGGCGGCACTTCACCGTGACCGGGATGTCCACCGCCGCGACCATTGCCGCGACGCATTCAGCCACCAGGGTGGGCTCGCGCATCAGGCAGGCACCGAAGCGCCCGGCCTGGACGCGGTCGGACGGGCAGCCGCAGTTGAGATTGACCTCGTCGTAGCCCCACTCCTGGGCGATGCGGGCGGCCTGGGCCAGCAGCTCGGGATCGCTGCCACCCAGTTGCAGGGCCAGCGGGTGTTCGCTGCCGTCATAGCCGAGCAGGCGCTCACGGTCGCCGTGGATGACGGCGTTGGCGTGGACCATCTCCGTGTACAGCCGCGCGCCCGGGGCCAGCAACCGGTGGAACACGCGGCAATGGCGGTCCGTCCAATCCATCATGGGGGCGACGGAAAGGCGGAGGGAAGCGGCGTAGCGGTCCGCAGCGGTGGAGGCAGGCAGGGTCATGGGCAGGCGGAATATTGGGGGCGGGGTTTACCCGCGCAATCAATAGTTTACCTGGCTGGGGTGAATGGTGGCTTTGGGGGCCACGGATGCGCTGATTACGTCACTCGGAATTCCCAGGCGGATCGCTGGATTGGAGAATCCAAGCCGGTGCGGCCTGTCGCCGTTACGCCGACGGGAGATTGAGAGATGCGAGACACATGGACGCAGGATCAGATGATCGAGCGCTTCTGGAGCGCTGCGAACAAGGGACTGGAACATGAAGTGATCAAGAACCACTCGATCGACCCGAAGCTGCTGGCGATCCGGTTGGTCGCGGTGCATGCCGCCTCGGAGCAGCTTGGGGTGGCGCTGCCGCCGGTGTATCTGCTGCGGAAGGCGGTGCGGCGGTGTCCGCGGTTTTTGCGGATTCGTTGGGTACGGGGACCGAAAGGGACCAGAGCGGTGAGTTGTTGGATATTCAAGGCGCTGGCGGCGGTTGAGTAAGGCGTCAGCTGCCGGCACCTCAGGTCGCGGGATGCGGAGGAATGCCGGCCACTGGCCGGCATTCCCATTTCAGTTCCGCAATACCGCGCAGGCGCAGCCTGCCAGTTACATGCCGCGTGCGCGGTTCTGTTCCTGCTGCTGGCTCTGGTTCTGTTCCTGCTGCTGCGACTGGCCCTGCGCGTCGGCCTGACGCGTGCTGGCTTCGACGCTCTGCGTGGCCGCGTGGTTGTGATCGACCAGCACACGGCGAGAGGCCGCGTCACCGACCGTACCCTGCACGGCGATCACACCGGTGCCGTCGGTACGGGCGAGCACGGCGTCAATCTGCTGCAGACCGGCCGCCTTGGTGGACGCGACCAGCTGGCCGGCCACGCGATCCAACTGCTCCTTGTCGGCGTACAGAGGCGGCAGACCGCCCTGGGCGCGCTGCTGCTCCAGACCCTGCAGCTTGTCCACGGCCTGGTTGAAGCGCCCGTTATCCGCATGCGATGCATCGCGCATGCTTGGCTCCTTCGGAGCCTGCGCCTTCTCGGCAACCGCGTCTTTGAGCGCGGTCAGGGTCTTGTCGCCGGCCTTGCCGTCATCCTTGAGGCCGTGGTCGCGCTGGAACTTCTGCACGGCGGCAAAGGTGTCGTCACCAAAGTAGCCGGAGGTGGACAGCGGCTTGCCGTCCTTGCCCTGGTAACCGAGGGCGGCCAACTTCTCCTGCATTGCCTGGACGTCGTCACCGCGCTCGGTTCTAGTCAGCACGCCGTCGGACATGGCATCGCGCACCGGCGCGTTCTTGTCCAGGGTGATGCGGTCGTTGAGCATGTCGCCCAGGTACTTGCGGAACTGCTCCGGCTCCAGTTCGATGTGCGCATGCACCGCGCCCGGCGAACCGGCGTCGGACTGCTTGATCAGCGGCGCGCCGTACTCGACGTAGTCACCGCTCTTGTACGGCGAGCTGCCGCGTTCACCGTGCAGCACCTGGCCGACAAGTTCGCGGTCCGGGTGGCCCGCCGGGTGGCTGTAGATGCGGACGGAGTTCCACTGGTTCTCTTTGATCTCCACGTAGCCTGCAACCGGATTGGGGATCATCACCTCACGCCGATTGCTCTGATCGGTGAGAATCAGGTCCTTGTGCACCAGCGGTATGCCGTTCCGGTCGTCATCCCAACGGGTGGTCTCCAGCTCGCCTTCGACCATTTCGGATACACGGTCCGCCAGCCTGGCGTTGCCGGTACGCACCGCCTCACTATTGCGACCGGGGTGGTGGATCTGCAACTCACGGTAAGCATCTTCGCCCGAGATGCCATGCTGAATCGTGCGATTCCGCTCATTGTCGGCGCTACCGAACGGTTCAACCACCTTGATGCGCTCACCGGCGGTAAGGTCCCGAACCGGAGCGGCCTGTTCCTGCACCGGTGTAACGGGTGCCACTGGCGCGACCGGTGCGGCAGGTGCCGGAGAAGGCACCGTCGGCTCAACCGGAGCTACCGGGGGCACAGGCACGGCCTGACCCGCATTGCCCTGCTCGCGCACCACATTGTCCAGTGCCGTCAGCGTATCGCCGCCGGCCTTGCCGTCCTCCTTGAGCCCGGTGGCCTTCTGGAACTCACGCACGGCGTGCTCGGTGTTTTCACCGTAGTGCTTGTCAGCCTTCAGCGGCTGTCCGTCCTTGCCGGTATAGCCGGCCTGGATCAGCTTGTTCTGCAGTGCTTCGATCTCGTCGCCGCGCTCGCCCCGCACCAGTACGCCATCGGCCATGGGATTTGCGCGACCACGCCCGGCCGACTGCTTCGGTTCGGGTTCGCCGAAGGCCTGCTCGTAGGTTTTGCCTTCATATGCCTGCGGATTCTGGCTCACCTCGTGATGGCGAGCCACGCCTACCAAGTCATCCTTCTCCGCAATCGCGCGGCTCAGAATTCCCGGCCATCGGCTGGGTGAATTTTCGAAGTTCAGCTCCACGTTGGCGATTTTGTAATCCTGCGCCGCGCGCACGATCTGCTCATCGGTCAGGTCGGCGAGATTGTAGTTGTCGCCGTATGCATTCCTGAGTCCCTTCTGGAACACCTGCAGGGTCAGGCCGGTGTACTGAACCGAGGTGCTCCACAGCGCATCCTGCACCGCTGGGCCACGGCCAGACAGATCGATACCCACCTTCTGCAGTCGTTCCATCTGCACGTCGTAGTACAGAATCTTGGCGAAATCGTGCTGATCCTTGGCAAATGCGATCGGGTCGGCAGCGGCGATCTCCTTCCAGCGTTCGCTGAAAGCCGGCGTGCCCGGCTCCAGGCCTTCGAACTGGCTGCCGTAAGGAGAGACCGACAGATAGCGGGCGACGCCGCCGGTCTTGGTGGAGTACTGGTACGTGCCGTATGAAATGCCGCCGTGATCGCCGACTCCGGTGGAGATATGGCCAGGCCCACGGCCGCCAGACTCCCGTTGCTCCGATGTCTGACCGATGTGCCAGCTTTCCATCTTCTGTTTCGACTGAGTAACAAGATCCATTTCCTACATTCCTTTGCGGGTGGAATTACTTCGAACTCACCATATCGGCCAGCGCTTCCAGCGCGCGCGCCCGGTTGGCGTAGCGATTGATGTAACAGGACTCCGACTCGCCGACCGGACGTTGTTGCTGGTCATCGCGGCAGTTGGTGTCGGTGTGGCGCATGTATTCGGCCTGCCAGTTCATGACCTCGTCCTTGAAGTAGCTGTCCGGACCGGCGTCGATCCGGTTCAGCGCGGCGCGCATCCGCCCCTGCTGGTAGGCGAACTCCTGCTGCTGGCAGGCCTGGATCTCGGGCATCACTTCGTCGCTGGCATTAATGCACGCCTGGTATTGGTGCCGCAGGTCCGCAGTGGTGTAGGAATCGTCGAGGCCAGGGCCCATGTCGTCTTCGTCATCCGCATCGTTGGCCGGCGCTGCCGGTGCCTGGGGAGCGGCTGCTTCTGGGGTGTCGGCCGGGGCCGGAGCCGGTGCGGTAACAGCGGGTGCCGTGGCGACGGGTTCGGCGGCGACCGGCGGTGTGGCGGCAGCTTCTGAGCTCGCAGCAGATTCAGGGGCTGCCGGCTTGCACGCCGCCAGAGCCAGGCAAAGCGCCAGCACCGCGCAACGGCGAGCGCCTGCGCTGACGGACGGATTCCAGGTATTCAACATCGCGTGTTGCATGTTTCGCTTCTCCCTGCGTATTGCCGCGCCAGTGCGACGTCGGGCAGTTGATGAAACTCCATTCTGCACAGCAGATCGTTACCGCCCGTCGATACAGTCCCCGCATCCGGCCGGCAGCCTTCCCCAAGGCTGTGCTGCGGCGATTGTACGGGATCGGCGTCAAATAGATGACGCGACCTCCCGAGGACGGTTGACCCACCATTCAGATCAACTACTTAGGCGCATCTTTCATGGGCTGTCACGGGGAACATGCACAATGAGATGACCTCCTCCCTGCCCGGCACCATGCGCAGCACCCGTCCTTCCCGCTTCGACCCCACCACCGAACAGGGCGTGCTGAGCCTGTCGATTGCGGCCTCATTTGCGATGGCGGCTGCCGCCGTCGCCTTCGGGCTGCTGGCCAACTCGTCGCTGATCATCTTCGACGGCATCTATGGCCTGATCGATGTGGTGATGACTTGGCTGTCGCTGCTGGTTGTTCGACTGATCAGCCTCTCGACCAACGTGGACGCATTGCAGTCGCGCTTGAACCAGCGCTTCACCATGGGTTTCTGGCATCTGGAGCCGATCGTGTTGGGCGTCAGCGGCACACTGATGATCGGCGCGGCGCTGTATGCGGCGGTCAATGCGGTGGATGCACTGATGTCCGGTGGACGGCATATCGCGCTGGGGCCCGCGATTGTGTTCGCGGTGCTGTCGATCATCGCCGAAAGCGCCTTGGCAATCTTCGTGCGGCGAGCGAACCGACGCATCGGCTCGGAGTTTGTGGGGCTGGATGCGAAGAACTGGATGGTGGCCGCTGCGATGTCCGGCGCCTACCTGCTGGCGTTCGGCGGCGGCTGGCTGCTGACGGGGACGCAGTGGGCCTGGGTAGTGCCCTACATCGACCCGGCCATTCTGCTGGTGGTCTGCGCCTTCGTGGTGCTGGCTCCGCTGGGGACGGTGCGGCGCGCACTGTCGGACATTCTGCTGATCACCCCTGTTGACCTGCAGACGCACGTGGATGAGGTGGCGCGTGCTGTGGTGGCCAAACACGGCTTCATTGAACACCGCAGCTATGTGGCCAAGGTCGGGCGCGGCGATCAGATCGAGCTGTTCTTTGTAGTGCCGGAGAATGATCCGCCGCGTGCGTTGATCGAATGGGACCGGCTGCGCGATGAGATCGGGGAGGCGCTGGGCGAGGAGTCGCCGGATCGGTGGCTGACGATCATGTTTACGACGGATCGGGAGTGGACGATCTGAGGCATGGCGCTGGCGTCGTTCAGATGACTGTGACTCTCGCCGTTACCGTGAAACCCGCACGCATCTCAAATTGGACGCCCGGCTGAAGCCGCTCGACCGGACCCTCAGGGACAAGGAAACGCGCCGTCGCGCGGGTCGGCCCTGTACTGGGCACTTCGGAAAACTCAAGCACGATGCTCCAGGCACCTGCGGTGTCGTCGTACCCCGCGAAAGTTGCCATGGTCACATGCCTGGGGGGAGCGGGAATGCGTCCACCCGGCCCCACGACCCACTCTACTAGAACAGGCACTGGCGGGTTCATTCGACGCTCCTGGGCGCTTGCGGGATAGGGAAATCTCCGTTAATGGTACATAGGCTGCGGATCCGTTGCATTCGGGCACGCGCTCGCCGAGCATTCAAGGATGCAACTACTTGTATTCAAGGTGTCGACTGATCCCGCATACGTTCGCGTTGACGCGATGAATTCCCATCGCGTTCCATCAAAGGAGTGACGTTCGTGAAACATGGAATTCTGATGCTGCTGGCCCTGGCATTGACGACGGGAGCTGCAGCGGCCGAAAGCCCTTCGTCGGCCATCATGATGACCCAGGACAGCTGGGACACCGAGCACGCTCAGGGTCAGGCGGTGCTTGCGTGGGTCGGCGCACACGCGCCCAAGTTCGCGCCGATAGCTCAGCGAGGCACCGTGAAGGTGGAGCGCGTACAGCGTTTCGCTGGGGCGGCGGACATGCGGTCGTCACCGTCCGCCGCGCTGCCTGAGAAGGGTTCACCGGGTGAGAAGTACAGCGTCGAGAACACGCTGTTGGACGGCACGGTGCAGTCCTGGTCGTTCCAGTGGGACGATACGTCCAGCAGCGAAGGCGGAAAGTGGGTGGTTACCGCCTACACCTATCGGAAGGGTAGTGATCCGCGCAACACCCAGTAGCACGTAATCTCGATGCTCCGCCGTGGCGCCCCATCAGGTCGC
>NZ_JASCOZ010000080.1 GCF_029960115.1 Stenotrophomonas sp. PS02289
CTCATGAACCCATCCGGATGTGCATGGGCCGGCCAACGGCCGGCGCTACCGTGAACCCGGGACGGTTACATGGTGGCGTCTCGTTCTTCTGTCTGGGCCTTGCGCCGCTCCTTCTCCGAGGCACGCAGCGCCGGCACGTCCAGCTTGCGGATCGACTGGATGAAGCACGGCACGCGCGGGCCTCCGGTGGTATCGCGGACCAGCACCTTGTCGAAACGCGCGGAAACCCGGCCCATCTGGCTGGTCAGCCCGATCGCGGGCGCGTAACTCAGGCCCTGGCAGGGACCGCGCAGTTCCAGCAGATAGGCTTCGCTGGGACGGGTCCAGACCGCCAGCGCACTGTCGCCCAGCTCGGTCCAGCCGTTGAGCGAACCGAAGTACTGCAGGTCCTGCTGCGGCGCGCCGGCATGGGCGCGGTACAGCTCCAGCTTCTCCGCACTACTCAGCCGTCCCGTGGTGGAACAGGCGGCAAGGGTCAGGCTCAGGGCCGCTACGGCCATCAAGGTCTTCATGGCACATCTCCGTTATCACGCTTTGACGGATGATGCGCCCGAAAACCGCCAGCCGCGTGACGCGGCCGACGGTGATTCAGCCGCCAGCTCAGACCTCGCTGTGCGCCAGTGCGTGCAGCCGGCCCTCACGCAGCTCCAGCACGCGGTCCAGGCGGCGGGCCAGGCTGCGGTCGTGGGTGACCAGCACCAGGCTGGTGTGATGGGCGCGGTTGAGTTCCAGCATCAGCTCGAACACGGTCGCGGCGGTCTTGTCGTCCAGGTTTCCGGTCGGTTCGTCGCCCAGCACGCAGGCCGGGCGATTGACCAGCGCACGGGCCACGGCAGCGCGCTGCCGCTCACCACCGGACAGCTCGCCCGGCTTGTGGGTCATGCGGTGCGCCAGCCCGACCGATTCCAGCAAGGCTTCGGCGCGCGCCTTGGCATCGCCCACGTCACGACCGTTGAGCAGCACCGGCATCATCACGTTTTCCAACGCGGTGAACTCGGGCAGCAGGTGATGGAACTGGTAGACGAACCCCAGCGCCGAGTTGCGCAGGCGGCCACGCTGCCCGTCCGACAGCGAGGACATCTGCTGCCCGGTCACGAACACCTCGCCTGCCGTGGGCGTATCCAGCCCACCCAGCAGGTGCAGCAGCGTGCTCTTGCCGGCACCGGACGCACCGATGATGGCCACGGTTTCGCCGGCGGTCACGGTCAGGTTGAGGCCGTTGAACACCGGGGTCTGCATGCGGCCTTCGGCGTAGGTCTTGGCCAGATCCTGGGCACGGATCACTTCGTCGCCGCGATTGATCGGCTCATTCATAACGCAGGGCCTCGGCCGGCTGGGTGCGGGCAGCGCGCCACGCAGGGTACAGGGTGGCGAGGAAGCTCATGGCCAGCGCAACCACGGTGATGATGATGATGTCCGGCGTCTGCATGTCGGTGGGCAGGCCGGTGATGTAGTAGACGTCTTCCGGCAGCAACTTGACGTTGAACAGCGACTCGATCGCCTGCAGGATGCGCTCCAGGTTGAGGGTCAGAGTGATGCCACCCAGCACGCCGAGCACGGTACCGAAGATGCCGATCAGCGAGCCCTGCACCATGAACACCTGCATCACCCCGCCCGGGGTCAGGCCCAGCGTGCGCAGGATGGCGATGTCGGCCTGCTTGTCGGTGACCAGCATCACCTGCGAGGACACCAGGTTGAACGCGCCCATGGCGATGATCAGCGAGAGCAGAATGCCCATCACGACCTTCTCCATGCGCAGCGAGTGGTAGAGGTTCGCATTCTGCTGGGTCCAGTCACTGACCCGATAGGCACCGCCCAGTCCACGCGCCAGGTCGTAGCCCACGTCGAAGGCCTTGTCCATGTCGTGCAGCTTCAGGCGCACACCGGTGACGCCATCGATACGCAGCACGCGTTCGAGGTCATCCATGTTGGCGTAGGCCACGCCGCGGTCGATTTCGTTGTAACCGGCTTCGAAGATGCCGCTGACGGTGAAGCGCTTGAGCCGCGGCATCGCACCGACCGGGGTGCCCTGCACTTCGGCCAGGGTCACCAGCACGGTATCGCCGACGTCCACGCCCAGCCACAACGCCAGCTCCTTGCCGACCAGCAGGTTGTAGCTGCCGGGGGTGAGACTGTCGTAGCTGCCCTTCTTGACCTTCTGGTTGATCACCGAGACGGCCGGCTCCAGCGCCGGGTCGATGCCCTGCACGATGGCTCCCTGCACGCGCGGACCGCTGAGCATGGCCTGGATCTCGATGTAGGGTGCCGCGCCGGACACGCGCGGATCTTTGTGCGCCACGTCCACCGCATGCTGCCAGTCGGTCATGGGCGCGCCGTCGGTGGTGACGGTGGTGTGCGCGGTCATCTGCAGCAGGCGGTCACGGATTTCCTTCTGGAAACCGCTCATCACCGCCAGCGTCGTGATCAGGACGGTCACGCCGAGCGCGATGCCCAGGATGGACGCCATCGAAATGAAGGAGATGAAGCCGTTGCGGCGTTTGGCCCGCAGGTAACGCAGGCCGATGGCTACAGGAATGGGTTTGAACATGCAGGTACGCCGGACAATTCACGCTATGGTGCCACCGCCGGGCGTGAACGGGAAATGCAGTAGGCACGCACGGCCAGTCGCAGTTCACGTCGCCCCTCGGGCGGCAGGGTATCGGGCCAGAACAGCCGGGCGTGACGGCGACCCTGGCAGCGCCATTGCAGCTGCAGCAGCCAGCCACGGTCGTGCAGGGTCAGGTCGTCCACGGGCACCGCGTCCACGGTCACCAGGGCGTCCCCGGGCAGGATGACGATCCGGCAGGCGGGCTGGCGGGTCTGTCGCCAGCCTAGCCCTGCTGCCAGCGCGGTCGCCAGCAGCGCGGCCGGCCAGCGGTACGGGGCCGGGACACCACTGGCCAGTACCGCCAGCGGCATCAGCAGTGCGATCACTGCATGCGCGGCGCATTGCCAGCGCGAGGGACGCCACTCAAACCGGCAGGGCGCGGATCTTTTCCATGAGCGGGATCGCGTGGGCATGCGGGCACTGCTCATATCCCATGAACCAGCGCCACAACTTATCGTCCTCGCAGTCGAGCAGGAACAGGAAAACCTCGCGCTCTTCTGTCGGCGCAGTTCCCCATTCGCGGTCGAGATAGCGCTCAAACAGCTGGTCCAGTTCGCGCATGCCGCGGCGGCAGCGCCAGCGGAGTTTTTTCAGGAGGGTCTGTTCGTCCATTTCGCGTGTTTCCAGATATGGCAAAGCCACGCGATGCGTGGCTTTGCCGGGTGTTGCGATTCCAAGCGTGGATCAGGCGCGGCGCGCCATCATCAGCTTCTTGATCTCGGCAATGGCCAGCGCCGGGTTCAGGCCCTTCGGGCAGGTCCGGGCGCAGTTCATGATGGTGTGGCAGCGGTACAGCTTGAACGGATCTTCCAGATCGTCCAGGCGCGCACCGGTGTCTTCATCGCGCGAGTCGATGATCCAGCGGTAGGCCTGCAGCAGGATCGCCGGGCCCAGGTAACGCTCGCCGTTCCACCAGTAGCTCGGGCAGCTGGTCGAGCAGCAGGCGCACAGGATGCACTCGTACAGGCCGTCCAGCTTCTTGCGGTCGTCCGGCGACTGCAGGCGCTCGCGGTCCGGCGGAGCCGGGGTCTGGGTGCGGATCCACGGCTTGATCGAGGCGTACTGCGCGTAGAAGTGGGTCAGGTCCGGCACCAGGTCCTTGACCACGCTCATGTGCGGCAGCGGGTAGATCGGCACTTCCGCCTTGCCACAGTCGGCGATGGCGCGGGTGCAGGCCAGCGTGTTGGTGCCGTCGATGTTCATCGCGCACGAACCGCAGATGCCCTCACGGCACGAACGACGGAAGGTCAGGGTCGGGTCGATCTCGTTCTTGATCTTGATCAGCGCGTCCAGAACCATCGGACCGCAGGCGTCCAGATCGATCTCGTAGGTGTCGGTACGCGGATTGCTGTCGTCGTCGGGACTCCAGCGGTAGACCTTGAAGGTGCGCAGGTTCTTGCCGCCGGTCTTGGCGGGGAAGTGCTTGCCCTTCGTGATCTTGGAATTCTTTGGCAGGGAAAACTCGGCCATGGCTGTTCTCGTTGGCTCAGGCGGCCCGCGCCCGAAGGCGCGGATGCTCGGTAGTCGGGATCGCGATCAGTACACGCGCGGCTTCGGCGGCACCACGGCGACCTCGTCGGTCAGCGTGTACATGTGCACCGGACGGTAGTCGAAGCTGCACTTGCCCTTGTCGTCGACAGTCACCAGCGTGTGCTTGTGCCAGTTCTCGTCGTCGCGGTCCGGGAAGTCCTCGTGCGCATGCGCGCCGCGGCTTTCCTTGCGCTGTTCGGCCGAGTTGATCGTCGCCACTGCATTGAGCAGCAGGTTGTTCAGCTCGTAGGTTTCGATCAGGTCGGAGTTCCAGACCAGCGAACGGTCGCTGACCTTCACGTCCTGGAACGAATCGAACACCGTCGCCATCTTCTCGCAGCCTTCCTTCAGCGTCTGGCTGGTGCGGAACACGGCGGCATCGGCCTGCATGGTGCGCTGCATGTTGTCGCGGATCACCGAGGTCGGGGTGTCACCGTTGGCGTAACGCAGCTTGTCGAGCAGATCCAGCGCCTTGTCGCAGGCGTCGGAGGCCAGCGGCTTGTGCGCCGCACCCGGCTTGATGGTTTCAGCGCAGCGGTTGGCCACCGCACGGCCAAACACCACCAGGTCGAGCAGCGAGTTCGAGCCCAGGCGGTTGGCACCGTGCACCGAGACGCAGGCGGCTTCGCCGATCGCGTACAGGCCCGGCACCACGGCATCGTTGTTCTCGCCCACCTTGCGCACGACTTCGCCGTGGAAGTTGGTCGGAATGCCGCCCATGTTGTAGTGCACGGTCGGAATGACCGGAATCGGCTGCTTGTGCACGTCGACGCCAGCGAAGATGCGGGCGCTTTCGGCGATACCCGGCAGCTTTTCGTCGATCACGCCCGGGCCCAGGTGGGTCAGGTCGAGCAGGATGTGATCCTTGTGCTCGCCGACGCCGCGGCCTTCGCGGATTTCGATGGTCATGGAACGGGCGACGACGTCGCGCGATGCCAGGTCCTTGTAGTGCGGTGCATAGCGCTCCATGAAGCGCTCGCCGTTGCTGTTGCGCAGGATGCCACCTTCACCGCGGACACCCTCGGTGATCAGGCAGCCGGCACCGTAGATGCCGGTCGGGTGGAACTGCACGAACTCCATGTCCTGCATGGCGATGCCGGCACGCATGGCCAGACCGCCACCGTCGCCGGTGCAGGTGTGCGCCGAGGTGGCGCTGAAGTAGGCGCGGCCGTAACCGCCGGTGGCCAGCACCACGCCCTGGGCGCGGAACAGGTGCAGCGAGCCATCAGCCATGTCCAGCGCCAGCACGCCGCGGCAGGCACCCTCTTCGTCGAAGATCAGGTCCAGCGCGAAGTATTCGATCATGAAGCGCGCATCGTGCTTCAGCGACTGCTGGTACAGCGTGTGCAGCATGGCGTGGCCGGTACGGTCAGCCGCCGCGCAGGTACGCTGCGCCGCCGGGCCTTCACCGTACTTGGTGGTCATGCCACCGAACGGGCGCTGGTAGATCTTGCCCTCTTCGGTACGGCTGAACGGCACGCCGTAGTGCTCGAGCTCGATGATGGCCGGAATGGCCTCACGGCACATGTACTCGATGGCGTCCTGGTCGCCCAGCCAGTCCGAGCCCTTGATGGTGTCGTAGAAGTGGTAACGCCAGTCGTCTTCGCCCATGTTGCCCAGCGCGGCGGAGATACCGCCCTGCGCGGCCACGGTGTGCGAACGGGTCGGGAAGACCTTGGTCAGGCAGACCGTCTGCAGGCCCTTGGCGGCAAGCCCGAACGTGGCGCGCAGACCGGCACCGCCGGCACCGACCACGACCATGTCGTACTTGTGTTCAGTAATCTTGTAAGCGGACATCTAATCTGGATTCCTGTCTTGGTGCCTGGACTCAGGCAACGCCGAGCGCAATGCGGGCGACCGCAAAAACACTGACGATTGCGCCGAGCACGGCAACGAACTTCACCGTGGTCTGCAGCGCCAGGGCCAGCAGCGAGTTGTGGATGTAGTCTTCCAGCACGACCTGCAGACCAAGCTGCGCGTGCCAGAACATGGCCACCAGGAAGCCGACCAGCAGCACCGCGTTCCACGGCTTGGACACGGCCTCGGTCGCGGCGGCGTAGTCGGAACCAACCAGGCTCAGCACGAACACCAGGAACCACACGGTCAGGAAGACCAGTGCGGTGGCGGTCAGGCGCTGGTGCACGAAGTGTTCGGTGCCGGTCTTGGCGGCACCCAGGCCACGCACGTTCTTCAACGGGGTACGGAACTTGCTCATGCGGCACCTCCGAGGAACACATAGGCCCAGACCGCGGCGGTGATCACCAGGCTGGCGAAGACCGAGATCCAACTGCTGCGCACGAAGGCGGGAATGCTGAAGCCAATGGCGAAGTCCTGCACGATATGGCGGATGCCATTGCAGAAGTGATAGGCAAACGACCACGTCCATGCGAACAGGAACAGCTTTCCATACCATGCACCGGCGTGACCGGTGAAGCAGTTCCAGGATTCAGGACCCATCATCAGGGCGAGCAGGCCGCCGGCGATGATCAGGGCTCCAACAGACAGAAAGATGCCGGTCGCTCGATGAAGAATCGAGGTGGCCATCTGGATCTGCCAGCGATACACCTGAAGGTGCGGGGAAAGGGGACGTTCTCTGGCGGCCATTCGCTGGGCTCGTTGTCTCGGCTGGGCGGCGCAATGCCGCGTTGGCTCAATGCTGATCAGAAATCGATGCAGCGTCCGTTTTTCTCCCAATCGCCATACCGCACCGGATCGAGTCCGCCGCGGCCGCCAAATTCCGGAGCCGGTGCCGGGGCCGGGACGAGCGCGTGCTCCTCCGGTACCAGCGGGGCTTCAGGTTCAACGTCGGGAGTGGGGGTTGTTTGGCCTATCATGGGTGGTCTCGCAACGCACAAATTTTAGACCCCGTTCACGTGCCTGACAACCTGCCCCTGACATCCAATGGTCTTACCGGCGCGTTCACGCGTCTTTCCGGTCACCGCCTGCTCAGCCTGCGCGGCCCTGATGCCGTGGTTTTCGCCCAGGCCCAGTTCGCCAACGACGTGACCGCCCTGCCCCTGCGACACTGGCAGTGGAGCGCGTGGCTGAGCCCCAAAGGCCGCACGCTGGCAGTGTTTCAGCTGCTGCGGGTCGAAGAAGATCACGTGATGCTGGTGCTGGCCGACGGCGATGCCGATGCGATTGCGTCGCAGTTGCAGCGCTTCGTGTTCCGCCGCAAGCTCAAGGTGGAACTGCGCGGCGACCTGAACGTGGCCGGCAGCTTCACCGCGCCCGAAGCGGCCAGCGGGGCTGCGTTTGCGCAGGATGATCAAGTTCTGGAACTGGATGTCGGCAGCGATGCGCTGCCGCGCACGCTGCAGATTGCCCCCGCCGACACCGCGCTGGCCGAAGACGCATCGTTCGCACTGGCCTGGCGCCAGTCCGACCTGCGCTATGGGCTGCCGCGACTGGAGGCGGACCAGCTGGAAGCATGGACGCCGCAGCAGCTGGGCCTGGACCGGTTGAACGGCTACAGCGTGAAGAAGGGCTGCTACCCGGGCCAGGAGATCGTGGCGCGGACGCACTTCCTGGGCAAAGCCAAGCGCGCGTTGCAGCTGCTGCGCGTGGACGGCGGTGTGGCCAGTGGAGCATCGGTTGAGCAGAACGGCGCAGCGATGGGCACCGTGGCCAGCGTGGCCGGTGACCTGGCGCTGGCGGTGTTGCCGCTGGAGCTGGC
Source organism: Stenotrophomonas sp. PS02289 (assembly GCF_029960115.1). Lineage (GTDB taxonomy): Bacteria > Pseudomonadota > Gammaproteobacteria > Xanthomonadales > Xanthomonadaceae > Stenotrophomonas. The sequence continues at coordinate 7,815 of NZ_JASCOZ010000080.1, forward strand.
AGAGGGCGCGTTGAGCGTGGCCGGGGCTGAGGCGCACCCGGTGCCGTTGCTGGAAGGCCTGGCGCGCTGACTCGTTGATGGACCGCGCAGCCACGCAGGGCGTGGCTCTACGGATATCAAGCCTTGCGTAGAGCCACGCCCTGCGTGGCTCCGCCATCCATCATCACGCGTCGTGATTCAAACGCTCGCCGGATTCCGCGTCAAAGAAGTGCAGCCCCTGCGGCTGGATCGCCACGCGGATCGACTCCCCCACCGCGGGCAACACCTGCGGCGCGACGCGCATCACCAGCGCCTGCTCACCGTGGCGCATGTTGACGAAGATCTCGTTGCCCACCGGCTCGATCCCCTCGATCTCCGCATCGAAGCCATGCGCGTCGCCGGCCACCGCCGGCTGCAGATGCTCCGGACGCACGCCGACGGCAATCGACTTGCCCACCCATGCCGCATCCACGGTTGCATCGCCAAGCGGCGCACGCAACGACGCCTGCGCCACCACCAGGCCTTCGCTGCCACGCTCCAGCGTGCCGCGCAGCACATTCATCGCCGGACTGCCCAGGAAGCCCGCCACGAACAGATTGGCCGGGCGGTCATACAACGCCATGGGCGTATCGATCTGCTGGATGACGCCGTCCTTGAGCACCACGATGCGCTGGCCCAGGGTCATCGCTTCAACCTGGTCGTGGGTGACGTAGATCATGGTGGTGCCGAGCTTGCGGTGCAGCTGCGCGATGTCAGTGCGCACGCTGTGCCGCAGCTTGGCGTCCAGATTCGACAACGGCTCGTCGAGCAGGAACACCGCCGGCTCGCGCACCAGTGCACGGCCCAGCGCCACGCGCTGGCGCTGGCCGCCGGACATCGCCTTGGGCAGCTTGTCCAGCATTTCGGTGAGACCCAGGGTCTGCGCGGCCTCGTTGACCCGCTTGGCGATGGTCGCCTTGTCGTGGCCACGCAGCTTCAGACCGAACGCCAGGTTCTCGGCCACGGTCATATGCGGATACAGCGCATAGCTCTGGAACACCATGGCGATGTCGCGGTCCTTCGGAGCCACATCGTTGACCACCCGGTCACCGATGGTCAGGGTGCCGCCGCTGATCTCCTCCAGGCCGGCGACCATGCGCAGCAGGGTCGACTTGCCACACCCGGACGGCCCGACCAGCACCATCAATTCGCCGTCGGCCACCTCGAACGTGGCTCCCTGCACGGCCACCTGGCCGTTGTCGTACACCTTGCGCACGCCCTGCAACTGCACTTTTGCCATATCACCCATTCCAGTCCGCCCGCTCACCGGGCTGTTGTGCGGAACTGCCTTCGGCCCTCCCGATGGCAGGTCGATGGCGTGGTGCCGCATGACGGCGACCACTGCAATCGAATACAGTCTGCCCATTCTGCCATGTAAACGTTTTCACGTGGCAGTATCCTTGGTTCGGTCATCACCGGTGTTCGCGGATGAGACGACAGTCTCCCGATTGCGGCGGTGTTTGGCCCATGATGGGCGGGTACGCGCCTGTTCATGTTGCACCTGCAGCAATCGGACAGCGCCACCAGCAATACCCCCGAGAACATAGACGAGAAGCGATTGACAACGATGTCACCCGGATCTGAAACTCGAGCGATGCACGACACCCTCTTCCTGTTTGGCGCCACCGGCGACCTTGCCCAACGCTATCTGTTCCCTTCGTTGCTGCGCCTGCTGGGCGACGGCCTGCTGCCGGAAGACTTCAAGGTCCGCGCGCTGGCGTTGTCCCCGCATGACACCGAGGCCTTCCGCGAAATCCTGCGCCCGCGCCTGCAACAGGCGATGCCGCAGGCCAGCCAGGACGACATCCAGTCGCTGCTGCAGCGCATTGACTATCGTTCGGTCGACCTGCGCGACCCGCAGTCGGTGGCCGAGTCGGTGCGCGACCTGGTGCACCGCCAGTGCGTGAGCTACCTGGCGATTCCTCCGGGCCTGTACATCTCCACCTGCGAAGGCCTGGCCCTGGGCGGTGCGCTGGCCGCGCCGTCGCGACTGATGCTGGAAAAGCCGATCGGCAGCGACAGCGCCAGCGCCGAGCACATCCTGACCACCATCGGTCAGTGGATCGACGAAGACCGCGTGTTCCGCCTGGACCACTACCTGGGCAAGGCGGCGGTGCAGAACCTGATCGCGCTGCGCTTCGGCAACACGCTGCTCGAAGCGGTGTGGAACCGCAACTACATCGAGTCGGTGCACATCCTGGTCGCCGAAAGCGAAGGCGTGGATGGTCGCGATGCCTACTACGCGCGCTCCGGCGCGCTGCGCGACATGGTCCAGAGCCACATTCTGCAGCTGCTGTGCCTGGTGGCGATGGAGCCGCCGGCGTCGCTGGAAGCCGACCGCGTGCGCGACGAGAAGGTCAAGGTGCTGCGCGCCCTGCGCCCGCTCGATGCCAAGCATGCCGCCCGTGACAGCGTGCGCGGCCGCTACACCGCCGGCAGCATCAACGGCCAGCCGGCCCAGGCCTATCAGCCGCCGGAAGGCAGCGACGTGGAAACCTTCGCCGGCGTCACCGCGCACATCGACAACTGGCGCTGGTCGGGCGTGCCGTTCCATCTGGTCACCGGCAAGCGCCTGCCCGAACGCACCACCCGCGTGGTGGTGACGCTCAAGCCCGTCACGCATTGGCTGTTCGAGCGTCCGCACCGCGGCAACGCCACGCCGAACCGCATCACCTTCCAGCTGCAGCCGCAGGAAAACATCGAGCTGGGCCTGATGAGCAGCCTGGCCGGTCCGGAATGGGGCGCGCTGGAACTGCATCCGCTGGAACTGGAACTGTCGGTACCCACCGGCCTGCACCGCCGCATCGCGTATGAGCGCCTGTTCCTGGACGCGTTCAACGGCAACCACGCGCTGTTCGTGCGCGACGACGAAGTGCGCGCAGCCTGGGCCTGGATCGACAGCGTGAGCGAGGCCTGGAAGGCCGCGCCGCTGCCGCTGCAGCCCTACCCCGCAGGTCAATGGGGTCCGGCCGAAGCGGTCGGCTTCCTGCCGGCCGACGTGGATGCCGACGCCGGCCGCAAGGACCCGGCATGACCGTCGCCAGCCTTCCGGCGCTGGTCGCCGACATTGGCGGCACCAACGCCCGCTTCGCCTTGGCCGACACCCAGCAGGCGGCTCCGCTGCTGGCCGACACCGTGCGTGAATTCGCGGTGGCCGACTTCCCCTCGCTGGGTGATGCCGCGCGCCACTATCTGGAACAGATCGGAGCCGACGCCGACCGCGGCGTGTTCGCGGTGGCCGGCCGTGTCGACGGTGACGAAGCCCGCATCACCAATCACCCGTGGGTGATCTCGCGTGCGCGCACCGCGCACATGCTCGGCTTCAGCCAGTTGCACCTGATCAATGACTTTGCCGCGCAGGCGATGGCGATCTCGCTGCTTCAACCCAGCGACGTGGTCCAGGTCGGCGGTGCGGCATGGGTACCGGGCAAGCCCGGCCAGCCGCGCAACTACGCGGTGATCGGCCCGGGCACCGGACTCGGCGTGGGCGGCTTGATCCTGCGCCACGGCCGCTGCTATCCGCTGGAAACCGAGGGCGGCCATGTCAGCTTCCCACCGGGTACGCCGGAGGAAATCCGCATCCTGCAGATCCTGTCCGAGCAGTTCGGCCGGGTCTCCAACGAGCGCCTGATCTGCGGCCCGGGGCTGGTCAACATCCATCGCGCGGTGTGCGAGATGGCCGATGTCGATCCCGGCCAGCTGCAACCGGCCGACGTCACCGCCCGCGCGCTGCAGGGCGACCCGCAGGCGATGCGTTCGGTGGATGTGTTCTGCGCGGTGTTTGGTGCCATTGCCGGCGACCTGGTGCTGATCCAGGGAGCCTGGGACGGCGTGTTCCTGACCGGCGGCCTGGTACCGAAGATGCTCGATTCGCTGCAGCATTCCGGCTTCCGCCAGCGCTTTGAACACAAGGGACGTTTCTCTTCGATCATGTCGCGGGTGCCGTCGCTGGCGGTGATGCACCGTCATGCCGGCCTGCTCGGCGCAGCGGCGTATGCCGCGGACATTGAACGCGACCTGCCGGGAGGCACTGCATGAACCGACTCGATACGTCCGATCGCATTGAGCTGATCCGTCACAGCGAGGCCGATGCCTGGATCGAAGCGGTGGCGGCGGAAATGGCCGAACGCCTGAACATCGACATCCGCGAAACCGGCCGCGCGCGCATGCTGCTGTCCGGTGGCACCACGCCGGCACCGGTGTACCAGGCCCTGGCCGAACTGGACGTGCACTGGGACCGCGTGGAAGTCAGCCTGGTCGACGAGCGCTGGCTCTCCCCCAATGACCGCGACAGCAATGCCTGGCTGGTGCGCGAGAGCCTGCTCAAGCGCGCCGAGAGCGCCCACTTCGATCCGCTGGTGCGGGTCGGCAAGCCCATCGCCGAGTGCGTGTACACCGCCAATCTGCAGGCACAGCATTCACAGTGGCCGACCCTGGCGGTCCTGGGCATGGGCAACGACGGCCACACGGCCTCGCTGTTCCCCGGGTCGAAGGACCTGGGCCGTGCACTGGAAAGCACCCTGCCCTACGCGGCGCTGGACGCCACCGGTTGCCCCGGTGCCAACCAATGGCCGCTGCGCATCACCCTGACTCCGCATGGACTGCGCAAATGCCGCCAGCGGTTGCTGCTGCTGCGCGGCAAGCAGAAGCTTGAAGTGCTCAAGCAGGCGCTGGAAAGCAACAATGCCCAGCTCTATCCCATCCTCAACGCGATCGACATGGACGGACCGAAGCTGCGCATCCACTGGTGCGACTGAGCCGTGACCGCCCTTCCCTTTCCGCGTTTTCTTTCTCATAGCCGGTAGCCAATGAGCCTGCACCCCAAACTTGAAGCCATCACCGCGCGGATCATCGCGCGCAGTGCCGCCTCGCGCGCGGCCTACCTGGCCGGCCTGGACGCCGCACTGCGCGACGGTCCGTTCCGCTCACGTCTGAGCTGCGGCAACCTGGCGCACGGCTTCGCGGCCTGCGGCCCGACCGACAAATCGCGCCTGCGCGGCGGCGTGACCCCGAACCTCGGCATCATCACCGCCTACAACGACATGCTGTCGGCGCACCAGCCGTTCGAGCATTACCCGGACATCCTGCGCGACACCGCGCGCGAGCTCGGCGCGACCGCGCAGGTCGCGGGTGGCGTGCCGGCGATGTGCGACGGCGTGACCCAGGGCCGCGCAGGCATGGAGCTTTCGCTGTTCTCGCGCGATGTGATCGCGCAGTCGACCGCGATCGGGCTCAGCCACGACATGTTCGACACCACGGTGTACCTCGGCGTGTGCGACAAGATCGTGCCGGGCCTGCTGATCGGCGCGCTCGCCTTTGGCCATCTGCCGGCGGTGTTCCTGCCGGCCGGCCCGATGACGCCGGGCATTCCGAACAAGCAGAAAGCCGAAGTGCGCGAGCGCTATGCCGCCGGCCAGGCCACCCGCGAGGAGCTGCTGGAAGTGGAAGCGGCGTCGTACCACGGCGCGGGCACCTGCACCTTCTACGGCACCGCCAACTCCAACCAGACCCTGCTGGAGGCGATGGGCGTGCAGTTGCCGGGCGCGTCGTTCGTCAACCCGGGCACGCCGCTGCGTGATGCACTGACCCGTCACGCGGCACAGCGTGCGCTGGAGATCACCGCGCTGGGCGACGACTTCCGTCCGCTGGGCCGGTTGATCAACGAAAAGGCGATCATCAATGCGGTGATCACGCTGATGGCGACGGGCGGCTCGACCAACCACACGATCCACTGGATCGCCGTGGCACGCGCGGCCGGCATCGTGCTGACCTGGGACGACATGGACGAGCTGTCGCAGCTGATTCCGCTGCTGGCGCGCGTTTACCCGAACGGCGAAGCTGATGTGAACCGTTTCGCGGCATCGGGCGGTACGGCGTTCGTGTTCCGCGAACTGATCGATGCAGGCCTGATGCATGCGGATCTGGTCACAGTGGTCGAAGGCGGCATGCACCAGTACACGCAGGACCCAACCCTGCGCGATGGCAGCCTGGGCTGGATGGATGGCATCACCGAAAGCGCGGACCTGGAGGTGGTGCGACCGGTGGCCGAGCCGTTCGAGGCACAGGGTGGCCTGCGTCTGCTGCGCGGCAACCTGGGGCGCTCGCTGATCAAACTGTCGGCAGTCAAGCCGCAGTACCGCACGATCGAAGCGCCGGCCGTGGTCGTCGATGCACCCCAGGTATTGAACAAGCTGCATGCCGCGGGCGTGCTGCCGCATGATTTCGTGGCCGTGGTGCGCTACCAGGGGCCGCGCGCGAACGGCATGCCGGAACTGCATTCGCTGGCTCCGTTGCTGGGGCTGCTGCAGAACCAGGGCCGTCGCGTGGCGCTGGTGACGGATGGCCGTCTGTCGGGCGCATCGGGCAAGTTCCCGGCGGCGATCCATCTGACCCCGGAAGCGTCACGCGGCGGTCCACTGGCACGCGTGCGCGAGGGCGACATCATCCGCCTGGACGGCGAAGCGGGCACGCTGGAGGTCCTGGTGGACGCGGCCGAATTCGCCGCGCGCGAGCTCGCTCCGAACACCGCACCCGCCGGCCACGACATGGGCCGCAACCTGTTCGCGCTGAACCGCCGCATGGTCGGTCCGGCCGACCAGGGCGCGATTTCGATCTCCTGCGGCCCCGCCGCTGCCGACGGCGACATCTGGAACTACGACGCGGAGTACGAACTGGGCGGTGATGCCGCCGCAGCCGCTGCCCCGCATGAGGCAAAGGACGCCTGACGGCGAATCCGGTAGCGCCGGCCGTTGGCCGGCCCACGCCATCCCGCAGCGCCTGGCTCAGCCCGGCGCTCGCGCACCAACTGGAATGACTTCATGACCATCGCCGAACACCAGCAACGCGCTGAATCCCTGCTCCACGCCGCCGGCATCCTGCCGGTGGTCACCGTGCACACCCTCGAGCAGGCCCGCGCGGTCAGCGCAGCGCTGCTGGAAGGCGGCCTGCCGGCGATCGAACTCACCCTGCGCACGCCGGTGGCGATGGACGCGCTGGCGATGCTCAAGCGCGAACTGCCGGATGTGGTGGTGGGCGCGGGCACGGTGCTGACGGTGGAACAGATGCAGCAGGCGATCGATGCGGGTGCCGACTTCCTGGTGACCCCGGGCACGCCGGCGCACATGGCCGATGCACTGGCGGCGGCCCCGCTGCCGGTGGTGCCGGGTGCGGCGTCGCCGACCGAACTGCTGGCGCTCTACGCGCGCGGCTTCCGCGTATGCAAGCTGTTCCCGGCGTCGGCCGTGGGTGGGCTGGCGATGATCAAGGGGCTGGCCGGTCCGATTCCGGACCTGAAGCTGTGCCCGACCGGCGGCATCACCGAAACCACCGCGGCCGAGTACCTGGAGCAGAAGAACGTGGTCTGCATCGGCGGTTCGTGGATGGTGCCGAACAACTGGATCGAAAACGGTGACTGGGACAAGGTGAAAACCAGCGCGGCGGCCGCCGCGCAGATCGTCGCCCGCGTCCGCGCGCGCTAGGCGGCGATCACAACGGCCGCGCCGGATCCACCAGTCCGTACTGGCTCGCCATGCGAGCCAGGGCGATGTTGTCCTGGATGCCCATCTTTTCGAACAGACGGGCTTTGTGGGTGTTGACCGTTTTGGCGCTGAGGCTCAGCCGCTTGGCGATGTCTTCCTGGCGCAGGCCCTGGGTCAGCAGCAGGGCGACTTCCAGTTCGCGCGGTGACAGCGTATCGAAAGGCGACTGACTGCCTTCGACGTTGGCCAGCGCGATGTTCTGGGCGATGCTGCTGCCGAGGTAACGGCGGCCCATGGCGGCATCGCGCACGGCGCGCAGCAGCTCCTGCGCATCGCAGGCCTTGCCGATGTAGCCGGAAGCACCCGCTTCAAGCAGGCGCTTGGGCATGGGGCCGTCTTCGAGTACGGACACAATGACCACGCGCGTGCCGTGGTCGCCACGGATCACCCGTTCGGTCACTTCCATGCCACTGACACCGGGCAGATGCAGGTCGCACAACACCACGTCCGGACGTAGCTGGCGGATGTCCGGCAGCGCATCTTCACCGGACTCGGCTTCGCCGACCATTTCGATGTCGGTCTCATTGGACAGAATCATCTTCATGCCGGTTCGCACCAGCGCGTGATCGTCCACCAGATACACTCGAATCGTCATCTACGCACCCTTGTTCATCTACTGCGTTCGGGGCAAGCCTAGCCGCGTGATATTGCGTTAACAAGGAAACAGGCTCCCCGCCCGCACCCGCCAGAGCTCACCACACATCCCCTTGCAACGTCTGCGCCACTAGGCCTTGCGGCCTTCGCGCCACGCTTGAACCAAGGCCATCACAGCATGTGAAATCGGCCCCTCGATCATGCCGTTTCCGGCCCACCCGCTCCCCGGATGGAACCTTGTCGCCGACGCCAGGGATGGCGGCGGCGGAACATCACAAGAAAGCACCCTACCACCCAAACCAGCGCGGCACACCATCCGCCGAGAATGTCAGACGGGTAATGCACGCCGAGGTAGACCCGGGAGAGGCTGACCAGGCCGGCAAACACCAGCCCCGCGACCAGAACGGGCCAGCGCCAGCGGGTGTTCCAGGCCAGCAGGATGACCACGGCGGCCAGGGTGGCCGAACCCATCGCGTGGCCACTGGGGAAGCTGTAGGTGCTTTCCGGGGCGATCGATTCCCAAAGACTGGGGCGATCGCGCTGGAAGAACTGCTTGCTGCCCAGGTTGAGCAGGGCCGAACCGATGAAACTGATGGCCGCGAAGGCGGCCTCGCGCCAGCGGCGGAAACCGAGCAGCGCGAGCACGATGAGGATGTCGCCGGGAATCACGCCCCACTGGTAGCCGATCTTCGAAATGAACACGAAGAAGGCGTCCAGCCATGGGGTGGATACCGCGTGCATCTTCCACAGTAACGGCGCATCGAAGTGGAACTGCTCGAATTCGTGCACTTCATCGGCCAGTTCCACGAACGCCGCCAACGGCAACAACACGCCGACGAACAGCAGCACGAACCGCCACGCGTTGTGGGCCAGCCAGTGGCGCACACCGGACGCCGCTTCCGGCGTCCCCAGAACCGGGGGCTTATCCTGCGCTTCGGACATAGGTGCGTTCGACGTACTCGTCGATCAGGGTCACGAAGTCCTGCGCGATGTTTTCACCGCGAAGTGTGACCGACTTCTCACCGTCAACGAACACCGGGGCAGACGGCGCTTCGCCGGTGCCGGGCAGCGAGATGCCGATGTTGGCGTGCCGCGATTCGCCGGGACCGTTCACCACGCAGCCCATCACCGCCAGGGTCATGTTCTCGGCCCCCGGGTGATGCACCTTCCACAGCGGCATTTTCTCGCGCACGTGGTTCTGCACCACCTTGGCCAGTTCCTGGAAGAACTCGGACGTGGTGCGGCCACAGCCGGGGCAGGCCGTGACCAGCGGCGTGAACGCACGCTGGCCGGTGGTCTGCAGCAGTTCCTGCGCGACAATCACTTCCTGGGTGCGCGACTGCCCGGGTTCCGGCGTCAGCGAAATACGGATGGTGTCGCCGATGCCTTCCTGCAGCAGCACCGCCAGCGCCGCCGACGAGGCGACGATGCCCTTGCTGCCGATGCCCGCCTCGGTCAGGCCCAGGTGCAGGGCGAAATCCGAACGCTGCGCCAGGTCGCGGTACACCGCGATCAGCTCCTGCACGCCGCTGACCTTGGCCGAAAGCACGATGCGGTCGCACGGCAGGCCGAGGTCGACGGCCGTGTTGGCCGAGTCCAGCGCCGAACGGATCAGCGCCTCGCGCAGCACGCGACCGGCGTCCCACGGCTTGGCACGTTCGTTGTTCTCGTCCATCAGGCGCGCGGCCAGCGACTGGTCCAGCGAGCCCCAGTTGGCCCCGATCCGCACCGGCTTGTTGTAGCGGATGGCGAATTCGATCAACTGCGCGAACTGGGTGTCCTTCTTCTTGCCGAAGCCGACGTTGCCCGGGTTGATGCGGTACTTCGCCAAGGCTTCGGCGCAGGCCGGCTCCTGGGTCAGCAGCTGATGGCCGTTGTAATGGAAGTCGCCGATCAGCGGCACGTCGATGCCCATCATCTGCAGCTTTTCCACGATGCGCGGAATGGCGGCAGCCGATTCGGGATTGTTGACCGTCAGCCGCACCATTTCCGAGCCGGCCCGCCACAGTTCGGCGACCTGCTTCACGCTGGAGGCCACGTCGGCGGTGTCGGTGTTGGTCATCGACTGCACCACCACCGGGCGTCCCCCGCCCACGACAACCCCGCCGATGGACACGGCCTGGGTCTGGCGGCGGGTCCAGACGGTGGACTCGGAGGGTTCGGTCGGTTTGGAGACGGCGTCGTGCATGCCCCATTTTACGCTCTGCCACGGCGCAATGGCGCACCCGCATTCATCCCGCGGCGGGCATCTGCGGCCGATGCGGCCGATTGTCGCAGGCGGTGCGACGCGCCAGCGCATACGATGGGCACACATGACCGGTACCGACGCCCCCTTCCTACGCACTTTGTGCAGCCTGCGCTGGCTGGCCGTGGCCGGCCAGGCGGCCACCATTCTGGTCGCCACCTGGGTGCTGGGGCTGGAGTTGCCGCAGCAACCGCTGTGGGCGGGCGTGGTCGCGCTGGCATTGTTCAACGTTTACGCCCAGCTGCGGGTGCGCGACGAGGACAACACCGCGCCGGTGACGGCGTTCTGCCACATCCTGGTGGACGTGACCGTGCTGACCTGGATGGTCGGCTGGAGCGGCGGGGTCGCCAACCCGTTCGGCTCGCTGTTCCTGATCCTGATCGCGCTGGCCGCCCTGGCCCTGCCCGCCCGCTGGACTCTGGCGGTGGCCGCGGCCTGCCTGATCGGCTATGCGGTCAGCGGCGTGTTCGGACTGCCGCTGCCGGCCGGCTATTTCAGTGCCATGGACCTGCACCAATGGGGCGTGGTCGCCAACTTCCTGCTTTCCGCCGCGGTGGTGCTGGCCTTCTCGACCCGGCTGGCGATCGCGCTGCGCCGGCGCGAACACGAGCTTTCGCTGCTGCGCGAACGCTTCGTCCGCAACGAAGGCATCGTCGCGCTCGCCACCCATGCCGCTTCGGTGGCGCATGAACTCAATACCCCGCTGGCGACCATGACCCTGCTCGCCGACGACATCGCCGAACAGAGCGACAACAGCGAGGTCCGCGAGGATGTGGACACCCTGCGCGAGCTGCTGGTGCAGTGCCGCGAGCGCGTCCTGGCGCTGGCCCGCCCCGCCGCCGGGCAGCATCCCGGCCGCGACACCGTGACCCTGCCGCAGGTGCTGGAACAGTGGCGGCTGGTGCGCCCGACCATCACGCTGGTACGCAACGACGATGCCCCCCTGCAGCTCCCGCTGGACCCGGGTATCGGCCACCTGCTGATGGTGCTGCTCAACAACGCCGCCGATGCGGGCGAACAGGCGCAACGGCCGCAGGTGGACCTCAGCCTGCGCATCGAAGGTGACGATCTCATCGGCGAGGTGCGCGACTACGGGCGCGGCTTCGACGCGCGCCAGGCGGTGTTGCCCGGCACCTTGTTCAACAGCGGCAAAACCCAGGGCATGGGCGTGGGCCTGGCCCTTTCCCATGCCACCATCGAGCGCCTGGACGGCGAGCTGTGGATGCGACCGGCCAATGGGGCCGGCACCCGCGTCGGCTTCCGCCTGCCCCTGGCTGCGCAGGAGACTTGATCATGACCACCCCTCCCCCCTCCGCCACCCACGGCCTGTTGGTCGACGACGACGACCTGTACCTGCGCACGCTGCAGCGCAGCCTGGCCCGCAAGGACCTGGAAACGGTGATTGCCAGCGACATCGCCTCGGCCCTGGTACTGGCCCGGCAGCAGCCGCCGGCGTTCGCGCTGATCGACCTGAAGCTTGGTTCCGAATCCGGGCTGGCCTTGATCCAACCTTTGCGTGCCCTGCGCGAGGACATGCGCATCCTGCTGGTGACCGGTTACGCCAGCATCGCCACGGCGGTGGAAGCCATCAAACTGGGCGCGGACGACTACCTGCCCAAGCCGGCGACGGTGCCGATGATCCTGCGCGCGCTGGGCGAGGAAGACGACGGCCCCGCCGACGACGGCGAGATGGAACCGCCGGATGCAATGACCCCGATCAGCCGGCTGCAGTGGGAACACATCCAGCAGGCCATGCACGAGACCGGCGGCAATGTGTCGGCGGCGGCGCGCCTGCTCGGCATGCACCGGCGTTCATTGCAGCGCAAATTGGCCAAGCGGCCAAGCCCTGAGCGCGATCCTTCGCGCTAAGGGCGGTAGCGCCGGCCGTTGGCCGGCCCATGCACATCCGGATGGGTTCATGAGGGCCGGCCA
>NZ_JASCOZ010000081.1 GCF_029960115.1 Stenotrophomonas sp. PS02289
CCGCTGCCATGCGCGCAGCGGCGGCCACGACGCAGCCATTGAGACGCCAGCGCCCTACACTGGGCGCATGCAACCTGAATTCCTCATCCTTGGCGGCCTGCTCTGCGCCGTCCTCGTCCTGCAGCTGGCCACCCTGCTGCGGCGTTCCCGTCATGACGGCCTGGAGCAGTCGCTTCGCGAGGAAGCGCGCATCGGCCGCAGCGAATTGCGCGAACAGCTGGAAGGGTTGGGTCGACAGCAGGACGCGCGCCTGGAAAGTTTCGCGCGCGCGCTGACCGACCTGTCCACCCGTACTGACCAGCGCCTGGACCTGCTGCGCGACGCGCTCAACGACGACGCGCGCAAGGCCCGCGAGGAAAGCACCGGCGCGCAGCAGCGCCTGGGCGACTCACTCGGGCAGCGCCTGCAGGACCTGATCCAGCGCAATGAACAGCGCATCGGCGAAATGCGCGGCACGCTGGAGCAGCAGCTGCAGACCCTGCAGCGCGACAACGCCGAAAAGCTCGACCAGATGCGCGTCACCGTCGACGAAAAACTGCAGAGCACGCTGGAAGCGCGCCTGGGTGCCTCGTTCCAGCTGGTCTCGGACCGTCTGGAGCAGGTGCAGCGCGGCCTCGGCGAAATGCAGCAGCTGGCCACGGGCGTGGGTGATCTCAAGCGCGTGCTGACCAACGTCAAGAACCGCGGCAGCTGGGGCGAAGTGCAGCTGGAGAACATCCTCGAGCAGACCCTCACCCAGGAGCAGTACGCGCGTGGCGTGAAAGTGCGCCCGGACAGCGGCGAAATGGTCGACATCGCCGTGCGCCTGCCCGGCCGCAGTCCGGATGACGTGCCGGTGTGGCTGCCGATCGATTCCAAGTTCCCCAGCGAGGACTACGAGCGCCTGCTGGATGCACAGGAACAAGGCGACGTCGACGGTGTGCGCCAGCAGGGCGCACAGCTGGAACGCGCGATCCGCATCCAGGCCAAGTCGATCAGCGACAAGTACATCGTGCCGCCGCACACCACCGACTTCGCGGTGATGTTCCTGCCGACCGAAGGCCTGTATGCCGAAGTCATCCGTCGCCCCGGTCTGGTCGACCTGCTGCAGCGCGAACATCGCGTGGTGGTGGCCGGCCCGACCACGGTGACGGCATTGCTCAACAGCCTGCAGATGGGCTTCCGCACGCTGGCGATCGAACAGCGTTCCAGCGAGGTGTGGGTGCTGCTGGGTGCGGTGAAGAGTGAGTTCGGCAAGTTCGCCGGCATTCTGGAAAAGGCCGAGAAGCAGATCAGCACGGTCGGCCGCAGCCTCGGCGAAGCCAGCCGCAAGACCCGCACCATCGAGCGCCGCCTGCGCGGGGTGGAGTCGCTGGGCGGCGAGCAGACCCGGCAGCTGCTCGGCGACATCGGGCTGGACGCTGGCGATGAAGAAGAAGCGGACACCGACACCGAATAAGGTGTCGCGATGCATGGGGGTGACCTACCATCGGGTTTCTCCCAATGGAAAGCCCCCGATGCGCTTAACCCTGATCCTGTCCGCGCTGTTGATGTTGGCTGGTTGCGCCACCACCGCCCCGGACACCACTGCATCCAGCAGTGACAATGCCCCGGTGCCCGCGTTGGGCGGGGCGGCCGATGCCGCCGCTGCCGAAGCGGACTGCGCCGCGGTCGGCGGCCAGTTGATGCCGCTCGGTCGCCTGCAACGCCTGCAGTGCGTGGTGCCGTACGCCGATGCCGGCAAGAGCTGCCGCACCAAGTCCGACTGCAGCGGGCAGTGCCTGGCCAGCGGCGATACCGAGCTGGCAGCGGGTAGCGCGGCCACCGGTGTGTGCCAGCGCGACATCAGCCAGAACTTTGGTTGCCGTCAGCGCATCGATGGCGGGTTGGCGCAGGGTACGATCTGCGTCGATTGATTCAATCCAGTTTTCACCCTCTGCAATGAGAGATCCATGAGCCAGACCGTCTACGACATTCCCGTCACCACCATCGAAGGCCAGCCGTCGTCGCTGGCCGACTACCGCGGCAAGGTGCTGCTGGTGGTCAACGTCGCCTCCAAGTGCGGCCTGACCCCGCAGTACGAAGGCCTGCAGGCGCTGTACGCCGACAAGCAGGCCGCCGGCCTGGAAGTGCTGGGTTTCCCGGCCAACAACTTCCTCGGCCAGGAGCCGGGCACGGAAGCGGACATCCAGCAGTTCTGCCAGCTGGAGTACAACGTCGGCTTCCCGATGTTCGCCAAGATCAGCGTGGCCGGTGATGACATCCACCCGCTGTACGCGCAGCTGACCCAGGCCCAGCCGAGCGCCACCGGCGAAGGCCCGATGCGCGAGAAGCTGCAGGGTGCGGTCGCCAAGTTCCCCGACCTGGTGGTCAACCCGGCCCCGGGCGTGCTGTGGAACTTCGAGAAGTTCCTGATCGGCCGCGACGGTCAGGTCATCGCCCGCTTCGCCCCGGACGTGCCGGCCGACGACGCCCGCCTCGTGGCGGCCATCGACGCCGCGCTGGCAGCCTGATAAAAAAAACCCCGCCTCGGCGGGGTTTTTCATCGGTGGCTCAGTTACCCCAGTTGGGCATCGGCATCGCATCGACCGGAATCGGGTCGGTGTCTTCTGCATCGCGGCCGCGGCGGTGCTTGCCGCGCAGGTCGTTCTCGATCTGGTAGTTGCGGCGCTGCAGCCAGGCATCGCGGGTCAGCGCGTACTCGTCCACGGCGCTGTCGCGGATGTCATCCAGCGCCATCAACTGCGCACGCATGTCGACCAGCTGCAGACCCTGCAGCGGAATGCGCACCTTGTCCTCCTCGATGGTGCGGATCGGCGAGAGCGGAATATCGCCGGCCAGACCGAACACATCGCGCACGGTACGCGGGCCGAAGAACGGCAGTTCCACGTAACGCGAGTTGCGCCAGCCCCAGGCTCCCAAGGTCTGCCCGAAGTCCTCGCTGCGGCGCGGCACGCCACCGGCGCTGGCCGGATCGAACAGGCCGCCGATACCGACGGTCGAGTTGATCAGGAAGCGGCCGAGGCTGTCCCAGGCATCGCCCGGCCGGCCCTGCAGCAGCTGGTTGGTGATGGTGACCGGGGCGCGCAGGTTGCTGAAGAAGTTGGTCACGCCGGTGCGGGCGAAGCGCGGCACCACCTTGGTATAGGCGGTGGCCAGCGGACGCGCCACGGCGCGGTCGACCACGTCATTGAAGGCGTGCACGCGGCGGTTGAAGCCTTCCCACGGATCGTAGGACGGCTGCGCACTGTTGCTGCCGTCAGCGCTGGGAGCCGGACCGCCGTACAACGCGGCGAAGTCGTCTTCAGCAGCAGTGGGCGCGGCGTCGCCCGTCGCCTCGGTGGTCGGCGGCGCAACGTCGCTGGCAACAACCGGAGCATCGGCCACGGTGTCTGCCTGCGCGGCGGCGGGAGGCGGGGCGTCAGTGACTACCGCTGCGTCAGCCGGCGGGGTCGAATCCACCGCCACGCTGGCGGGTGCGCTGTCACGCGCAGGCTTGGCCGCGCAGGCACTGAGCAGCGCCACCAGCAGCAGAAGGGAAAGAGTGCGTACGACGTTCATGTCAGCTCGCGGCAGAAAGGGCATTGAAATCAAGGGAAGCGTCCAGCCGGTAAGCGGCGCTCAGTTCGGTGAATCCCGGCGGGGTGCCGTGCAGGGCCAGCGTACGCCCGGCGGCGCGCGCGCGCGCCACCAGTTCGGCCAGCAGCGCCAGCCCGGCGCTGTCCACGCCGGTCACCGCCCCCAGGTCGAGCTCGCTTACCGCGGCAGGCAGCGCCTGCAGCTGCGGCCACAGCGCCACCACGGCCGCACGGTCGAGCGCGCCGCTCAGGCGGGCGCGCGAACCGTCCAGCTGCAGTGCGCCGTTACTTGCCATTGCCAGCCGGTCCGGCCTGCATGCTGCCGGCGCGCAGGTCGGCGGCGACCTGCTTGATGCCCTTCTGGCGCAGCGGGGCGTCGAACTGGGTGCGGAAGGTCTGCACGTAGGAGATGCCTTCGATGTTCACGTCGAAGATCTTCCACTGGCCGTTGACCTGGCGCATCAGGTATTCAACCGGGGTCGACTCGCTGCCGGAACGGACCAGTTCGGTGGCCACGCGCATGCCACGGCCATTCGGCAGCGCGGTCTCGCTCTTGGCACGGAAGCTGGGCTTGCCCTGGATGGTGAGCAGGGCCGAGCCGTAACGCTGCATGAGGTTGTCGGCCATGGCGTCGGCGAACAGCTTCACGTCGGCGTCAGAGGCACCGCGGGCGTTGGCACCCAGCACCAGGCGCGCGGCGTAGTCGCGGTCGAAGGTGCGGTTGAGTTCGCTGTCGATGTAGGTGCGCAGCGCGCCCGGGTCCTTGTTGAACTCGGCCTTGCGGGTCTGCAGGGTATTCAGGATGCGCGAGCTGGCGTCCAGCACGACCTTGGTGGCTTGACCCTGCTGCGCGGTGGCGGCAGCCGGAGCGGCTTGGGCCAGGGCGAGCGACGGGGTGGCGGCCAGCAGGGCCGAAGCGAGCAGCGCGGGGATCAGTTTGTGGGTCATTTCTGCGGTTCCGTTGCCGGCGCGTCCGCACCGGGAGCTTCCTGGGAAGCGGCACCGGTATTGCCCGAGCCGCTGAACATGTACTTGCCAACCATCTGGATCAGGTCCACGGCCGGCTGGGTGAAGACGATCTCGTCGCCGGGCTTGAGCACGTCCGGGTCGCCGCCCGGCTGCAGTCCGATATAGCTCTCACCGAGCAAACCGCTGGTGAATATGCCGGCGGAGGTGTCGGCCGGCAGGTCCTTGAACTTGCCGTCCAGCTTCAGGGTGACGATGGAATCGAAGCGGGTCGGGTCCAGTTCGATGTTGCCGACCTGGCCGACCACGACGCCGCCGATCTTCACCGGAGCCTGCTTGCGCAGCTGCCCGATCTGGGTGAAGCGCGCCTTCAGTTCATAGCCGTCGCTGCCGAAGCCCCAGCGCTGGTTGGTGGACGCCACCGCCAGCACCAGCAGCGAGGCCAGCGCCAGCAGCAGGAACGCGCCGACGGAAAATTCGAGTCTGGGACCGCGGATGGCCATGGAATGTCTCACCGTTGTTTGTCAGGTGCCTGGCGGACCAGGCGGGTATCAAGGGGGTACAGAGCCAATCAGCGGAACAGCATGGCCGACAGCACGAAGTTGAACATCAGCACCAGCAGCGAGGCGTTCACCACCGCGCGGGTGGTGGCCACCGAGGTACCTTCGATGGTGGGTTCCGCGTGGAAGCCCACATAGGAAGCCACCAGCGCGGCGGTGCCGCCGAAGATCGCCGACTTCAGCATGGCGACGCCGAAGTCGTCCCAGAAGTCCACGCTGTTGCTCAGCGCCGACCAGAACACGCCATTGTCCAGGCCCAGCACGTGCACGGCTTCAAAGTAGCTGGCGCTGATCGCCAGCGAGCAGAAGATGCCGGTCAGCAGCGGCACGGTCAGCACGGCGGCCCAGAAGCGCGGGGCCACGGCCTTGGCGATCGGGTCGATGGCCATCAGCTCCAGCGCCTTGATCTGGTCGGTGGCGCGCATCAGGCCGAGTTCGGCGGCGATGGAGCTGCCGGCGCGGCCGATGAACAGCAGCGCGGTCAGCACCGGGGCCAGCTCGCGGTACAGCGAAAGCCCCAGCAGCGTGGACAGCGCATCGGCGGCACCAAACGTGGTCAGCGTGCGGTAGCCCTGCAGGGTCAGCACCAGGCCGACGAAGGCTCCGCCCACGGCGATGATCGGCAGCGAACGCGCGCCGATCTTGTAGATCTCGCGGGTCAGCTCGGCCAGGAAGTCGGCGCTGGGCAGCGAGCCGCGCAGCACGGTCAGCGAGAACAGTCCGGCGCGGCCCAGCGAGCGGGTGGCTTCAACAAACGGCATCAGGCCACCTTCGCGCGAGGCGCGGCATCGAATGGAATGGGACCGTCCGGCTGGCCATGCAGGAACTGGCGCAGCAGCGGGTCGTCGCTGGCCTCCAGTGCGGCCGGAGTGCCCTGGAAGACCACACCGCCATTGGCGATGGCGATCACCTGGTCGCAGATCGGCAAGGTTTCATGCACATGGTGGCTGACGATGATGCTGGTCAGTCCCAGGCTGTGATTGAGGCGCTGGATCAGGCTCATGATCACGCCGCTGGCGATCGGGTCGAGCCCGGTCAGCGGTTCGTCGTAAATCATCAGCGGCGGGTCCAGGGCCAGCGCACGGGCCAGCGCCACGCGCCGCGCCATGCCACCGGACAGCTCGCGCGGCCACGCATCGGCCGCGGCCAGCAGACCCACCGCATGCAGCTTCATGTCCACCAGCCGGCGCAGCACCGGCATCGGCAGGCGCGTGTGGGTGCGCAGCGGCAGTGCCACGTTCTCAGCGACGGTCAGATCGGTCAGCAGGCCGTTGCCCTGCAGCAGCACGCCCACGCTGCGGCGCATGTCGCGCAGCGCGCTGCTGCCGGTGGGAATCGGCTGCCCGAACAGGGTGATCGACCCCGCCGCCGGGCGCAGTTCGCCGGTCAGCGCCGCCAGCAGCGTGGACTTGCCGCTGCCTGACGGACCCAGCACGGCGGTGATGCTGCCGCGCGGCACCGACAGCGAAACGTCGCGCAGGATCGCGCGACCGCCGCGCTCGATGCGCACGTCATTCAACTGCACCAATGGATCGTGGGAAGCCGTCATGGACGCCATTAACAATTTTCCAACGTTCTAAGATCGTAGGGGGCGGCTGAACATAACCGAACTGGACCGTGCAGTATTCTCGCATGGCAATGTCGTGGAACGGTCGGTCCAATCCCGCCACCCCGTGGAACAATCCGGCACACTGTGCGCAATGAGCGACCCCGCTGCCGACTTCCGGCTGTATCACTCCAATTCCCTTGATGTGCTGGCGGCCCTGCTGGCGCGACACGTGCGCGCGCCCGTGCCCGGGCAGTCGCTGCTGGAACCGGAGGTGATCCTCATCCCGCAGGTGGCGATGCGACGCTGGCTGCACTCCACGTTGGCCGCTGAGTTTGGTGTGGCCGCCAACCTGGAATTCCTGACCCCCGGTGAGTTCGTCGCCCGTGCCTTGAATGCCAATGTCGACGGTGAAGCGGACGACCTGGACGCGGCCGGGATGCGCTGGCGCCTGTATCAGGCATTGCGCGATCCCGACCTGCTGGCCCAGCCGCCCCTGCGCGCGCTGCGTGCGTATCTGTCCGGTCCCGATCCGCTGCTGCCCTGGGCCCTCGCCGGTGAGCTGGCCAGCGTCTTCGAGAAGTACCAGGCGTGGCGTCGCGATTGGCTCCTCCGCTGGGAATCCGGGGCGGATCCGGCCGATCCGCAGGCCATCCTGTGGCGGGCGGTGGCGCAGGGACATTCCTATCGCGCGCGTCGGATCCAGGCCTATCTGGACCGGTTCGAAGGCCCCGGTCGACCGCTGCCGCAGGGTTTGCCGCGTCGCCTGTCGGCCTTTGCCACTCTGAACATCTCGCCGGACGTGCTGCGGGTCATGGCGACCCAGGCACGCGTAGGCGAACTGCATTTCTATCTGCCCACGCCGACCCAGGCGTACTGGGGCGACCTGCAGACCCTGGCCGAAAAACTGCGCAGCGGTGCGCCGGATCCGTTCGGGGAATCCGCCGGCGAGAATCGCCTGCTCCAGGCCTGGGGCGCGGCCGGCCGCGATTTCATGGCGGTGCTGGGCAGCTACGAAGTGGTGCATCCGTCCGGCGAGATCGCCGCCTACGCCGATCCCGAGGACGACGCGCGCGCCACTCTCGATCAGGGCGGGCTGGCCGACAGCCTGCTGCACCGTCTGCAGCGCGACCTGTTCCATCGCCGCGGCACGCCGTCGGGCGATCTTCTGGCCGCACTGCGCACCGACGACCCCAGCCTGCAGGTACATGCCTGCCACACCCGCCTGCGCGAACTGCAGGTGCTGCATGACCAGCTGCGCGCGCTGCTGCAGGACACCCGCTTCGACCCACCGCTGCAGGCCCGCGACATCGCCGTGCTGGCACCGGACATCGACCCGTACGTGCCGTATCTGGAAGCGGTGTTCGGTGGTCGCAGCGGTGACCTGGAGCACATCCCCTACGCGCTGGCGGACACCAGCCCGCTGGCCGGTGAGCCGCTGGCCGATGTGTTTGTGCATCTGCTGGCGCTGCCGGTGTCCCGCTTCGGCCTCAATGAAGTGCTGGATCTGCTGGCCAGCGCGCCGCTGGCCGAAGCTTCTGGCCTGGACAGCGCCGCCTTCGAGCGCCTGCACGACTGGCTGCTGGCAGCAGGCGCACGTTGGGGGCTGAACGCCGCGCATCGTGAGCGCCACCAGGCACCGGCCGACGATGCATTCACCTGGCAGTTCGCGCTGGACCGCCTGCTGCTCGGGCACGCCAGTGGCGATGAAGGTGACATTGCCGGCGTGGCCCCGTGGCCGGAGCTGGAAGGCAGCGCGCTGGAGGCGCTGGACCGTTTGATCCGCCTGCTGCGGGTGCTGGCGCTCAGCCAGCAGCGCCTGGCTGAAGCACTCACCCCGACACACTGGCGACAGCGCCTGCTGGGCCTGCTCGATGCACTGCTGCCGCTGCCGCCTGCGACCGCACAGGGGCAACGCGCGCTGGAGCGCCTGCGCAAGCTGGTCAACCAGTTCGCCGACGAAGCCGCCAGCGCGGGATTCGACGCCCCCGTCCCGCCCGACGTGATCCGTGCGCACTTCACCGGCGTGCTCGGCGAAGCCGACACGCGCGCGCCGCTGCTGACCGGCGGCATCAGCTTTGGCCGCATGGTGCCGATGCGGCTGCTGCCGTTCCGGGTGATCTGCGTACTCGGGTTGAACGATGGCGATTTCCCGCGGCGCGACCCGGCTGCCGGGCTCAACCAGCTCACCGCCGAGCTGGACACCCCGCGCCGTCGTCCCGGCGACCGCTCCACCCGCGAGGACGACCGCTTCCTGTTCCTGCAGCTGTTCGCTGCCGCGCAGGATGTGTTCTACCTGAGTTATCTGGGCGCGGACCCGCGCGACGGCAGCGTGCGCGAACCGTCGGTGCTGGTCAGTGAGCTGATCGACGCGGCGGCGGCGTACCACGCCGACCCGGTCACGGCCACGCGCGACTTCACCGTGCAGCACGCGTTGCAGCCGTTCTCGCCGGCTGCCTTCGGCGGCGGCGACGAACCTCGCCGCTTCAGCTACCAGCGCGCCTGGCACCCCGCCGCGCAGCAGTCAGGCGTCAGCCGCCATCTGCCGCCGGCGTGGTTCGACGGCGCCTTGCCGACACCGGCGGAGGCGGCCGCCGAAGACACCCTGTCACTGGACGCACTGCGCCGCATGCTGGTCGATCCGGCCGGGCAGTTCCTGTCGCAGGCACTGGGGTTGCGTCTGCCGGATCCATTGGAGGACGTCGACGATGTCGAACCGCTGGTGATCGCCGGGCGCGGCCTTGAGCAGCGCACCCTGCAGCTGGCGGTCATCAACGCCACGCTGCAGGGCGACACTGCGCCACTGTACCCGCGACTGCGCGCGCGTGGCCTTGTCCCCTCCGGTGCGCTCGGCGAACGCCAGTTCGCCGCTGTGCAGGCCCAGTCGCAACCCTACGCGGAGGCCTTGGCGCAGTGGCTGCAGGGCATGCCGCTGGAAAGCCGACGCTACGAGATTCAGATCGACGGGCTGACCTTGTTCGGCCGCGTCAATGATCGCCATCCACACGGACTGGTGCGCCTGCGCGCCGGCACCCTCAATGGACCGGCCGCGATCCGTCACGGACTGGACTGGCTGCTGGCCAATGCGGCCGGCGATCGCTTGCCGCTGGTGCAGTTCCACGATGCCGGTGACGACGGGTTGGGTCCGCATGTGGTGCCGCCACCGGAACCGGCGCAGGCGCGCGCCGCGCTGTCGGCGCTGCTGCGACTGCGTGCGCGCGGGCTGCGCGAACCGCTGCCGTACGGCCCCTACACCGGTTGGGCGGTGTTCAATGCGCCGGCTGCCAAGCGCCATGTCGAGGGAGCAAAGCAGTGGCACGGCAGCGACCGCAGCTGGGGCGAGGGCAGCGGCGAGGCTTACCAGCTGGCGCTGCGCGGGCAGTCGCTGTTCAACGACGATGCGCGCTATGCGGAGCTGCTGCAGATCAGCTTCACCGTGTTCCAGGCGGTGCGCCAGGCGCAGGTGTTCCAGGGTTTCGGCAGCGAGGACGCCGCATGATCCCGGCCGATGACCCCTACCTGACCCTCCCGCTGGACGGCGTGCAGCTGATCGAGGCCAGCGCCGGCACCGGCAAGACCTTTACCCTGGCCACGCTGTTCACCCGGCTGGTGGTGGAGCGTGGCCTGCGCATTGGCCAGATTCTGGCGGTGACCTTCACCGACGCGGCCACACAGGAGCTGCGCAAGCGCATCCGCGAGCGCCTGGCGCTGGCCGCGCGGCTGGTCGAACAGCCCGTCGCGGCTGACGAAAGCCCGGACGTCAGCCTGACCCGCGCCATTCTGCAGCGACACCTGGACAGTGGCAGCGAGCGCCCGGCGGCACTCACGCGCCGTCTTCAGATCGCGGCCGACGAGATCGACCTGGCCTCGATCTTCACCATCCATGGCTTCTGCACCCGCGTACTGCGCGAGTACGCGCTGGAGAGCGGACAGACCTTCGAACCGCCGGAACTGATTCCTGGCGAGCGCGTGTTGTACGAGGAACTGGCGGCCGACCTGTGGCGGGTGCATGCCAATGATCCGGCCACCCTCGACGCGCTGCTGCGACTGTGGAAAACCCCCGAAGCACTGGCGGCGGACCTGCCCGCGCTGCGCGCGCCGCTGCCGTTGTTCCCGCCCGTGGCTTCAGCGCCGCTCGCTGATCCGACGGTGCCGTTGCAGGAAGCGGCACGCCGGCTGGGTGACGCGATCACCGCGCATGTCGAGGCGGCGCAGACCGCGATCGACGCGGCGTTCGAGCGCAAGGTGTTTGATGGTCGGCGCGCCAAGCGCCCCAGTTTCGACAAGGCCTTCAACGAGCTGCTGGCTGGTCGTGCCACGCTGACGTGGGCGCGGGGCGAAAAAACCCATCTGGGCAAGCTGCTGCCAGAGGCATTGCGGGAGTACTGCAAGGACGGCCAGCAGGCGCAGTGCCCGAGCTCGCCGCTGTTCGATGCATTGGCGCAGTGGTGGCATGCCGCCGATGCACACGACGCCTGGTTGCGCGAACAGGCGGTGCGTCTGCTGCACGCCCTGCGCGGGCAGGCGCGCGGGCGTCTGGAGGAACTGAAGCGGCAGCGTCGTGTGCAGACCTACGACGATCTGATTGACGGGGTGGCGCGTGCGCTGGAGGGACCCGACCGTCAGACCCTCGTCAGCCAGCTGCGTGCGCAGTACCGCATCGCGCTGGTTGACGAGTTCCAGGACACGGATGACCGCCAGTGGGGCATCTTCAAGACCGTCTTCGGCCACAGCGCGGAGACGCGCGAAGCCGGACTCACGCCGGCATTGTTCCTGATCGGCGACCCCAAGCAGGCCATCTATGGCTTCCGCGGCGGCGATATCCACACCTATCTCAGCGCCAAGCGCGTGGCGACCGCCGCGCCGGCGCTGAACCGCAACTTCCGCTCGCGCCCGGCAGTGCTGCGCGCGGTGCAGGCGCTGTACGACCACGCCGGCGAGCGGGCCTTTGCGGGAGCCGACATCGCCTTTGAGCCGGTGCTGCCGGGCAGTCTGCGCAGCGATGACGATTACCAGAGGGACGGCGTGGCCGCCCCGGGTCTGACCCTGCGCGTGCTGCACAGCGACGATGGCAAGCCGCTCAACGCCGATCCCTCGCGCCAGCAGGCCACCGAAGCCTGTGTGGCCGCCATCCATGCCGTGCTCAGCGAGGCGCGCGCGGGCCGCGCGCTGCTGCGCGGACGCGCGGTGCAGGCCGGCGACATCGCGGTGCTGGTTCGCCGGCACAGTGAGGCCACGCGCATCCAGCAGGCGCTGGCGGCCGTGGGCATTCCGGCCGTAGCGGCGGGCAAGCAAAGCCTTTACGCCACCGCCGAGGCGCGCGAACTGCGCGTGCTCCTGTTGGCCCTGCTGCAGCCGGCCGACGAAGGTCGCCTGCGTGCGGCACTGTCCACGGTCCTGCTGGGCCGCTCCGCGGCGCAGATCGCCGCCATGGAGCGCGAGGGAGACCTGCAACGCGACATGCAGGCGCAGCTGCTGCACTGGCGCGAACGCTGGCAGCGCGGCGGCCCGTTCGCGGTCGTGGCCGACGTCTGCGCCGCACAGGCCGAGCGCCTGCTGGCGCTGATCGACGGCGAACGGCGGCTCACCAACTACCTGCAGCTGGCGGAGCTGCTGCAGGAAGCGTCCACCCGCGCGCTGGGCATGCACGGTCTGCTGGACTGGCTGCAGGTGCAGATGGCACACGCCGACCAGGACGACGAACAGCAGCTGCTGCGGCTGGAATCGGACGCGCGCCGGGTGCAGATCGTCACCCTGCACAAGAGCAAGGGTCTGGAGTATCCGCTGGTGTTCCTGCCCTTCGTGGGCATCGACGGTGGCGCGCACAACAGTGATGGCCACTGCACCGTGCACACGCCGCACGGCCGCGAGCTGCACTGGAAGCTGGACAAGGATGCGAGCTGGGAGGCGGTCAGTGCGCTGCGTGAGCATGAGCAGCGCGCCGAGGACGCGCGCCTGCTCTACGTTGGCCTGACCCGCGCCGAGCACGCCGTGTGGATCGCCTGCGGCGGCCTCGCCGGGCTGGCGCGAACGCCGCTGCACCCGTTGCTGACCCCATTGGATGCGCTGCACGCCAACCCCGATATCGCCATCGACGACACCCCGCTGCCGCCGCGCCCGGCGCAGCTGCCGGCGGAACGCGAAGGCGCGCTGCCGCCGGTGCGCGCGGTCACCCGGCGGGTCCCGCACGACTGGTGGGTCTACAGCTTCACCCAGCTGGCCCAGGCCGATGCCGGCGGCGAGGATGACACCGACGCGGCGGCCACCGAAGCGCCGGCAGCGGCAGCCGACGAACCGGCCGGTGGCGAGTTGCCGCTGGAGCCGGCGGTACCGGCCGACGAGGCCATCGTGGACCTCCCCGACCCGCGCTTCATGGGCAGCCGCTTCGGCAATGTGCTGCACCATGCGCTGGAGAACACCGACTTCGCGGCCTGGGCCGACTGGCAGCCCGGCGCTGACGCGCCGGAAGGACAGGACGCCGCGCTGCGCGCCTCGCTGCGCACGGAAGGCTATGCCGACGAAGACCTGGACGAGGGCGTGGCGGTGCTGGTGCCGCTGGTGGGTCACACGCTCACCGTGACACTGCCCGAGGGCGGTGCGCTGCACAGCCTGGCCGCCGCCCAGCGCCGGGCGGAAATCGAGTTCCATTTCGCGCTGCAGCCCACGGCGGTGAGCGACCTGCTGGAGGTGCTGCACGCGCACGGCGTGGTGCGCGAGCGCCGCAGCTTCGGCCTGCGGCGACGGCTGGAAGGGCTGATGACCGGCAAGATCGACCTTACCTACGTGCGTGACGGCCGCTGGTACGTCCTGGACTACAAGTCCAACCGCCTGCCGGGCTACAGCGCGGGGCTGCTGGAGGTCGCGATGCGGCATAGCGAGTACGACCTGCAGGCGCTGGTATACACGGTGGCCCTGCACCGCTGGCTGCGGTTCCGGTTGGGCGACGGGTATGACTACGCGCGTGACATGGGCGGTATCCGCTACCTGTTCTGCCGGGGCCTGGCCGTGCCCGGCGAAGGCGTCTACAGCCGCCGCTTCGACCCGGCGCTGGTGGATGCGCTGGACGCGCTGTTTGCCGGTGGACCTGCGCAACAGGCGGTACTGGCCGCGCGCGCGCGGGGAGAGAACGCATGAGCCTGCTCACGACCCTGCACCGCAGCGGTGCGCTGCGTACCCTGGACCACGCCTTGGCGCAGAGTCTGCGCCGGCTGCGCCCGGACACTCCCGAAACGGTGCAGCTGGCCGCGGCCCTGGCGTCGCTGGCGGTCTCGCAGGGCCACGCCGGTTTCGATCCGGCCCAGCCCCAGCGCCTGCTGGAGGCCGCGGGTGCGGACTGGCCGGGAGCGGCAGCGTGGCTGCAGCACCTGCGCCAGTCACCCTGGGTGGATACGCCTGCGCACGATGTCGCCGCCGCGGCCGACGCGCCGCTGGTTCTGGAACACGGACTGCTCTATCTGCGCCGCTACCGTGAGTACGAGCGTCGCCTTGCGCAGGGGCTGCAGCGGATTGCCAGCGCACCGTTGGGCACGGACGATCCCGCCGCACTGGCACCGCTGTTCGCGCGATTGTTTCCGGATGCACACACCGGTCAGGACCATCAGGCGCGCGCGGCGGCCGTAGCGCTGCGACATCCGTTGGTGCTGGTCACGGGCGGACCGGGTACCGGCAAGACCACCACCATCGCCCGCGTGCTCGCGCTGTTGACCGCGCAGGCCTTGCAGGCAGGTCAGCCTGCACCGCAGGTCGCGCTCGCCGCCCCCACCGGGCGCGCTGCCGAACGCATGGCCGAGAGTCTGCGCGCCGCCGTGACCCCGCTGCGCGCGTTGGGCGTGGATGATGCCGTCTGCGATGCGCTGCCGGTCAGCGGCTCCACCCTGCACCGGTTGCTGGGGGTGATTCCCGATTCACCGCGCTTCCGCCATCACGCCGACAACCCGCTGCCTTACGACGTCGTCGTGGTCGACGAAGCGTCGATGATCGACCTGCCGCTGATGACCAAACTGGTGGACGCCATCGGCAGTGGCACCCGCCTGCTGTTGCTGGGCGACCCCGACCAGTTGCCTTCGGTGGAAGCGGGCGATGTGCTCAGCGCGATCCTGGCCGCCAGTGGCGATGGCCTCGGTGTGCAGGCCGACGATGCTGAAGCGCTCCGACCGCTGCTGGCATCGGTGAACCTGGCCCCGGAGCAACCGTCGCGCCCGTTCCGGGGGCGGCGTGTGCAGCTGCAGCGGGGCTATCGGCAAAGCGACGCGCTGGACCTGGCTCCACTCGCCGCAGCAGTGCGCCAGGGCGACGCGGACAGCGCGTTGGCGCTGTTGCGCAGCGACGATCTGGCCGGTGTGCACTTCCATGAGGACCAGCTCGATCCGCTGGAGCAGCACCGTGACGTACTGCTGAGCCACTGGCGCGCGCTGGGCGAGGCCGCCGACCCGGACCAGGCGCTGGCCCTGGCAGGCCGCCTGCGTCTGCTTACCGCATTGCGTGAAGGTCCGCAGGGCGCACGCGGTCTCAATGAGCGCATCGAAGCCTGGTTGGCCGGCACGACGCGGGCCGGTTCCGGCCCGCGCTACTTCCACGGCCGCCTGCTGCTGGTCACCGAGAACAGTTACCGGCATCGACTGTTCAACGGCGACATCGGCATCTGCCTGCGCGACGGCACGGGCGCGGTGATGGCCTGGTTCCCCGGCGATGGCCCCGGGCAGCCACGTGCCTTCCATCCGGCGGCGCTGCCGGCACATGAAAGCGCCTTCGCCATGACCGTGCACAAGGCCCAGGGCTCGGAGTTCGAGTCCGTCTGGCTGCAGCTGCCCCGCCGTGATACGCGGGTGCTGTCGCGCGAGCTGATCTATACCGGCATGACCCGCGCGCGACATTCGCTGCACGTGCTGGGCGGTGAAGACGTGTTTCGCGCGGCCCTGGCGCGACACGCCAGCCGCCTGTCCGGGTTGTCGGCGCGGCTGGGGGGCGGCAGGCAACCGGAAACGGCTGCCGCCGAGCACGAGGTCCCGGCCGGACCGACCCAGGGTGATCTGTTCTGAATACGCGGGTGTGCGGCGCGATGCGCGCATGCATTTCCTGCATGATGTGTTCGGCATCTCTGTTGTGTAGTGAGATGCATCACAGTTGCAGCGTGTCGCGCGCACGAGGGCGGTCGCGCCTGATCCAGTAATACGCAGACGCGGCCGATACGAACACCGCGCTGCAACGATCCGACAAATGTCTGCAACGCATCGCCAACCCTGTGCACGGCACTGAGGGTACACCGGTATGCGTGCTGCGGCGTCGCATTCGACCACTCCGCCGTAGGGGATCCCCCGCTGTCGTCATGCGTCCATGCGTGTTCCGTCCATCTTCACAACGGAGCCTTCGGTCGGTGACGTGGCATTCACCAGAAGGAGGCGGCTCGGTTATGGATGTACTGGAACGCGGTTTGGAACTCATCCCTCATCCATTGGGGGGACTGCCCGGTGTCGGTGCGCTCAGCCGGGACGGCGACGGTCGCCTGCTGGCCTGGAGCCTGGCGGTGCTCGACCACATGCGCCACTGCAGTTGTCAGAGCTGCGTCGACGACGTCGCCGACACCGCATGGGAAGGCCTGCTCGCACGCAGCCGCATCCGACCGCATGGGACGGCGGCGGCACGGCTGGTGGATCGCGCGCGGGCCTGGATCGAGCATCACGCCGACGAGGAAGACCTGTCGGTGGACCGGCTCGCCGCAGCGCTCAACATGTCGCGCACCAGCCTGCATCGGAAGCTGGTCGCCAGCATTGGTCACCCGCCCGGCGAGCTGATCCGCACGGTGCGTCTGCAGCTCGCGCAACGGCTGCTGCGTGAAGGCGAAGGCAATGTCTCGGACGTGGCCTATGCGGTCGGCTTTGTCAGCCTGTCCGGCTTCAGCCGTGCCTACCGCCATCACTACGGCGAACCGCCGTCGAGCCTGCGTGCAACGCGCGGATAACACCGCGCAACACCGAGCCGCACACCGCACCGGCGTGACGGCTATCAATAACACCGTGGACCACGACCCGGAGCGAGGGCGAAATGAGCGGCACGATGTCATTCCACACTTTGATCGAAGCGCTGGCAGGGGCCGTCATCGAGGCCCAGGACAGCATCGAGATGCACCAGATTTCGCACCTGCGCGACTACTTCGATGAAGACAACCGGCCCAGAAGCGTCACCATCCGCATGCCCTCGCTGCACCCCCAGGCCGAGGAAGGCGATGAGGACCTCTACCGCGCGCCGCTGTTGCCGCTGGTCTCCACCAACAACCTGCGCATCCGGGAGGTGGAGATCAGCTTCAACGCGGACCTGGCGGAGCTGGGGGCCGAGGATCCGTTCCCGCCTGCGTCGGGCGCGACGGAAGCCTGGGAGTCGCCGCGGCCGGCGGCGCGAGCAGTAGGACTGGATACCGGCCGCGGCAAGGGCGTGGGCAACGTACACGTGCAGTTGCGCGTGGAAGGATCCGAGCCGACTGATGGTGCGGCACGGCTGATGAACCACCTGGCCCAGAGCCAGGGGGTGTTCAAGACCATCAAAGCGACGTGATTCCCGCAGTACCTGCACTGATCCATCCATCCACAGGAGTGAATTGTCATGCCCGATGAACTCGTCAATATCTCCAGTCAGTTCAAGGGACTTCCGATGAGCGACCTCATCGGCGGCCCGCTGACTGCCGCCTGCGACTCGCAGATCAAACTGGCCCAGGCCACCGCCAACTTCATCCGCGCGGTCGGCTTCCTGCCGCCGACCGATCCCAACAACACCGACCCCAACGCGGTCGGCGACACCCGCACGGCGCTGTTCCGCTTCAAGCGGCCGGTCGACAACCTGGATCCGGCCACCAAGGACACCCAGCCGTTCGCCGAAGAGGAAGTCGAGCTGGAAGTTCCGCTGCTGGCCATCGTCAAGGTGCCCAACCTGAGCATCTACACCGTGGATGTGAACTTCGAGATGGAGGTGAAGTCGTCGTTCACCTCCAAGGAAAGCCAGGACTACTCGGCGAGCATGCAGTCGGAGATGAAGTTCGGCTGGGGGCTGTTCTCGGCCAAGGTCAATCTCCAGGGCTCGGTCGCTTCGCACAAGGAGAACACCCGCACCTCGGACAACTCGGCCAAGTACACCGTGGCCGTGCATGCCGAGGACAAGGGCATGCCGGAAGGCCTGGCGCGCGTGCTGGACATCCTGCAGACCGCCGCAGCCCCGCGCAAGGTGGGGGCTCCGGTGCCGGTTCCGGCGTGATTGGTGCCATCCCGGGTCACCACCCGTGACCCGTCGCGTCGTCACGACGCGGCGGGTTCGTCATGTGCAGCGCAGGGAAGACGACCATGTTCGATCTCAATGACGTGAAGTACGTGAAGCGCATCGTGGTAGGCAGCAACAACCCGACCCAGATGCTCACCGATGACGACCTGGCCCAGGCCCAGGCGTTGTTGAACCGCTGTCTGAGCGACACACCGAAGGGTTCCATCCTCGGCATTGAACGCAGTTTCACCATCCTGCAGATCGGTGAGCACCAGGTGGTGCTGCAGTGGCTGGCCTATCACGTGGGCTTCCCGCGCCGGCCGGTCTGGATGACCGACTGAGCGCGCGGTGATGGCCGACCATGCGCTCGATGATCTGATCCACACGCTGGCCCACGCGTTGTTGCAGGCCCGCAGGTACGGCAGGCACGAGCATCTGCAGCGTGTGCAGGCCCGCCTGGGCAGCGGCCAGACCCTCGCGGTCAGCACCTATGTGGATGGCCAGTGGCAGACCCAGGACGTGCCATTGGCCGAACTGGTGGTCCCGCACGGACTGCTGGGCAGCCGGCTCGAGGTCCGCATCGACTGCTGCGTGGAAGAACCCGACGAAGGCAGCGACGCCCCGTGGGGGCTGATGCTGTGCCCGTGCGAGGCCCCTGGCGAGCACCTGCTGACCCTCCGTCTGGAAGGAGCCGATCCGCTGCGTGGGGAGCTGTTGCTGGATGGTCAGCGCCTGCGTCGCTTCAGCATCGGCGGTGATCCACCCGGAACAGCCGAGGAGACCTGACATGCCGCGTTCCCCGCGCCTGCGCCTGCAACTGAACGATGCCGATGCCCGCCAGGTGCGCCAATGGCTGGCTCCGGAACTGGAACAGCGGCGTGCGCAACGCGCCGCTGCGCGCGCGCGCCAGCAGCAGCGACAACGGCGAACCCTGCTGCTGGCGCTGTGGGTGCTGGTGTTCGCCGTGCTGCTGTTGTCCCGCTATCTGTGAGTTGAAACCTTTCTTTGGAGATTCCCGATGAAGACACCGCTTGCCTGGCGTGGCTGGGCCCTGTTGACCGTGCTGGCCCCGGCAGTGGCCGCCGCGCAATCCTCCACGCCGTCGTCGTCCACCGCCAAAGCGGCGGCTGCGCCGGCCGTGCGCCCGCTCTGGATCGGCGTGGAGCGCGTCAACGGACGGCCCTCGCCGTTGCGCGTGGTCGCACAGCCCGGCAAGGACGGCGTGCAGCTCGCCTTTGGCCCGCCGCGCCCGTGCCGGGTCACCGCGCGCCCGACCGCGCAGACCGACGGCGTGCAACGCTACGACCTCATCGACAGCAGCGGCGGCCGTTGTGACCGCTGGACTCCCGGTGTGGCGGTCCTGCGCACCGAGGGCGACACCGCGCAGCTGGAGCTGCGGGCCGGCGGGCTGCAGTGGGTGCAGCCGTTGTGGGCGGCAGGCAAGGTACCGGAAGAGGTGGCCATGGACGCGACGCTGAGCGGCCGCTGGACCAGTGTCGTCCACACCGCCGGTGGCGTGGACCTCGACCTGTCCCTGCGCCTGCAGGGCCGTGAGCCTGGCGACGAAGGCAGCGAACTGGTCTATGGCAGCCCGCGCAATTGCCGTGTGCCGCTGCGCTACGAGGGCCGCAACGATGCCGGCACCTGGTTTGCGGTGCTGCCGGGAAATGGCGGTGCCTTCTGCGATGCGCTGGTGGATCGCTGGCTGGTGATCAGCCTCCGCGCCGAGGCGGCCAGCCTGAGGATCGACGCGGCACCGGACAGCAAGGCCATCAACGAGTGCGTGCCCAACTGCAGCCTGGGTCGGTCCGAGCGCTGATAGCCGGGGTTCCACAGCGCCCGCGCTCCACCGGGAGCGCGGGCGCGCGGGGTTTTAACAATTCGTGTTTTCCCCCCTGCTTT
>NZ_JASCOZ010000082.1 GCF_029960115.1 Stenotrophomonas sp. PS02289
ATCCGGCTGGGTGTACACCGCCACCACTTCATGATGGCGTGCGGCGGCACGCAACGACGCGACCGCGAACTCCGGCGTACCGGCAAAGACAATCCTCATGGCGACCCCACTTGCAGAAAGTAAAACGGCGCCGGAAGGCGGCGCCGATCAAACCGCGCCAGACGCGGCCATGCCGCGCCCGCTGCGCCGGTCACTGGATCAGGCAACGTGCTTGCGCTGCTTGGCCAGCTTCTTGCGGACCATCTCGCGCTTGAGCGGCGAGAGGTAGTCAATGAACAGCTTGCCGTCCAGGTGGTCCATCTCGTGCTGCACGCAGACCGCCAGCAGGCCGTCGGTGGTGAGCTCCTGGGCCACGCCCTGGCGATCCAGGAAGCGGACGGTGATGGAGTCGGCGCGGGTCACGTCGGCAAAGATGCCCGGCACCGACAGGCAACCTTCCTGGTACACCTGGCCACCCTGCTGGGTGACGATTTCCGGGTTGATGAACACCATCGGGGTGTCCTTGCCCTCGCTGACGTCGATGACCATGAAGCGCTTATGAACGTCAACCTGACTGGCGGCCAACCCGATTCCGGGGGCCTCGTACATGGTCTGGAACATGTCGTCGACCAGCGTCTGGAAGGCCGGCGTGGTCACCTCGGCGGCGTCGATCAACGCAGCCTTGGTGCGCAGGCGCGGGTCGGGGAACTCGAGAATGGGCAGGAGAGCCATGGCAAATACCGGTTGGGGGCGCCCGTAAAAGCGGCGTAGGTCGCAATTCTATCGCCAACGCTTGCCTTGCGCCCCGGTTTCTGGACTATAGTGGTCAAACCTGTTGGGGAATCAGGCACCACTCCTATGTTTGAACGTACTCGTACGGTTCTCGCCGTCGCGATGTTGACCGTCGCCACCTATGCTACCGCCGTTGAAGTGAACGGTGGTCACCCGGATACCTACGTCGTCCAGAAGGGCGATACGTTGTGGGACATTTCCGCGCGCTTCCTTAAAAAGCCGTGGCTGTGGCCCGAAATCTGGCAAGCCAATCCGCAGGTCAAGAACCCGCACCTGATCTACCCGGGTGACGTGCTCAGCCTGGCCTACCTGGACCGCGTCGTGGCCCAGCCCGGCCCGCGCCAGGACGCCCCGCTGAATGCCATTCCGCTGGCCCAGGTGGAGCCCTTCCTGAAGCAGATGAGCGTTGTGGACGAGATCAAGTCCCTGCCGCACATCGTGGCCCTGGAAGACAACCGTCTGCGTGCCACCACCGGCCAGGTTGCCTATGTGATGAACCTGCAGGGGGCTGAAGTCGGCCAGCGCTGGGCCGTGGTCCGCCCGACCGTGCGCTTCGGCCTGCCCAAGCCGTCTGAAGACCTGACCGCCAACGGGGACGTCACCCCGGGCAGCGGCAATGTCTGGAAGTCGTTCGTTGCCCCGAGCAACCGCCGCGAATCGCTGGGCTACGAACTGGCCCAGGTGAACGTGGGCACCATCGTCAAGCTGCCTGACGGTCAGTCCGAAGTGGCCACGCTGTCACTGCAGGGTCTGGGTGACGGCCGTGAAGTCCGCCCGGGCGACCGCCTGGTGCCGGTCGAGGCGCAGCCGTATGACCTGCAGTTCTTCCCGCACGTGCCGGCGGCCCAGACCGAGGGTCTGGAAATCCGTGTACTGGCGGTGACGGACATGTTCACCGCAGGCGGCCCGCGTGACGTCATTGCCCTTTCCGCCGGCAGCGCCGACGGCATCGACAATGGCACCGTGGTCTCGCTGTGGCGCAATGGCCGCCATGTGGCCAACCGGATGAAGTTCCCGGGCTCCTCGCGCATGGACGACGCGCTCAGCAGCGGTGCTGGCCGGGTCAGCCTGCCGGACGAGTACGCCGCGCACGCGATGGTCTTCCGCACCTTCGACAAGGTCAGCTACGCGCTGGTCATGGAAGGCAAGAAGCCGGTACTGGTCGGTTACAACGTCCGCCACCCGGACGCGCAGTAACGCGGCACCCCGCCCTCGGGCGGGCACCGACCCGCAGTCGGTGAAGAACCTGACGCTACACAACGACGGCACCTGAGGGTGCCGTCGTCGTATCCCGGCTAGCCTGCCGGGATGCCCATCGATCTACCTGCTGACACCGACGCCCTGCTGCACCTGGTCCTGGCCGGCGGCGCGCCGGAGCCCCGCCATGGCCTGCTCACTGCGCATGGCTCAGCCGCTGCGGCACTGCGCGCAGGACCCAATGCCTGGCGCGCCGCCGGCTGCAGCGGCGAACAGCGCACCCGCCTGCTGCGCCCTGATCCGGACGCCCTGTCACGGGGACGCCAGTGGCTGGCCCAGCCCGGCCGACACCTGCTGTCGATCGACGCCGACGACTACCCGGACCTGCTCCGCAGCGTCGCCCGCGCCCCGCTGGCCTTGTTCGTGCACGGCGACCCGACTGCGTTGTGGCATCCGGGCGTGGCCGTGGTCGGCAGCCGCACCCCCTCGCCCACCGGTGCCGAGCTGGCCGCTGAGTTCGCCGACGCTTTCGCGCGCAGTGGACTGGCCGTTTTCAGCGGGCTGGCGGCCGGGATCGACGGCCGTGCGCATCACGCCGCGCTGGCCGTGCCTGGTGGACGCACCGTCGCGGTGGTCGGGACCGGGCCGGACCGCGTGTTTCCGCCCCGGCACGACCGCCTGCAGGCACAGATCGCCGAACGCGGCGCGGTGGTCAGCGAGTATCCCCCCGGGACGGAGGCGCGGGCCGGTCAGTTTCCGGCGCGCAACCGAATCGTCGCCGGGCTGTCGCTGGGCACCGTGGTCATCGAGGCCGCACTGCGATCGGGGGCCTTGATCACCGCCCGGCTGGCGGCTGAATCGGGTCGCGAGGTGTTCGCCCTGCCCGGCTCGGTGCGCAACCCGCGCGCCCGCGGCTGCCACCGGTTGATCCGCGACGGGGTCCGCCTGGTGGAGCACCCCGACGAAATCATCGAGCCACTGGGCGCGGTCGCCGCCCGGCTGGGCCAGGCCTTGCGAACCCGCCTCAACGCCCCCACTGAACAGGCACGCCCGACGCCACCGGGCTCGACCTTCCGTTCCGACCCGGACTACCAGCGCTTGTGGCAGGCGCTGGATGAAAACCCAATCCCTATGGATTCATTGGTCCTGCGCAGTGGATTGACGGCAGCCCGCCTGTCGGCCATGCTGCAACTCATGGAACTGGATGGAAAGGTGGTTGCCGTACATGGCTGCTACTGTCGAAAACCCTAGTTTCTTCACCTCCACAGCGTCGAAGACGCAGGCCGAGGGGCAATGAAAGAGAGCATTCTGGATGTCCTGCTGTACCTTTTTGAACACTACTTCAGCGAAGATGCGGACATCGTCCGTGATCGCGACTCCCTCCAGAACGGCCTGATACAGGCTGGTTTCAGCCCCACCGAGATCAACAAGGCGTTCGACTGGCTCGATGCCCTGGCCGAACAGCGGCCGGCCGTGACCCAGGCCCGCGTCGACGGTCCGGTGCGCGTCTATCACGGTCCGGAACTGGACAAGCTGGACGTGGAAGGCCGTGGCTTCCTGCTGTTCCTGGAACAACACGGCATCCTGGACGCCAACCAGCGCGAGCTGGTGCTCGACCGTGCCATGGCCCTGGACCAGGACGAACTGGACCTGGACGACCTGAAGTGGGTCGTGCTGATGGTGCTGTTCAACCAACCCGGGTCCGAGGCAGCCTACGCCTGGATGGAAACCCAGATGTTCGTGGACGAGCCAGAACCCCTTCACTGACCGTACACTGGGTGCCTTGCGCATTCAGGGGAATGGAACGTGGGCCAGTGGTTCTATGCAGAAGGAAATCGCCAGCAGCGTGGGCCGCTGGCGTCTGAAGAGTTGATCGCGCTGTATACGTCCAGCCGGATCGGGCTGGACACGCTGGTATGGCGTGATGGTCTTGCGCAGTGGTTACCCCTGCGCGATGTGGCCGCCGAGATCGGCCTGGTGATTGCACCTGTCGCACCTGCAGTCCCGGCCGCCCCGGCAGCGCCGACGGCGCACTTCGAGCTTGAGTCCACGCCGGAACCCGTCGCACCGCAACCGGTCGAGCCGGTGCCGCCGCGTATTCCGGCCACCTTCCAGATCGATACCAGCACGCGCACGGCCCCACCGCCGCCGCAGCAACCGGCCTATTCGCGCCCGGCAGCCGCACCGCCGCCGAAGAAGTCCGGATGTGGTCCGGTGGCGATCGTGCTGGCCGTGGTCGGCGTGGTCCTGGTGGCGATCATCGCCATCCTCGCCGCGATCGCTATCCCCGCCTACAACGACTATGTGACCAAAGCCCAGATGGCGCAGACGGTCGGGATGCTGACACCGCTGAAGCCGCGGGTGACCGAGTTCGTCGCCAACTACGACCGCTGTCCGGTCAATGGTGACGAGGGCTTCGGCTCGCCGGCCAGCTATGCCACCAATGGCGTGGGCCAGGTCCGGATCGGGCGTTTCGGCGACGGTCGCTGCGGCGTCGAGATCGAGTTCTCGATGCCAGGCAAGCGCCAGATCGATGGCAAGATGCTGTGGTTCGAGTACGACGTGGCGCAGCAGCAATGGAGTTGCAGCAGTGACGCCGACAAGCGCTATCTGCCACTCAACTGCAGCAACTGAGCGCACCCGTACGGCGTGTCGTAGATGAGTTTAAGGACGAATCACAATGGGGATTGAAGCAATGACCGAGTGGTATTACGCGGACGGCCAGGACCGTCAGGGTCCGCTGATGGCAGAAGACCTGCGCCAGCGCTTCCAGCGCGGGGAGATCAGCCTGACCACCCTGGTCTGGCGCGAGGGTTTTTCGCAGTGGAAGCCGTTGTCCGAGGCGGTGGAGGAACTGCAGCTGCAGAACCTGACCAGCGCCAGCAGCAACCTGGGCTCCGGCTTTGACCTGCGCGGCGACTACACCGCCATCGACAACGGCACCGCCCCCCTGCCCGGCACCGGCGGCGGCACCCGCTCGCCCTACGATGCTCCGACTGCGGTCAGCGGCTATGGTTCGGCGGTGGTCTCCGGCGGCGAAGTGGTCTACGCCGGATTCTGGCGGCGCTATGCGGCCTACTTCCTGGACTCGTTCCTGGTCGGCATCATCAACTTCCCGGTCAGCCTGGTGTTCAACGGCATCGGCGCGGTCAGCGACAACTCCGCGGTGATGGGCGTGATGTACCTGCTGGGGATCCTGGCCAGCTTCGTGGTCGGCATCGCCTACTACGCCTGGTTCCACTCCTCGCGCGGCGGAGCCACCCTGGGCAAGATGGCGGTGGGCATCAAGGTGGTGCGCAGCGACGGCGAACGCCTGACCTTCATGCGCGCCTTCGGCCGCTACTGGGGCTTCGTCCTGAGCGGCCTGACCCTGCTGATCGGCTTCATCATGGCCGCCTTTACCGAGCGCAAGCAGGCGCTGCACGACATGCTGTGCGACACGGTGGTGGTGGACCGGTGGGCCTTCACCGAGCATGCCGAGTTCCAGGAGCGTGGCATGGGAACTGTGACGGTCATCATTCTGGTGCTGAATGGCATCATCCTGCTGGGCGTGATCGCCCTGCTGGTGTTTGCCGGTATCGCCGCTTCCTCGATGTCCTGACCCGGCATCCTCACACCGGGCCGCTTGACACAGGCGGCTCCGGCGTGATTCCACTAATAGGCGCAAACCTGAACGCCCGGCGCACAACCGGGCGTTCAGTCTGTATATATCGACGGCTGCCCTTCACTAATGCGGCCATTTGCTCCACCCTAGCGGCCCTTCCGGGTCCTTTGCCCACAGAATTCATTGCCATGCCCAAGCACCTGCTCATCGTCGAATCGCCCGCCAAGGCCAAGACGATCAACAAATACCTCGGCAAGGACTTCACCGTCCTGGCCTCGTATGGGCATGTGCGTGACCTGGTCCCCAAGGAAGGTGCGGTCGACCCGGACAACAACTTCGCGATGCGGTACGACCTGATCGACAAGAACGAGAAGCACGTCGACGCCATCGCCAAGGCCGCCAAGGGGGCTGACGACATCTTTCTGGCGACCGACCCGGATCGCGAGGGCGAGGCGATCAGCTGGCACATTGCTGAAATCCTGAAAGAACGCGGCCTGCTCAAGGACAAGCCGATGCAGCGCG
The DNA here is from genome assembly GCF_029960115.1 of Stenotrophomonas sp. PS02289. GTDB lineage: Bacteria > Pseudomonadota > Gammaproteobacteria > Xanthomonadales > Xanthomonadaceae > Stenotrophomonas. The sequence goes on from NZ_JASCOZ010000082.1 coordinate 6,095, forward strand.
TGGTCTTCACCGAGATCACCCCGCGCGCCATCAAAGAAGCCATGAGCCAGCCGCGGCCGATCGCCAGCGACCTGGTCGACGCCCAGCAGGCGCGCCGCGCGCTGGACTACCTGGTCGGCTTCAACCTGTCGCCGGTGCTGTGGCGCAAGGTCCAGCGCGGCCTGTCCGCCGGCCGCGTGCAGAGTCCGGCGCTGCGCATGATCGTCGAGCGCGAAGAAGAAATCGAAGCCTTCATCGCCCGCGAGTACTGGAGCATTGAAGCAGCCTGCGCGCATCCTTCGCAGGCGTTCAATGCCCGCCTGATCAAACTGGACGGGCAGAAGTTCGAGCAGTTCACGGTCACCGACGGCGACACCGCCGAGGCCGCGCGCCTGCGCATCCAGCAGGCCGCGCAGGGTTCCCTGCACGTCACCGACGTGGCCAGCAAGGAGCGCAAGCGCCGTCCGGCCCCGCCGTTCACCACCTCGACCCTGCAGCAGGAAGCCTCGCGCAAGCTGGGCTTCACCACCCGCAAGACCATGCAGGTCGCGCAGAAGCTGTACGAAGGCGTGGCCATTGGCGATGAAGGTACGGTCGGCCTGATCTCGTACATGCGTACCGACTCGGTGAACCTGTCGCAGGACGCTTTGGCGGAAATCCGCGACGTGATCGCCCGCGATTACGGCATCGCCGCATTGCCGGACAAGCCCAACACCTACCAGACCAAGTCCAAGAACGCCCAGGAAGCGCACGAAGCCGTGCGCCCGACCTCGGCCCTGCGCACGCCGGCACAGGTGTCGCGTTATCTCACCGACGACGAGCGCAAGCTGTATGAGCTGATCTGGAAGCGCGCCGTCGCGTGCCAGATGATTCCGGCCACGCTCAACACCGTCAGCGTCGACCTGGCCGCCGGCAGCGAGCACATCTTCCGCGCCAGCGGCACCACCGTGGTGGTGCCGGGTTTTCTGGCGGTGTACGAGGAAGGCAAGGACAGCAAGAGCGCCGAGGACGACGACGAAGGCCGCAAGCTGCCCGCCATGAAGCCCGGTGACCGCGTGCCGCTGGACCGCATCATCGCCGAGCAGCACTTCACCCAGCCGCCGCCGCGGTTTACCGAAGCGGCGCTGGTGAAGGCGCTGGAAGAGTATGGCATCGGCCGTCCGTCGACCTATTCGTCGATCATCCAGACCCTGCTGTTCCGCAAGTACGTGGAAATGGAAGGCCGCAGCTTCCGTCCCTCCGACGTCGGCCGCGCCGTTTCCAAGTTCCTGTCCAGCCACTTCACCCAGTACGTCGACTACGACTTCACCGCCAAGCTTGAAGACGAGCTCGATGCGGTGTCGCGTGGCGAGGAAGAGTGGATTCCGTTGATGGCCCGCTTCTGGGACCCGTTCAACAAGCTGGTGGAAGAAAAGAAAGAATCGGTCGACCGCGCCGAAGCCAGTGGCGCGCGCGAGCTCGGCACCGACCCCAAGACCGGCAAGCCGGTCAGCGTGCGCCTGGGTCGCTTCGGGCCGTATGCGGCGATTGGCAGCACCGCCGAAGACGCCGAGGAGAAACCCAAGTTCGCCTCGCTGCGTCCGGGCCAGTCGATGCACACCATCAGCCTGGAAGATGCGCTGGAGCTGTTCCTGATGCCGCGCGCCCTGGGCGAGGACAAGGGTGAGCCGGTCAGCGTGGGGATCGGCCGCTTTGGTCCGTTCGCCAAGCGCGGCAGCACCTATGCCTCGCTGAAGAAGGAAGACGATCCGTACACCATCGACCTGGCGCGCGCCGTGTTCCTGGTCGAGGAAAAGGAAGAGATCGCCCGCAACCGCATCATCAAGGAATTCGAAGGCAGCGACATCCAGGTGCTGAACGGTCGTTTCGGCCCGTACCTGAGCGATGGCAAGTTCAATGGCAAGATCCCGAAGGACCGTGAGCCGGCCTCACTGACCCTGGCCGAAGCGCAGCAGCTGATGGAAGAAACCGGCAAGCCGGTGCGCAAGGGCTTCGGTGCCAAGAAGGCAGCGGCGAAGAAAGCTCCTGCCAAGAAGGCCGCAGTGAAGAAGGCTCCCGCCGCCAAGAAGGCCCCGGCGAAGAAGGCCGCAGCCAAGAAAGCGCCGGCCAAGAAGGCGGTGAAGAAGGCGGCCGCGAAAAAGGCTCCCGCCAAGAAGGCCGTCAAGAAGGCGGTGTGACGCCGGACGCACGTGGCGGGTGGATAATCAGTCCTCCCGCCGTACCGGTCACCGCCATGAACGAACTCACCCTCGACACTGCCGTCACCGCACTGCGCGCTGGCGGGGTGATCGCCTACCCGACCGAGGCCGTCTGGGGCCTGGGCTGCGATCCGAGCCATGAGATGGCGGTGCGCAAACTGCTGCGGCTGAAACAGCGCCCGGTGGAAAAAGGCATGATTCTGGTGGCCGCCGAGCTGTCCCAGCTGGAGGGATGGGTGCGCCTCAAAGCGCTGCCGCAATCGCGCCAGGCAGCCGTGTTGGCCAGCTGGCCAGGGGCCCACACCTGGATTCTGCCGGCCGGCCCCCTGGCCCCGGCGTGGATCACCGGCGAGCACAGCGGCATTGCGGTGCGGATCAGCGCCCATCCGCTGGTGGCCGAGCTGAGCCGCCGCTGGGGTGGACCGCTGGTGTCCACCAGCGCCAACCTGGCCGGGTACCCGCCGGCGCGCACCCGCGCCGAGCTGGACCCGGCGCTGCTGCCGCTGCTGGACGGCGTGCTGGACGGCGACACCGGCGGCCTGGCCCAGCCCACCCCGATCCGCGACGCGTTGACCGGGGATGTCCTGCGCACCTGAGCGCAGCGCGTTCTTTGCGCGTACACCGTTTACCCCGCACACTGCCGGCATGCGCCTCCCTACCGCCCTGTGCCTGCCCCTGCTGCTTGTTCTCGCTGCGCCCACGCTGGCGGCCCAGGACAGCAGCAGCGTGCGGGTGTATCGCTGTGTCGGCAGCAACGGAGCCGTGTCCCTGCAGGATGCGCCCTGCCGCGATGGCCGCCAGGAAGTCCGCGAGATGCAGCGGCCACGCGATCCGCCGCCGCGCACCGTGCGCAGTGATACGCCAGCCTCGGCACCGACCCGCGCGGCCCCCGAGCGGGAAGTGCGCTACGTCCACGTGCAGCCACCGCAGCCGATGTACGAATGCATCCGTGATGACGGCAGCCGCTACGTCAGTGAAACCAGCGAAGGCAATCCTCGCTGGGTGCCGGTGTGGACCAGTGCCTACCTGCCCTATCGCGGCGGCGGTTCACGCCCGGGCCCCGGCCCGCGCCCGCTGCCGCCGGTGATGCCGATGGGCAGCGGTTCGGTCAGCAGCAGCGGCGGTTCGCTGTCGGTGTCCGGCGGCGGTTCCGGTGTACGCGGCAGCGTGAACATCGGCAGCGGCAGCACCCAATGGCAGCACGAGGGATCGGGCTACCCGGGCACCTATACCGACGTCGTCGTTCCCGGCGGCAATGTACTGGTGCGCGACCAGTGCCACGCGCTGCCCACCGGCGAGGTCTGCTCCATCCTGCGTGATCGCCGCTGGGAACTCGATCGACGCTACAACAGCGCATTGCAGGGCGAGCGTGCGGAGATCAGCCGCGAGCAGCGCGGCATCGATGCCCGACTGGACCGGGATTGCCGGTAACGCGGGACACGGCACCTGTATGCTGCACCCATGAACGCTGCGCGCTTTTTCCTGCTGATGTGCCTGTCCTCGCCGGCCCTGGCCGACGACACCATTGTGTTCCGCTGTACCGACGCCGATGACAACGTCAGCATGCAGAGCACGCCGTGCCCGAAAGGCAGCCATCAGGTGATGCAGCGCATGAGCGCGGGTCCGTCGCGCGCGGAAACCTCAGTCTCCACCCAGGCCACGCCGGTCGCGCCGGCCCCGGCCCCGGCAGCACCTTCAGCACCGGCGACGCCAGCGGCCGCCGCCGGCACGCCCCTGATACCGGGCACGCAGATCCCGATGGAGCGGACCATTTCCGAGGCGTACCAGGTCGAACGGGGCAACGCCATTCTGGACAGCGCCAACCTGCCCCGGCCCGGCGACGCACCCCAGGAGGCGGACTCGACCAAGCCGCCACCGCCCGCGATCTTCCAGTGCCAGCGCGCCGATGGCGGTCGCTATCTCAACGAACTTGAGCCGGCACCGGCACACTGCGAACTGCTGTCGGTCACCGGACTGGGCGGGGTCACGCCGGTCAATGCGGCCAGCTGCGAGGTGGTCCGTGACGACTGCCAGGAAATTGCCGAGGCCGACCGCTGCGGGGCCTGGCAACAGCGCTTCCGCAATGCACGCGGGCAGGAGCGATTTGCTTCGGCCGACAAACAGCCCGCCGCCGTCGCCGAGCGTGAACGGTTGGAGGCGGTGCTGGCCGCCAGCAATTGCCCGGTCCCGCAGTGACGCCGGATCAGAACCCGTAACGCAGGAAACCGCCGTCCACCGCGATGCATTCACCGGTGACATAGCTGGCCGCCGGCAGGCACAGGAAGCCCACCGCCGCCGCCACTTCTTCGGGCTCCCCAATGCGCCGCATGGGCGTGCGCTCGATTACCTGGTCGTAGTAGTCCGGGTCGGACAGCGGCCCTGACGTCCGGCGCGTGCGGATGTACCACGGGGCCACTGCATTGACGCGGATGCCGTCTTCAGCCCATTCCACCGCCAGGTTGCGGGTCATCTGGTGCATGGCGGCCTTGGTCATGCCGTATACCGCGCCACTGCGCACATGGGTCAGGCCGGAGACGCTGCCCACGTTGACGATGGCCGACGCCGCGTGCCGGGTCAGCAGCGGGTGCGCATAGCGCGACAGTTCGAAGGCTGAAAACAGGTTGGTCTCGAAGATGCCGCGCCATTCGTCTTCGGTGTATTCAGTCGCAGGCTTGGTGATGTTGCCACCGGCGTTGTTGATCAACAGGTGCAGGCCGTCACTGTGGTCTTCCACCCAGTCGAGGATCTGGCGGCGATCATCATCATCGGAAACGTCGGCCGACAGGGCATGGATCTCACGCTCGGGAAACGCATCCGCCAGGTCGTCGCGCGCCACTTCCAGGGCATCGGCGTCACGGCCGACGATCAGCAGGTCGGCACCGAAGCCCAGCAGTTCGCGGGCAATCGCCAGTCCGATGCCGGCGCTGGCACCGGTGATCAACGCGGTCTGTCCATCCAGTCGCCAACGCTGTGCGTTCACCGGGTTCTCCTGCAATCATCGTGGTGCGGCAGGATAGCTCGCATGCCGTGGCGGCGCACCCCGTCACACACAGGGCGTTGCGGCGGTGCCACACTGCACGCCGTCACATCCGACGTCCCGAGGTTGCCATGCTGATCCGCATCACCCTGTCTTTGGCTGCCGTGCTGGCCCTGGCCGGCTGCAACCGCCCGCCTGCCGCGCCGTCACCGGAGAAGCCACCGGAACCGCAAGCCAGTGCCCTGCGCAATGCCATGGAGCAGCCCTTGGACAAGGCCAAGGCGGCGCGCGACGCGCTGGAAAAGGCTCCCGACACCCGCGCCGCGGACGACGCCGAAAGCGGACATTGAGTACCAACAAAAAACCCGGCCGAAGCCGGGTTTTTTGTGTGCATCTGTGCGGCTCAGAAACCGCAGAAGCAATACGCCAGCGCCTTCACCGGCGCGCTGCCACGCGGGTCGCGGGCGGCGTTTTCGACAAATCGCAGCTGGGTGTCCAGCTCCGGCATCGAACGGGCCAGCATCATCCGCGCCATGCCCGACTCACCCAGCATCCAGGCACCTGCGCGGGTACCGGCGAAGCCGCTGATGAACTGCGCCAGCGGCGTGGCGGGCTTCTCGATGTAGCGCACGCGCACCTTGTCCAGACCGCCCAGCTTGGCGCGGGCGGCCGCATCGGTCAGGGCCACGCGCAGGCCACCGAAGTCATCCACCAGGCCGCGTTCCTTGGCCTGGGCACCGCTCCAGACGCGACCGCGTGCCACTTCGTCGACGGCCTCAACCGGCTTGTTGCGTGCGTCAGCCACCTTGCCGGTGAAATCGGCGTAACCCTTGTTGATCACCGACTGGATCACCTGGCCCACGGCCGGGTCCATCGGACGGGTGATGTCGAACGCACCGGCGAAGCGGGTGGTGCCCACGCCGTCGGTGTGCACGCCGATCTTGTCCAGCGAACGGGCCAGGTTCGGGATCATGCCGAAGATGCCGATCGAACCGGTGATGGTCGACGGGTCGGCATAGATCTTGTCGGCGTTCATGCTGATCCAGTAACCGCCTGAAGCGGCCAGATCGCCCATCGACACCACCACCGGCTTGCCGGCGGCCTTCAGCGCCACCACCTCGCGGCGGATCTGCTCGGACGCAAAGACTTCACCGCCGGGCGAATCAACGCGCAGCACGACCGCCTTCACGTCCTTGTCCTCGCGGGCTTCGCGCAGCAGGGCCGAGGTCGACTCGCCGCCGACGCGGCCGGCCGGCAGATCGCCACCGGCGATTTCACCGGCAGCGACCACCACGGCCACCTGCGGACGCGAATCCACCGGCGAGCGGCGCAGGTCCAGCTGGGTCAGGTAGTCGCCCAGAGTGATGTTGCGGAAGCCGCCGTCAGCGTCTTCGTCGGCTACGCCGCGATCGGCCAGCAGGTCTTCCACTTCCTCACGGGTCTTCAGCCCGTCGACCAGCTTCTGCTGCAGGGCGAACTTGGCGAGGTCGCCGCCGGCAGCCGCAACGCCTTCGGGCATCGTGTCGATGCCGGCGGCCAGCTGCGCGGCGTCCAGCTTGCGCGCCTTGGCGACGTCGGCCAGATAGCGCTGCCACACATCGTTCATCCAGAACAGGTCAGCTTCCTTGGCCTGCGGCGAGGCTGCGTCCAGCACGTAGGGCTCGGCCGCGGACTTGTACTCGCCCACCTTGAACAGGTGCACGTCCACGCCCAGCTTGTCCTGCAGGCCGGCACGGAAGTACTGGCGGTAACGCCCCAGGCCTTCCAGCACCAGTCCACCCATCGGGTCCAGGTAGACCTCGTTGGCCTGCGCGGCCAGCAGGTACTGCCACTGGCTCATGCCGTCGCTGTAGGCCACGATCTGCTTGCCCGAACCGCGCAGTTCCTGCAGCGCGGCAGAGATTTCACGCATCGACGCAAAACCGCTGGGCTGCAGCTTGTCCAACTGCAGGACGACGCGTTCGATCTTCTTGTCCTGGCGTGCGGCGTCGATGCCACGGACCAGGTCGCGCAGCTGGATTTCCTCGGCGGCGTTGTCGCCAACGGCCTTGGCCAGCGCGCGGCTGAGCGGATCGGCCGTGTACTGCTCGACCAGCTTGCCCTCCGGCGCGATCACCAGGGTGGTGCGGTCCTGCAGGCCACGGTTGGAACCGGCGCTCTTGCCGGCCGCCACGACGAACATGACAAGCACCAGCAGCAGCAGACCGAAGAACAGCAGGTTCAGGATCAGCCGGCGGGTAAAGTTCATCACATCCCACAGCCCGATGAAGAAGCTGGCTACGGGGTTGCGACGCACAGGTTGGTTCATGGGGAAACTCCAGTTGGCTTCTTGCCGTGGTACCAGCATAGCCGGTGCCGGTCAGGCCGGCATCGGACACAGGTCAGGGTGACCTCAGGTGGGACGGATCACACCGTTGCAACCAGGTCATTACCGACACGGCGACTGCTGACCCGCAGCCGCCACGCCATCAGGATCGCCGCAGCGGTCAGACCCAGGATCAGGCCCAGCCACATCCCCTGCGGCCCCATGCCCAGCCCCAGCCCCAACCCGGCACCGAGCGGCATGCCCAGGCCCCAGTAGGAGAACATCGCAATGAACATGGGCACCCGGGTGTCCTTCAGGCCACGCAGCGCCCCGGCGGACAGCACCTGGATACCGTCCGGGAACTGGAACGCAGCCGCATACAGCAGCAGTGTGGAGGCCAGCGCCGCCACGGCGTGGTCGGCGGTGTACACCCCCACGATCGCGTCGTGGCCGAACAGCAGGGTCAGCGCCGAAAGCGTCTGCGTGGCCAGAATGATCACCAGCCCGGCATTGGCCGCGCGACGCACACCGTGGCCGTCGTTGCTGCCCACCGCATAGCCCACCCGCACGGTCGTGGCCTCGGCCACGCCCATCGGAATCATGAAGCACAGCTGGGCGACGTTGATGGCGATCTGGTGGGCAGCGGCCTCGGTGGCCCCCAGCCGCCCGATCAGCAGCGCGGTCACGATGAACAGCCCGCCCTCCATCAGCACGGTGATGCCGATCGGCAGCCCGGTGCGCAGCAGGTCCCAGATCGCGCGCCAGCGCGGCAGTTCAAAGTGCGAGAACAGTTCCAGGTGAGCGAAGCGTCGGGTTCTCCACAGATACCCGGCAAAGCACAGCGCCTGCAGCCACATCATGGTGGCCGAGGCGATACCCAGACCTTCCGCGCCCAGTTCCGGGAAGCCCAGCTTGCCGTAGCACAGCACATAGCCCAGCGGTGCCAGCACCAGCAGGCCGCCGAAGCCCAGCAGCATGGTCGGCAGGGTCCAGTGCATGCCTTCGCTCAGGTAGCGCATGCAGAAGTACAGGGTCAATGCCGGCCCGCCCCAGCGCACCGCGTGCAGGAAGGCGGTCGCACCGGGCACGATGTCCGGCGCGATGCCGAAGGCCGGCAGCAGCGGCGGCACCACCGTCAGGAAGGTGAACATGATCAGGCCCAGGCCGAGCGCCAGCCACAGCGCCTGGCGGAACAGCGGGCCGATCTCACGCTCGCGTCCGGCCCCATGCAGCTGGGACACCGAGGCGGTCAGCGAGATCAGCGTGCCGATCGGAATGAGCATCGGCAACCACAGCAGCGCGGTACCGATGGTCACTGCCGCCAGGGTCTGGGTACCGTGGTGGCCGGCAATCACGTTGTCGACGAAGGAGATCAGGCCGGTGGAGACATGGCCCAGGACCAGCGGCAGCGCGAGCAGACCGGTGGCGCGCACTTCGGTGGAAAGGCGCGGAGCAGGAATGGCGGTAGACATGGACGTACGGACGTCAACTGCGGTCGCGCGCGGAGGGCACAGGCACCGGGTTGCGGGCCGCCATCTTACGCGCGCAGGGTGACAAAACCCATGGCCGGAGGTGAACGGTCAGCGCACCACGTTCTCGTGCAGCCAACGGTCACGGCCGCCCGCTGGCAGGGCCAGGAAATCGGCACGCACCTTGTCGCGCTCCTGCGGCGGCGTGCGCTGGGCGATCAGGGTCAGCTGCGCCAGTTGCTCGGGGCTGAGTTGGCGCAGCGCCGCCAAGGCAGCATCCCGCTGTTCGATGGGCAGATACCCGAACAGACCTTCCAGCTTCGGGAACTGCGCCCCCAGCGTGGGACCCAGCCGCCAGCCTTCACGGAAGCGCGTGTCCTGCGCGGCGAAGGTCGCCCGAATGGTCTGCTGCTGGTCCGGCGGCAGTGCGGCCAGCCGCCGGGCCGCTTCGCGCACGCGGGCGCGCTCGGCCTCGGGCAGGGCCTGCCACTGGGCCTGGCGACTGTGCAACGCGCGCAGCTGCGCGGGGTCTGGCGTAGCGGTCGCCGCCGCAGGTACCGCCTGGGGCAGTGCCACGGGTGCCGGGGCTGCGGTCACACCCAGCGGGGCCAGTGCGCAGGCACACAACAGGAGGAAGGTCGGCTTACTCATCGGCATCGGTCGTCTCCAGGCCGGCAGAGGCCGGTTCCGGGCGGCTGGGCTGGGGTTGTGATTCGTCGACGGGCACCGGCCCTCCGGCGGCGAACCAGGCGTACAGATCCGCATCGCGGATGACCGCCAGGTCCGGGTCGGCCAGCAAGGCGGCATCACCCGCAGCGTCAACCGCGGTGGCAGGAGCTGCCGCCGGCAGGTCCTCATCCGGCAAGGATTCCATCTGCACCGGGTTGTCGATGCTGACTGCGCCTTCCGGCACGCTGGCCTCAGGCAACGGGGCCTGACGATGATGCTTCCACCAGTACGCGCCCCCCAGCAGGGCACCGGAGGTCAGTATCAGGATCAGCAGGCCGCGCCACAGCGGACGCGAGCCGCGCCGCGTCGGCCGGCGGCGGGGTGCCGGTTCGTCCTTGGCCGGCGCACGCCAGGACGGCGACGGTCGGCTTCCTTCGGCCACGGCGGGGCTCGGCTGGTGCAGCCGCTGCAGGCGCTCCAGCGGCAACTCGCGCAGGCGTTGCTGCACCTGCTCGGCCAGTGCTCGCCAGCCACGCGCATCTGGCTGCCCATGGCTGTCGCGAGGACAGGCCTCGGCCAGCGCCTGCTGGTACTCGGCTACCGGCAGGTCGAGGATCTGCGCGGCCGCCGCCTCGTCCAAACCGCCGCCGATGCGCAGCAACAGCGCCAGCCGGGCCGGGGGCGACAAGGAGGGTAGATGTGCCAGGGCCGGGTCCCAATGACCGCCCTCGGCCGGCACCCGGATCGGGTGGCGGTGCGCCAGCAGGATCCAGAACCGGTCGGGCCACTGCGCCATTGGCACGTCACTGGCAATGCCAGTGAACGCCCGCATCACCGCGACCAGTGCCTGTTCGGCCACCGTCGGATTGCCACACTGCAGCTCCGCCACAAGCAGGGCACGGCGTTCCACGCCGCGCAGAAAAGCCGGCAGCGCACCGGCTGCGTTGGAAGACATCGAGGCGTTCGCAGCCGTCATAGCAACTCCATCATGAGCCGGAATGATAGCGACTGTGCCGTTGGACGAGCATGCCGAACCGGGCCGGCTGTGAAGAAACCCAAGGCATTCACTGCGGCATCACGACGCAGGTTGTGCACAGCACCACCAAAAACGGCAGGAAAACGCAAGGTGAAGTCCGCATCATCTGCATGTCAGCTTTGTTTCACACACAAATCATTGATTTACAAAGGCTTAGTTGTGTGGCGATTTTTTGACCAACCTAAGCCACCCAGCAGAACCGCCGCAGGAAACCCCTCCGGTCGCACGCTCGCACACAGACTTATCCACAGAAGATGTGGATAAGACTGAATCTCTAATAGCCACCGATATTTAGGTGATGTTTAGTCTGGCTGGACAAGGTCCGGGACGGCAGCGGCGCCCTGAACAGGGCGGGCAGTGCCCGCTACACTGCGCCCATGTCTTCCACCAATGCGGCTCCTGTCCTGTCCCTGGAACCTGCCCCGGCCCCTGCGCCCGGCACGCGGACGGTGCAGGTTGCCCTGCCCCTGCCCCTGCCGCAGCTGTTCGATTACGCCCCCCCTGCCGGTACCCGTGCCGAAGCCGACAGCATCGGTCGGCGGCTGCGGGTGCCCTTCGGTTCGCGCGAACTGGTCGGCGTGGTCGCCGGGCTGGGCCAGGCCACCGCCGACGCCCCGCTGCGTGTTGCACGCGAATGGCTGGACCCAGCCCCTCTGCTGGACGGCGAGCTGTGGCGCTCCCTGCAATGGCTGGCGCGCTACACCCACGCGCCGCTGGGCGAGGTGGTCAGCACCGCCCTGCCCGCCTCCCTGCGCCGGGGCGAGCCGGTGCCCGACACGCACCGCTGGGGCTGGCAGCTGACCCCAGAAGGTGAGGCGCAGAGGTCGCGCCAGCGCGCCGGCACCCGGCCGCAGCGCCTGTGCCAGTTGCTGGCCGATGCCGCGGGTCGCGGCACCGCGCTGGATGAAGACCAGCTGGACACGCTGATGGACGACTGGCGCAGCGCCGCGCGCTCGCTGGCAAAACGCGGCCTGCTCGAACGGGTGGCGCAGGTCCACGTTGCCCCGGTACCGATGCTCGGTATTGGGCCGGTCCCCAATGCCGAGCAAGCCGAGGCGGTTGCCGCGATCACGGGGGGCAGCGGCTTCGGCACCTTCCTGCTCGACGGCGTCACCGGCAGCGGCAAGACCGAGGTCTACCTGCAGGCCATCGCCGCCTGCCTGGCGCGCGGCCGGCAGGCGCTGGTGCTGGTTCCCGAGATCGGACTGACCCCGCAGACGCTGGCCCGCTTCCGCACCCGCCTGGGCATTCCGGTGCACGTGCTGCATTCGGGCCTGAACGACAACGAGCGCGCGCGCGTGTGGGCCGCGGCCTCGCGTGGCGAAGCCCAGGTCATCGTGGGTACGCGCTCGGCGGTGTTCACGCCGCTGCCGAATGCCGGGTTGATCGTCATCGATGAAGAGCACGACGGCAGCTACAAGCAGCAGGACGGGATCCGCTACCACGCCCGTGATTTCGCGCTGGTGCGGGCCAAGGCACTGGATGTACCGGTGGTGCTGGGCAGCGCCACGCCTTCGCTGGAATCGCTACACAACGCGCGCAGCGGACGCTACACCCACCTGCGGCTGAAGCAGCGCGCGGGTGAGGCGCGCCCGCCGCGTGTGCGCGTGCTGGATGTACGCAAGCGCCCGCTGCGGGACGGGCTGTCCCCGGAAGTGCTGGAAGGCATTTCCGAGCATCTGCAGCGCGGGCATCAGGTGCTGGTGTTCAAGAACCGACGCGGTTACGCGCCGGTGCTGCTGTGCCATGACTGTGGCTGGACCGCACCGTGCCGGCGCTGCGACGCGCCGATGACTGTGCATGCCGGCGGACGGCGGCTGCAATGCCATCACTGCGGCGCGCGCCAGCCGGCCCCATTGGCCTGCCCGGACTGTGGCAGCCTGGCACTGCAGCCGCAGGGGATCGGTACCGAACGCCTCGAAGAGCACCTGGTGGAGGCATTCGCCGACTACCCGGTGATCCGCATTGATCGCGGCACCACCGGCCGCCGCGATGCGCTGGAAGCGCAGCTGGCGCGTCTGGGCGACCAGGCCGGCATTCTGGTCGGCACCCAGATCCTGGCCAAAGGCCACGACCTGCCCCGGCTGACCCTGGTGGTGGTGGTGGGCATCGATGAAGGCCTTTTCTCGGCCGATTTCCGCGCCAGTGAAAAGCTCGCCCAGCAGTTGATCCAGGTGGCCGGCCGTGCCGGACGTGCCACCGACCCGGGTGAGGTCTGGCTGCAGACCCATCACCCCGGCCACCCCTTGCTGGAAACCCTGGTGCATGGCGGCTACCACGCCTTCGCTGATGCCGAGCTGCAGCAGCGCGAAGCGGCGGGATTTCCGCCGTTTGCGCACCTGGCATTGCTGCGTGCCGAAGCGCAGCAGGTCGAGCATGCCAACGGCATGCTCACGGCGGTACGTGGCTTGATTGCCGAGGATGCGCCAGTGGAGCGTTTCGGGCCGATGCCCGCACCGATGCCGCGTCGTGCCGGGTATCAGCGCACTCAGTTGCTGTTGTCCGCACCGCAGCGGCGGCCGCTGCATGCGGTGCTCGATGCGATGGTGCCGCGGATACATGGGTTGCCTGAGGCGCGGAAGGTGCGGTGGTCGCTGGATATCGACCCAACCGACCTTTACTGAGGGCCGGGGGGGGCCCCCCCCGCGCCCCCCGGCCGGCGCCGGGGGGCGG
>NZ_JASCOZ010000083.1 GCF_029960115.1 Stenotrophomonas sp. PS02289
CGTCACCGCACCGTGCGCGGTATCGCGGTCGATACCCGCGCGAACGGCGGCGGTGACACGGCTACAGTTCGGTTCGGAACCGGCGGACAGGCTCATGCGTTTTCTCCCGGGGTGCGAAATGCGTTGGCGAGGATCGCGTCGATGCGATCGGTTTCTTTCAGGAAGGCGTCGTGGCCGTAAGGCGAGCGCAGGACGCGCAGGCTGCCGAACGGCCCCAGCCCTTCGACCAGACCGACCAGGTCGGCGAGCGGCACCAGGCGGTCCCCTTCCACCGCGACCACCACCGTGGGCACGCTGATCGCAGCGGGGTCGACACGGTGCAGGTCGATGGATTCGGAAAGGCGCAGGTAGGCGTCCACCGGGGTGCGCCCGACGTACTGCGCACCCGCTGCGTCCAGGTAATCTTCGGCGGCGACGCGGACCCGGCCGTTGACGACTTCAGGTGCGGCGTCGAAGCGTTCAGCGAATTCTTCCGGCGTGCGATAGCTGAGCATCGCGAACTGGCGCGCGAGGCTGAGCCCGTGGCTTTCCGCGCACTGCAGCTGGCCCAGAGCCACCGCGCGACGCTGCAGCGCGCGCCAGGCCGCTGCATAGGGATGCGGGCGATGTGCGCCGCTCACGGCCACCAGCTTCAGCACCCGCGTGCGATGGCGGATCGCAAACTGCTGCCCCACTAGTGCGCCGTAGGAGTAACCGACGAATCCCAGCAGCCGCTCAATGCCCAAGTGGTCGAGCAGCAGGGCCAGCGCATCGGCCTGGTCGGCGGTGTCGATCGGCACGTCCAACGCACCATCCGCGCCCACGAAGTCGAACGCCAGGATCCGCAGCGACGCCGGATCCAACGTGCGCCCCGCAGCGACCAGTCCCTCGGCCCAGCCTTTCTCGGCGAACTCGGCATTGGCGGCGACGTGCCGGTGCGCGGAAATGCCGCCGGCCAGCACCACCACCGGCGCGTCGGCGCGACCGACCAGTTCATAGCGCAGCCGGACCGGACGTGCGCCGGCGTGACGCAGCGTCAGCACCGCAGGGAACTCGCCGCGCACGGCACTGCGCCCGGCATCGACGGGCACGCTGAGCGGAACGAAGGTTTCAGAGACGGCGGTGGCGGTGGCGAAGGTCATGGCGGTATCCCGGAGAGGAAAACGGCCATCGAGCTTTCGCGGAGCTCGCGTTCGAAGCGCACGTACGGTGCACGGTTCGAACCATCTTTCGGTGGACGCCACGGTCCCCGCAGGATTTGGCACCTACGCAGGGTGCTTGCGCACGCTGCGGGCTGCCCCGGCTTCAAAGGGCCTGTCCCTCTGCCGGTCTCGATGGTGGAGCCACGATGCCAGCCCTTCCGGGGCATGTCAATCCCTCCATCCCGATGAAGCGATATATTTTTTTGTCATCAGCCGGAGCGCCCCTCTTTCAAGAAATGGCCGGCTTGCGTAGAGTCCCGCGCAACTCACCGGAAGATCGCTCATGCGCTGGACCCTGCTGTTGCCGCTGCTGGTTTGCCCGTTGCTGTCCAACGCCGCCGCTCCGGCGGACTGGCGTTCAGGTTGGGGGCTGGTCCAGGGACCTGAGCAGGGCCCCCGGCAGGCCGCCGGCGGCATCGCGACAGTGAACCTGGAACAGAACGGCGACGGCTGGCAGGCGCGCGTGCAGAACCAGCTGTCCGGCCCGGTGCAGATCACCCTGAGCCAGGATGTCGGCCATGCGCTGGTGCCCGGCCTGCCGGTGCAGACCGTGCTGCAGTCCACCGCCACGGTGGTCGTGGCCCGGCTGCCGCTGCCGGCGCAACCCCAGCAGCTGCAGGTACGGCTGGAAGCCATTCCCGGCGACCCGGCCGCCCGCCCCCAGGACGTGGCCTACCAGCTGCCCTTCATCGCCACCCGCTTCCAGGTCACCCAGGCCCCACAGGGCCGCTACAGCCACACCGACGCCGAGAACCGAGACGCCATCGACTTCGCCCTGCCCGAAGGCACGCCGGTGCTGGCCGCGCGCCGAGGCAAGGTGATGCAGGTCCAGGGCAACTACACCGAAAATGGCACCGACCCGGTCCGGGACCGCGAACGCGCCAACTTCATCCGGATCCTGCACGACGACGGCAGCATGGCGGTCTATGCCCATCTGCGGGCCAACGGGGTGCTGGTGCGCAGCGGCCAGCAGGTCGAAGCCGGCCAGCGCATCGGGGTTTCAGGCAATACCGGCTACAGCACCGCCCCGCACCTGCACTTCGTGGTCCAGGCCAATACCGGCATGCAGTTGCGCTCGATCCCGGTGCGCATCGTCAGCGACCGCGGCGAGCTCCACTTCGCGCGTGAAGGCAACGCCACCGGCCCTGCCGCAAGCCCTTGAGCGCTCAGGTATAATCGGGCGCTTATCTCTCTGAAGAGCGCCCCGGGCGGGCGCGCCACGCCATGTCCGAAGTTGCCACCGAAGCTGCGCGCCGCCGCACCTTCGCCATCATTTCCCACCCTGACGCCGGCAAGACCACGCTGACCGAAAAGCTGCTGCTGTTCGGGGGCGCGATCCAGATGGCCGGTTCGGTCAAGGGCCGCAAGGCCGCGCGCCACGCCACCTCCGACTGGATGGCGCTGGAAAAAGAGCGCGGCATCTCCGTCACCTCCTCGGTGATGCAGTTCCCGTACGAAGGCAAGATCGTCAATCTGCTCGACACCCCGGGTCACGCCGACTTCGGCGAGGACACCTACCGCGTGTTGACCGCGGTGGACTCGGCCTTGATGGTCATCGACGTGGCCAAGGGCGTGGAAGAACGCACCATCAAGCTGATGGAGGTGTGCCGCCTGCGCGACACGCCGATCATGACCTTCATCAACAAGCTCGACCGCGAAGGCAAGGAACCCATCGACCTGCTGGACGAGGTCGAGAGCGTGCTCGGCATCCAGTGCGCGCCGGTGACCTGGCCGATCGGCATGGGCCAGCGCCTGAAGGGTGTGGTCCACCTGATCAGCGGCGAAGTGCACCTGTACGAGCAGGGCCGCAACTTCACCCGCCAGGACTCGACCATCTTCCCGTCCATCGACGCGCCGGGCCTGGCCGAGAAGATCGGTGAGCAGATGCTGGCCGAGCTGCGCGATGAGCTGGACCTGGTGCAGGGTGCCAGCCATGCGTTCGACCTTGATGCCTACCGCGCCGGCAAGCAGACCCCGGTGTTCTTCGGCTCGGGCGTGAACAACTTCGGCGTGCAGCCGCTGCTGGACTTCTTCGTTGAGCACGCCCCCGCTCCGCAGGCGCGCGCCACCACCGGCCGCGAAATCGCCCCCCAGGAAAACAAGCTCACCGGCTTCGTGTTCAAGATCCAGGCCAACATGGACCCGCAGCACCGCGACCGTGTGGCGTTCATGCGGGTGTGCTCGGGTCGTTTCAGCGCCGGCATGAAGACCTTCCACGTGCGCACCGGCAAGGACATGAAGCTGGCCAACGCGCTGACCTTCATGGCCAGTGACCGTGAAATCGCGGCCGAAGCCTGGCCGGGCGACGTGATCGGCATTCACAACCACGGCACCATTTCCATCGGCGATACCTTCACCGAAGGCGAAGCGGTCAGCTTCACCGGCATTCCCAACTTCGCCCCGGAATTGTTCCGCCGCGCCCGCCTGCGCGATCCGCTCAAGCTCAAGCAGCTGCAGAAGGGCCTGGCCCAGCTGTCCGAGGAAGGCGCGACCCAGTTCTTCCGCCCGCTGATGAGCAACGACCTCATTCTGGGCGCGGTCGGTGTGCTGCAGTTCGACGTGGCCGCCTACCGGCTCAAGGACGAGTACGGCGTGGAAGCGACCTTCGAGCCGGTCAGCGTGACCACCGCACGCTGGGTGACCTGCGACAACGAGAAGAAGCTCGAAGAGTTCCGCGAGAAGAACGCCAACAACCTGGGCATCGACGCGGCCGGCCACCTGGTCTATCTGGCTCCCACCCGGGTCAACCTGCAGCTGGCCCAGGAACGCGCGCCGGACGTGCGTTTTGCCGCCACCCGCGAGGCCGCGCACAGCATTTCAGTCGGCTGAGCACGGCCATGCGATGATAGGGGGGAGCGGGATCCCCCTCCCCGCGGATCGCATCGCACATGACTACTGTTGCTTCCGTCCGTGAAGAGATCGCCAGCGCCCTGACCCACGGTCTGGGCGCTGTGGCTGCCCTTGCAGGCAGCGCGGTACTGATCACCCTGGCCGCCATCTACGGCGACGGCTGGCAGCTCGCCAGCGCCATTGTCTTCGGCATTGCGCTACTGCTGCTGTACACCGCGTCCACGCTGTACCACGCGATCCAGCATCCGATCGCCAAAGGCCGGCTGAAGGTCTTTGACCACTGCGCGATCTACCTGCTGATTGCCGGCACCTATACCCCGTTCACCCTGATCGGGTTGCGGGGGCCGTGGGGCTGGGGTCTGTTCACCGCGATCTGGGCACTGGCGGTGTTCGGGGTGATCTTCAAGCTGTTCTACACCGGTCGCTTCAAGCTGTTGTCCACGGCGATCTACATCGCGATGGGCTGGCTGGTGATCGTGGCGATCAAGCCGATGTGGGCCTCGATTGACGGCTGGACGCTGGGCTGGCTGTTTGCCGGCGGGCTGTCGTACACGTTGGGCACGTACTTCTATCACCGTGAGTCGATTCCGTACTCGCATGCTATTTGGCATTTGTTTGTTATAGGCGGGAGCGTCTGCCACTTCGTGGCGGTGACGGCACAGGTCCTGTAGAGCCACGCCCTGCGTGGCTGCTCTTCGTTCGGGCGTCATGAACGCCTGACACACGTCTTCGGCCACTGCTAAACGTTGGTCGGTTAGTCGCAATGCCGTGGATGGGGTCTTCGGACGCTTGTGCCGCGCTGCGCGGGGGTACCACGCAAGGCGTGGTACCTACGAATTGTTACGTGCACAGGACGATGGCGTTGGCTGTGCTCCTGACATGGCGGTTACCTTTGCTTCGCGTCTTGTGCACGGGGGGCGGGCAACCATGCGGGCGTGAATACTGAATCCGCTCAGGTTGCGTCTTCCCGCTCGCGTTGGCCGTGGCGTCGTCCTGGTAAGCGCGGGCAACGTTGGTTGGCGGTGCTGGTGTTTCTGCTTGCACTGATACTGCTGGTGATCGCGCTGTGGGACTGGAACTGGTTCAAAGGGCCGGTGGAGCGGGCGGTGCAGGCCAAGACCGGGCGGGCGTTCCATATCAACGGCAATCTGGATGTGGACCTGGGCCGCGTGGTGACGGTGCGGGGCGATGGCCTGACGTTTGCCAATGCGGAGTGGTCGAAACAACCGAAGATGGCCAGTGCGGACCGGGCTGAGATCGACGTTCGATTCTGGCCGCTGCTGCGCGGCCAGGTGTTGATTCCGGAGATCCGCATGGTTCGACCGGATCTGTTGTTGGAGACCGCACCGCAGAAGGACCAGCCCGGCAATTGGGATTTCCTGGGCCCCAGCGACGGCGAGCCGCCGGTGCTGCAGCGCCTGCTGATCGACGACGGCCGGCTGCAGTTTCTGGACGCGGCCGGGAAGACCGACATCCTGGTGTCCTTGAACAGCGGCAAGCCCAAGAACGCAGACAGCGCACCGCCGCTGCTGGTCAAGGGCAAAGGACGCTGGCAGGGCAATTCATTCACCCTGGATGGCAACACCGAGTCGCCGCTGGAACTGACCAACAGTGACCACCCGTTCCGGATCCATCTGGACGGGCGCGCCGGTGCAACCCACGCGATCGCGAGCGGCACGCTGACCAACCCGTTCGCCCTGCGCACGTTCGACCTGGACTTCATGCTCAGTGGCCAGGACATGGAAGATCTGTACCCGCTGATCGGCCTGGCCATTCCCTCCACCCCGCCCTACCGGCTCAAGGGCCGGCTCAAGCGCAACAACGACGTGTGGCGCTATGAAAATTTCACTGGCACGGCAGGTGACAGCGACCTCGGCGGTACGGCGCAGATTGAGGTCGGCCGCGAGCGTCCGTTCCTGAAGGCGGATCTGGTCTCCAAACGGCTGGACTTCGATGATCTGGCGGGCTTCGTCGGCGCGCCGCCGAAAACCGGTGGCGGCGAATCGGCGAATGCCGAACAGAAGGCCGAAGCGGCCGCGCTGAAGGCCAGCGCCAAGGTGCTGCCCGATACGCCGTACAACCTGAGCAAACTGCGCGCGATGGACGCCGACGTGCGCTGGAAGGCACAACGCATCAATGCGCCGTCGCTGCCGCTGGACGACATGGACGCGCATCTGACCCTCGAAGCGGGCCTGCTCCAGCTGCAACCGCTGAACTTCGGCGTGGCCGGCGGTGACATCCGCAGCAACATCCGCCTGGACGCGCGCAAGGACACCATCGACACCCGCCTTCAGGCCAGCATCCGCAAGGTGCAGCTGGGCAAGCTGTTTCCGGACGCCAAGCTGGCCGAACAGGCTTCCGGCGGCATCAGCGGCGATATCGACCTGCGCGGCCAGGGCAATTCGGTGGCTGCGATGCTGGGCAGTTCCGACGGTGCGGTGGCGGTGGGCATGGGCCGCGGGCATATCGGCAATCTGATCATGGAACTGGCAGGGCTGGATGTGGCCGAATCGCTGAAGTTCCTCTTTACCGGCGACCGGCAGATCCCCCTGCGCTGTGCCTGGGGCGACTTCGGGGTGGCGCGCGGGGTGATGAGTTCCAAGGCGCTGGCATTCGACACCGAGGACACCTTGATCCTCGGCGAAGGCACGGTGGACCTGAAACAGGAACAGCTGGACCTGCTGCTGCGACCGCGCCCGAAAGACATCAGCATCCTGGCGCTGCGCTCGCCGCTGCGCATCGGCGGCACGTTCAAGGATCCCTCGTTCCGCCCGGACTTCAAGGCGCTGGGCGTGCGCGGTGCGATCGCACTGACCCTGGCCAGCATCACTCCGCCCGCAGCGCTGCTGGCCACCCTTGAAACGGGTCCGGGCAAAGACACCAACTGCGGCGGCCGTTACGCCAGGTAGAGCCACGCCCTGCGTGGCTGCACACGTGCGATCAAACAGCAGCCGGGCAAGGCCGGCTCTACGAAATGGCGCGATCAGCCGGCGACGATGTACTGCTGCAGCTGATCCAGCTTCTGGGCCTGGTCATCAATCACCGACTTGACCAGGTCGCCAATGGAGATCACGCCGATCACACCACTTTCGTCCACCACGGGCAGGTGACGGATGCGGTGCTCGGTCACCAGTTGCAGGCAATGCTCCACCTGCTGTGCCGGGGCAACGGTAATCACCTGGGCGGTCATGATGTCGCGCACCTGGGTGGTCCGCGAGGAGCGTTCGTGCAGGACGATCTTGCGTGCGTAGTCGCGCTCGGACAGGATGCCGACCAGGTGGCCCTGGTCCATCACCAGCACCGCGCCGATGCCTTTTTCAGCCATCAGCCGGATTGCGTCGATCACCGCCGCATCAGGGCGGACCTCGAATACCTCAGGAGACTTGCCTTCCAACAGCTGCCGTACGGTGGTCATCTGACTGCCCTCCAGCGGTGGGATACCGCCCCGAGTCTGCCACGGTCGGTGCATGCCAGGCGTCAATCAGGTAAAGCGGGCGCTGCTTGGATTCCTCGTACAGGCGCCCCAGGTACTCGCCGATCAGCCCCAGCGCGATCAACTGCACACCGCCCAGGAACAGGATCACCGACATCATCGTCGGGTAGCCGGCCACCCGGTCGCCGTACAGCGCCGCCTTGGCGATCACCCACATGCCGAACACGAAGGCGAAGCTCGCCGTCGCCAGCCCCAGGTAGGTCGCCGCCCGCAACGGCACGGTGGAGAAGCTGGTGATGCCTTCCAGCGCGAAGTTCCACAGCTTCCAGAAGCCGAACTTGCTGCTGCCCACCATCCGCGGGTCGCGGTGATAGGGCAACGCCTTGCGGCGGAAGCCGACCCAGCCAAACAGACCTTTCATGAACCGGTGACGTTCACGCAGCTGACCCAGGGCCTGCAGCGCGCGCGGCGACAACAACCGGAAATCGCCGGTGTCCGCGGGAATGGGCGTCTTGGACAGGCGTCCGATCACACGATAGAACGCGGCCGCGGTACTGCGCTTGAGCCAGCTCTCGCCGTCGCGCACCAGGCGGGTGCCGTAGATGTTGTCGTAGCCCTCGCGCCACAGCGCCACGAACTCAGGGATCAACTCCGGCGGGTCCTGCCCGTCGGCATCCAGCAGCATGACAGCGCCGTCGTCGACAAAGTCCAGCCCGGCCGTCAGCGCGGCCTCCTTGCCGAAGTTGCGCGACAGCCGCAGCGTGCCCACCGAAGGGTCCTGTGCGGCCAACGCCTGCATCACGCCCCAGGTGTCATCGCTGCTGCCGTCGTCCACATACAGCACATGGCCGGCGATGCCATCCAGGCCATCGAGGACCGCGCGCAGTCGCGGGTGCAGCAGCGGCAATGCCTCTGCTTCGTTGTGGGCGGCGATGACCAGGGTTAGGCGTTGGGCTGACATGTGCTGATTGTAACGTCACGCCGTCACATGCATGAACCGTCAGTCCTCGCCCAGGTAGCCCGCCCCACCCAACTGCCGCGCCTGGCGCTGGATCCAGGCGGCACGACGCTGCACGTACGGCCCGGGTTGTGCCGCGTTGTAGCGGCGTGGCGCGGGAAGGACCGCTGCCAGTCGCGCACTCTCGCCGGGACTCAGGCGCGCGGCGTCCTTTTTCCAGTACTGGCGCGCGGCCGCCTGCGCCCCATAGATGCCATCACCGAACTCGGCGATGTTGGCGTACATCTCCAGGATCCGCGATTTCGGCCACAGGGTCTCGATCAGCAGGGTGTACCAGACCTCCAGGCCCTTGCGCACCCAGCTGCGTCCCTGCCACAGGAACAGATTCTTGGCGACCTGCTGGCTGATCGTGCTGGCTCCGCGCAGCCGGCCACCGCGTGCATTGTGGTCACGCGCCTTCTCGATGGCTTTCAGGTCGAAACCATTGTGCTGCGGAAACCGCTGATCTTCGGCCGCGACCAGCGAGATGGGCAGGCTGGGGGCCATCTGCTCAAGATCGCGCCACTGGTAGTGCAGCCGATAGTCCCAGTCGCCCTGCCCCAGCGCCTCGCCGTAGCGCCACAGCATCACCGTGGACAACGGCGGGTCCACGAACCGCAGCACCACGACCTGCAGCACACTGCCGACCACGAACAGCACCGGCAGCCAGAGCAGCATCTTCCAGCGCCAGCGGCGCGGCCGCGGGGATTCGAGGCCGGATCCGGCCTTGTGGTTGCTACGCTCTGCCCCCATTACTGGTGCATCCTCTACTTGCACGGTTGTCGGCGCATTATCCGGCAACATGCCTCCTTTATTTAAGCGCCCGGACCCGATGACCGCCCAGACCGACTCCCTCACTCGTTTCCTGCTTCCCGACGCCGGCGTGCGTGGCGTGCACGTGCACCTGGACGCGACCTGGCAGGACATCCTGGCTCCGGCCAGCTACCCGCCGGCCGCCACCGAGCTGCTCGGCGAGGCGAGCGTTGCCGCGGCCCTGTTCACCGGCCACACCAAAGTGGACGGACGGCTGTCCATCCAGTTGCGCAGCAGCACGGCGCTGCGCACCCTGTTCGCCGAATGCACCGCGGCCGGCACCCTGCGCGGCGTGGTGCAGCTGGCCGAGGGCGGCGGCGATGTCTCGCGTGACCTGACCGCACTGGGCGGGGACGCACTGCTGGCCATCACCATCGAGAACCCCGGCCTGGACCCGCGCGAACCGCAGCGTTACCAGAGTCTGGTCGGACTGGACGCGGCCGCGCTGGACGAGGCCTTCGAAGACTACTTCCGCCAGTCCGAACAGCTGCCCACGCGCCTGCTGCTCGCCGCCAACGGCTCCCATGCCGCCGGCCTGCTGCTGCAGAAGCTGCCTGGCGACGAAGGCGATGCCGACGGCTGGGACCGTGCCAGCGCCCTGTTTGAAACGCTGGGCAAGCAGGAACTGCTGGAGACCCCGGCGCAGACCCTGCTGCATCGCCTGTTCCATGAGGAAAGCCCGGAACTGATGGGTGAGCGCCCGTTGCGCTTTGCCTGCTCGTGCTCCCGCGAGCGGGTGGCCGGCATGCTGGAGTCGCTGGGCGAGGAAGAGGCCCGGGCCGCCGCCGAGCCGACCGGCGCAGTGGAGGTCCGATGCGAATTTTGCGGACGGGAGTATCACTTTTCGTTGACGGACTTGGACATAATGTTCCACGACGCCGGGGTTGCCTCCCCGGCTCCTGAACGGCTTCAGTAATCGCCGCACGAGTTTTGTTCTGGGGAGAACCAAGACTTGTCAACCAACACTTGTTAAGAAATCATAAACACCCTAGGATCGAGTTCCTGCTTCGGCGGGAACTTGTGCTCACCCCTGCTGTCTGAGAAGTCCCATGCGTGCCCTCCTGCGTCTACCGCTGGCCCTGATGATCGCCTTTGCCGCGATCCCGGGCGCGTATGCGCAGAGCAAGGCACGTGCAGACAGCACCGTGCTGCCGGTGTGGAACAAGGGCAGCGGCAAGGTGGAAGCCCTGCTGTACCTGGAACCCACCGGCGAACAGGCCGCCGGGGCGCGCTGGCATTTCGGCCGCAGCTCGCTGGATGCCGCCTTTGGCCTCTCCTCGGGCGACTCGCTGGGCCTGCTCTGCAGCAGCAGTGGCGGTGCCAGCATGAGCAGCCTGGCCAGCCATTGCATGCTGGCCAGCCTGGGCGATGACGACGACAGCCCGTTGAGCCGCCGGGTCACCGGCACGGCCGCATTCAATCGTCCGGGCGGACGCCTCGGCATTACCGCCGGCACCGGCCGCGACACCCTGCCGGCCTGGCTGGCCGGCCCGAACAAGTCACCGGCGCTGCGCGCCGAACAGAACGACCTGACCGTGTTCGGCCAGAAGAACATCGGCCGCGAAGGCTTCGTCTCCATTGGCGGCACCTATGCCAAGGCACGACTGGTTCCCCTGTCGGACGTCTCCCCCGCACTGGTTGACCGCTGGGACAGCAAGAGCCTCACGCTCGGTGCCGGCTACGGCAATTTCAGCGGCAACATCATCGGCCGCGTGGTCGACGTCCCCGGTCAGCCCGGCAAGTGGGAAGGCCTGGGTCTGGGCCTGACCTGGCGCACCCCGTGGAGCGGCCAGCTCACGGTCGGCGCAGAGAATGTGATCACCCGTGGCAAGAACCCGTTTGCCCCGCGCAACGAGAGCAATGACGAGGGCACCGTGCCCTACGTCCGCTACGAGCAGGACCTGTAGCCGCTACACACCGGGATCCGCACAAAAAAGGCGCGCCATTGGCGCGCCTTTTTGTTTGTGCCGGGCCCGTGCCGCGCCCGGATTGATACAAAGCGTGACAAATCAGCTGAAACTATTTTTTGAACGAATTTTTAACAACTCGCCTTTCCGCTCTCCGAATGCCTTGATCCACAAGGACTTTGCCGAATTTCACACAGATCACAGACTTCATTAACGCTACTTTAATTCTTGCGAAACGGGAGTTAGTATCGAGTCAGCCTTGTGGTCTTTGGTGCTCCGTTTGGCATCGCCTCCAGGCAAACACCCCAGTGAATACCCAAGATTCCCTTGGAGAGAGAGAGCAATGAACTTTAAGTCCAACAAGCTGCGTGACGCAGTGATCGTTGCACTG
The DNA here is from genome assembly GCF_029960115.1 of Stenotrophomonas sp. PS02289. Classification (GTDB taxonomy): domain Bacteria; phylum Pseudomonadota; class Gammaproteobacteria; order Xanthomonadales; family Xanthomonadaceae; genus Stenotrophomonas. The sequence continues at coordinate 11,573 of NZ_JASCOZ010000083.1, forward strand.
GTTGCCAGCGCAGCCACCGGCGGCACTGCCTATGCCCAGGAAACCACCGGCACCACGACCGACCTGGACCGCATCTCGGTCACCGGTTCGCGCATCCGCCAGGTTGACACCGAAACCGCACAGCCGGTGCTGAGCATCAGCCGCGCCTCGATCGAGAAGAGCGGCTTCAAGACGGTCGCCGACGTGCTGCAGAACATCTCGGCTGCCGGCTCCCCGGCCATCAGCCGTTCCGAGCCGCTGTCCTCCGGCGAAAACGTCGGCGGCTTCTACATCGACCTGCGCAACCTCGGTGCCCAGCGTACCCTGATCCTGGTTGACGGCAAGCGTCTGGGCAGCAGCACCAGCGGCTACCAGGACGTCTCGCAGATTCCGTCGGTGGTCGTCGAGCGCATCGACGTGCTGAAGGACGGTGCCTCCTCGATCTACGGCTCCGACGCGATGGCCGGCGTGGTGAACATCATCACCCGCAAGAACTTCGAAGGCATGGAAGCCAACGTCTACACCGGCCAGTACAGCGAAGGCGACGGCGAGAAGCAGAGCTTCGACTTCGTGGCCGGCTTCACCGGCGACCGCGGCTCGATCACCATCGGTGCCGAGTACGCCAACGAAGAGGAAGTGTGGGCCAAGGACCGCTGGTTCTCCGAGTCCTCGCAGACCGCCTTCCACCCGGATCGCGGCTGGACCACGGTCAGCCAGTGGGGTTCGGCGCAGCGTACTAGCGGTGGCCCGCAGCTGGTGCTGAACCGCGGTGCGGATCCGTACAACGCGGCCAACTACCACGTGCTGGATGGGACGCCGATCACCGGCGACGTCAGCAACTCAAACCAGCAGATGCAGCTGATCACGCCGACCGAGCGTCGCAGCCTGTTCACCAACGTGCAGTACGACATCACCGACAACGTGCGCTTCAGCGGTGACCTGATGTACACCCGCCGTGAGTCGCAGGCGCAGGTCGCCGGCTACCCGCTGCAGTCTGCCGCCTATGGCGACCTCGGTTCGATCTGGTCGGCCGACAGCTACTACAACCCCTTCGGCGAAGACATGAACTATGTCCGTCGTGGCTGGGAAGTGCCGCGCGTCTCGACCAACCAGCTCACCACGTTCCGCTTCAGCGGCGGGCTGCAGGGTTCGTTCCAGTTCAATGACAAGTACTTCGACTGGGAAGTCGGCTACCTGTACCAGAACTCCGAGAACCTGCAACGCCAGACCGGCAACTACAACGTGCTGGCCGCCAACGCCGCCACCGGCGAGTCGTTCTACAACGACGCCACCGGTCGCGTGGAATGTGGCTCGGCCCAGGGCCTGATCGATGGCACCAATCCGGTCTACGGCCCGGGTGCCGGCGGCTGCGTGCCGTGGAACCCGCTGATTCCGTTCGGCCGTACCGGCGACGGTGGCCTGACCGGCAACAGCGATCTGCAGCAGTTCCTGTTCCCGACCACCCACGCCACCGGCGAAACGACGATGACGTCGTACTACGCCAACCTCGCGGGTAGCCTGTTCACCCTGCCGGCCGGCGACCTGGGCTTCGCATTCGGTTACGAGTACCGCGAAGAAAAGGGCGAGTTCAATCCGGACGCGCTGTCGCAGACCGGTTACTCCACCGACCTCGCCGCGGGCCCGACCTCGGGCATCTACGACGTCAACGAGTTCTATCTGGAACTGAACGTGCCGATCCTGGCTGACCTGCCGGGCGCCAAGGAACTGAGCCTGAGCGCGGCCACCCGCTACTCCGACTTCAGCACCTTCGGTGACACCGTCAACAGCAAGTTTGGCCTGAAGTGGCGTCCGATCGACCAGCTGCTGGTCCGTGCCACCTACGCTGAAGGCTTCCGCGCGCCGACCATCGGCGACCTGTACGGCGGCAGCTCGCAGACCTTCGAGCGGTTCACCGACCCCTGTGACACCTCCTTCGGCCTGGCCGCAACTGATTCTGCAACCGCAGCTCGTTGTGCTGCTGCCCTGGGTGCCCTGGCACCCACCTTCCGCCAGCTGGAACAGGGCTTTGTCCCGGCTGACGGACGTGACCAGCAGAGCCCGGTTCCGTTCACCTCCGGCTCGAACCCGGATCTGACCCCGGAAACCTCCAAGTCGAAGACCGTGGGCCTGGTGTGGAGCCCGACCTTCGCCGAGGGGCTGAACCTCAGCCTGGACTGGTTCAACATCAAGATCGAGAACACCATCGTTGCTGACACCCCGGACGACCAGCTGAACGACTGCTACGCGCTGGGCGTGGCCGAGCGTTGCACCACCTTCACCCGTGATGCGACCCTGGGCTATGTCAACTCGATGACCTTCGGCAGCCGCAACGCCGGTTTCATCGAGACCGAAGGTTTCGACTTCGACGTCGCCTACCGCTACAACACCGACGCCGCTGGTAACTTCACCTTCAATCTGCAGAACACCTACGTCACCAAGAACGTCCTCAAGACGACCAACGACGAAACCGCACCGCTGCAGATCTACAACGGCTTCGAGAGCAACTTCCGCCTGCGTTCGAACCTGACCGTCGGTTGGGAGATGGGCGACTTCGGCATCACCTGGGGTACCCGTTACTTCTCCGGCGTGAAGGAAGACTGCTACTTCATTCCGGACGAGTGCACCCTGCCGGACTACCAGTCGCCGGATCCGGCCCGCAATGGTCCGATGAACGAACGCGGCTCCACCACCTTCCACGACGTCCAGTTCTCCTGGAACGCCCCGTGGAATGCCACCGTCGCTGTCGGCGCACGTAACGTGTTCGACCACTACGGTCCGCAGATGTACTCGGCCCCGAACTCGCAGTACTCGTACTACGGCGGCTACGACATCGGTCGCTTCATCTACATGCAGTACAAGCAGAAGTTCTGATCGATTCTCTGATCAGCACCTGATGCAGCAACGGCCCCGCAAGGGGCCGTTGTTTTTTGTGCCTCATCGCAATGCAGGTCCAACGCGCGGACGCAAAAAGGCCGCGTTGCCGCGGCCTTTTCGCTGACCTTGCTGTGCGCTCACCCGATCGGAATCAGCGTCTCGATCACATGCTCCACATAGGCCTCGAAGTCCTCACGGGCCTGCTTGGGCTGCTGCAGCTGCAGCGACAGCTGCAGGAAACCGACGTAGGCGGCATACGCCAGTCGCGCACGGTGCTGCGCATCGGTGCGGCTCAGCCCGGCCTGGCGGAACGAGGCCACCAGGTACTCCAGACGACGGTGCGAGACACGGTCGATCACCGGACGCACCATCGGATGGTCCAGCGCCTTGAGCAGTTCGCTGTAGATGATGTGCGGCTGCACTTCGTGCGCCACGACCTGGAACAGCTGGCGCAGGCGTGCACGCGGATCGGGCACATCTTCGAGGCTGCCGAACACCTGCTCCTGCTCGAACAGCTCCCAGCGCTCCAGCGCGGCCTGCAGCAGCGCGTCGCGCGACGGGAAGTGCCAGTAGAAACTGCCCTTGGTGACCCCCAGACGCCGCGCCAGCGGCTCGACCGCCACCGCGCCCACGCCTTGTTCAGCGATCAGATCCAGAGCCGCCTGGGCCCAGTCCTCCGCACTCAGGCGGCTGTTGCGGCCGGCACGGGGCTCGCCGGCGGAAGCTTCAGGTTCATTCATGCTGATGATTTAACCATACGCCGAGGTCGGTTTGTGTGGAAAGGCTGATGGCGCGGGCCTCCGGGCCAACCATACCGCAAGGTATTGACTTGCCCGACAGCAGGTCCATACTAGCGAGTATGGTAACGCCCGCCCCTCTCTCGACTGACTTCACCGATGCGCGCGTCACCGCCGCGCACGACAGCGTCCTGGCGGTCAGCCGCTCGGAGGCCGGACGCCGTGGCACGGTGTTGTTCGCGCACGGCTTCGGCCAGACCCGGCACGCCTGGACCGCCACCGCGCAGTCGCTGGCAGTGGCCGGCTATCAGACCCTGGCCTACGATGCCCGCGGCCACGGTGACTCGGACTGGAATCCCGTTGACCTGCCCTACCACGGCGAACAGTTCGCCGACGACCTGATCGTACTGGCAGGTGAGCAGCCGCAGCCGCCGATCCTGGTCGCCGCCTCGATGGGCGGCCTGTTTGGTCTGCTCGCCGAAGCGCGCTGGCCCGGGCTGTTCTCGGCGATGGTGCTGGTGGACATCACTCCCCGCTGGGACACTGCCGGGGTAGAACGCATTCTGGCCTTCATGACCGCGCACCCGGACGGCTTTGCGTCGCTGTCGCAGGCCGCCGACGTCATTTCCGCGTACATGCCGCACCGCCCACGCAAGTCCGACGACGCGCTGCGCGCCCTGCTGCGCGACGACGGCCACGGCCGCTGGCGCTGGCATTGGGACCCGCGTCTGGTCGCCGAACTGGCGCGCGACAGCGAACAGCACCAGGACGCGCTGGCCGAAGCGGCGCGTCAGGTGAAATGCCCGGTGCTGCTGGTCAGCGGCGGGCGCAGCAACCTGGTCACCCCGCAAACGGTGGCCGAATTCCTGGCCTTGGTGCCACATGCACGGCACGTGCAGCTGCCGGAGGCCACCCACATGGTCGCCGGTGATGACAACAACGCCTTTACCGCTACTGTGTTGGACTATCTGGACGTGTTGCCCTCGGCCTCCGCCGTCGCACTGTCCGCCGCAACCGAGCACGTCACCGGAGCACGCTCATGAGCTTTGTCATTCCCTTCCTCGCCATTCTGCTGGCCGGCGCATTCGTCGCCTACCACCGGATGCGCCTGATCACCTGGACGCTCATCAGCCTAGCGCTGCTGGCGGCCTGCTGGTTCATTCCCTACGTCAACCAGACCGCGACCATCGTCGCGGCGGCCCTTGTCGCCGTCATCGCGGTCCCGCTGCTGCTGCCCTTCATCCGCAAGCCGCTGCTGACCGGACCGATGATGAAGGTGTTCCGCAAGGTGCTGCCGCCGCTGTCGCAGACCGAGCGCATCGCGCTGGAAACCGGCTCGGTCGGCTTCGAGGGCGAGCTGTTCACCGGTGACCCGGACTGGAACAAGCTGCTCAACTACCCCAAGCCGCAGCTCACCGCTGAGGAACAGGCCTTCCTGGATGGCCCGGTGGAAGAACTGTGCAGGATGGTCAACGACTGGGAAATCACCCACGTCCACGCTGACCTGCCGCCGGAGCTGTGGAGCTACATCAAGAAGAACAAATTCTTCGGCATGATCATTCCGAAGGAATACGGCGGCCTGGGCTTCAGCGCGCTGGCCCACCACAAGGTGATCCAGAAGCTGGCCTCGGTCTCCAGCGTGGTCAGCTCCACCGTCGGCGTGCCCAACTCGCTGGGCCCGGGCGAACTGCTGGTGCACTACGGTACCCAGGCGCAGAAGGACCTGTATCTGCCGCGCCTGGCAGACGGCCGCGAAGTGCCCTGCTTCGGCCTGACCGGCCCGTTTGCCGGCTCCGACGCGACCTCGATTCCCGACTACGGCATCGTCTGCAAGGGCGAGTGGAACGGAGAGCAGGTGCTGGGCGTCAAGCTGACCTTCGACAAGCGCTACATCACCCTGGCCCCGGTCGCGACCCTGATCGGCATGGCCTTCCGCATGTACGACCCGGACGGTCTGATCGGCGAGACCCGCGACATCGGCATCACCCTGGGCCTGCTGCCGCGTGACACCGCAGGCGTGGAAATCGGCCGTCGCCACTTCCCGCTGAACTCGACCTTCCAGAACGGCCCGATCCGCGGCAAGGACATCTTCATTCCGCTGACCCAGCTGATCGGCGGCGCGGAGATGGCCGGCAAGGGCTGGAACATGCTCAACGAGTGCCTGGCCGTGGGTCGCTCGATCACCCTGCCCTCCACCGCCAGCGGCGGTGCCAAGGCCGGCGCAGTGGTGACCGGTGCCTATGCGCGCATCCGCAAGCAGTTCGGCCTGTCGGTCGGCCGCTTCGAGGGCGTGGAAGAGGCCCTGGCCCGCATTGGTGGCAAGGCGTACAAGATCAGCGCGCTGTCGCAGGCCACCGCTGCGGCGGTGGACCGCGGCGACGTGCCGTCGGTGCCGTCGGCGATTGCCAAGTACCACTGCACCAACATGAGCCGTGAAGTGATCTCGGACGTGATGGATGTGATCGGCGGCAAGGGCATCATTCTGGGGCCGCGCAACTTCGCGGGCCGCAGCTGGCAGGCCGCTCCGATCGCGATCACCGTGGAGGGCGCGAACATCATGACCCGCAGCCTGCTGATCTTCGGCCAGGGCGCGATCCTCTGCCACCCGTGGGTGCTGCAGGAAATGAAGGCCGCGCAGGATCCGGACACCCGTGCCGGTCTGCAGGCCTTCGACCGCAGCCTGTTCGGGCACATCCGCTTCGGTATTTCCAACGCGGTGCGTTCGTTCTGGTTCGGCCTGACCGGTGCACGCTTCGGTGCCGCTCCGGGCGATGCGTACACCCGCCGCTACTTCCGCAAGCTGGACCGTTACTCGGCCAACCTGGCCCTGATGGCGGACATCTCGATGATGACGCTGGGCGGCAAGCTGAAGTTCAAGGAATCGCTGTCCGGCCGCCTGGGCGACGTTCTGAGTCATGTCTATATGACCAGCGCGATGCTCAAGCGCTATCACGACGAAGGCGCGCCGACCGCCGATCAGCCGCTGCTGGCGTGGGCCTTCCATGACAGCGTGCACAAGATCGAAGAGTCGCTGTCGGCAGCATTGCGCAACTTCCCGATCCGTCCGATCGGCTGGCTGATGTGGGCACTGATCTTCCCGTTCGGCCGCCGCGCCGAAGCTCCGGGCGACCGTCTGAGCCGCCGCGTGGCCGCACTGCTGATGGCTCCGAACGAAGCCCGCGAACGTCTGGCCAGCGGCGTGTTCCTGACCCCGTGCGAGAACAACCCGGGTGGCCGCATCAACAGCTACCTGGCCAAGGCGATCATGGCTGAGCCGGTGGAGCGCAAGTTCCTCAAGGCGCTGAAGACCAAGGGCATCGAAGCCCTGGACTTTGCCTCGCAGCTGGACGAAGCCGTGGCCGAAGGTGTGATCACCCAGGACGAGCGCACGCTGCTGGAAGAACTGCGCACGCTGACCCTGGACACGATCACGGTCGACGACTTCGATCCGCACGAGCTGCGCGCAGCCACCTACTACGACCGCCAGGGCAAGGACCCGCAGTCGCAGGCAGCGTGATGCGCGGTTGAGGGTTCTTGGAGAACGGCGGACTTCGGTCCGCCGTTTTTTTTGTGCAATTACCGGGACCGCGTAGAGCCGGGCTCTGCCCGGCTGGTGTTGGTTTTGGGCGAACAGCCGGTGGTCACGGTTTCTCTGGGTTGGCGGATCGGGATGGGCGTTCCGGGGGACGCTGCAAGTACGTCCATGTAAGCTCAGTCGCCGCATCCATGCGGCTCATGCCCCCTCCAGCCCACCCCGAACCGCCATCGACAGTGCGTCGGTGGCCATCGAAGATCAAAAGCACGTATCCCCGGTAGAGTCGACCGTTGGTCGACTGCAGTGAAAGGCCCAACATCCGGTAACGCAGGACCCCGGACCAACGTCGCCGTTGATTCAGCGTTTCCTGTGGCCACCGGCCAACTGTCTGGGGCGTGCCGGGGTGGGTTTGCGGGACCGTCAAAAACATGGACGTTTTTGACGAGCCTCCATGGACGGATTCACGGCGTGTCCCGCAAACC
>NZ_JASCOZ010000084.1 GCF_029960115.1 Stenotrophomonas sp. PS02289
CCGTGCCGGTGCCGGGTTTGGTATTGACCTCAAACAGACTGGCGTGCGTCAGCTGATGCTGACGCACGCCTTTACGTAGGAGGTGAGTGACGTGACACTTGGATACCATTGCTCGCTGGGTCGTTGGCCGGACCCAGCCGCCCTAAAATCGAGCCGAACCATATGGACAGCTGGCAGCCCATCTCAGCGGAAGAACTAGAAGCACTTGTGGTCAGCCAGCTCTCTGAGTGTTCAGCTGAGCAGAAGCAATTCTTTGAGCAGTGCAAGGTCGCACCCTTTCTCGCCAAGATTGAGCGCTTGGGTGCTGTAGAGACCGTCTTCGTGGTGGCCAGAACAGGCAACATCGCCCTGTACTACGAGGACGTTGAAGAGGGATTCAACATCTCAGAGCTCCGGCCTGACGGATCAATCGCCAATCCGGGTTGGGAGCAGTGGGAGCTGTGTCATGCACTTTGGCACCTGGCTCGCTGGCCGGCTAACCTCAAACAGTGGTGAGCAATATGGACAAGACTAAGCTGTACTCGGTGGGTCGAGTAATCGTGGCCCGCAACGTTACCGAGCATGTTGTGGCTGCTACGGTTGCATGGGACGCGGAGACGTCCAAGCTGTCACTTCGGTACTACCTAGACCGCGACCCTCATGAGGATGATGAGGATGAATGCGAGTATGCAATGACGGAGCCTATCGCAGAATTTCCGTATCTTGAGTTGGCTAGTACCGAGTGCATTCGATTGGCCAGTGCTGATGATGCTCAGCGCCTGGAGGGCGTGGTATTCATTAGACGAAGAGAAGAGGGCTGATCCATGCGGATGTACGACACGATCCTTACGCGGAACGAAGCGCTGAAAGGTTCTGGCGCGTGATCCCGTCAGATGGCAGTACTCTTGGCCAAGTCGAGTCCTCCGAATTTCAGGGCATGCTCGAAACCGTCATTGAATTTGTTCTGCGGCCGTTTGTCGAGGAATTGAGCAAGGAAACCGGACAATCAATGCTGCTGAAGGTGGGAGTCGTCAACTCCCATCCGGACATCGCAGCAAGCCTGTATGTGGGGGAGATCGGTGCCGAAGGTACGGCCGCCGTCAACGGCGAGATAAGGGTCGTATTCAAGGACCTGGCCCGCCCCTCCAGATTCTCAGTGGAAGCTATCCTCGATGGCTTCGCCCGTGGAACTGGCTACTCAGGGTTCTCAATGCGTGGCAGGGTCCGTGTGAACGATGGTGGACTGCCCGTGAGAGTGACCGGATATGTAAACCGCTACAACGTAAGGGAATGGGGCAGGGACTTTCGGGTTACCTAGCAGCCTCGCGGCAAGATTGATCGGTCAAGTATGCTTCCTGCGGCCCCGGTAGTCTGGACAGGTGGAGGACGTCATGGATAGAAAGAAGTTGCTGAAGTTTAAAGAAATGGAGGCGATCGCAAAGAAGGCCACGCACGATGCGCTGATGCCGTATCCGGCATCAGCTGTTCAGTCAACGGATCTGGGGCTTGCTACGCAAGTTCTGGATGACGAAGGGATATTCGAGTTGTACATGACCGGAAAGCGCCCAAGCGACTCCAAAGTAATAACCCGTACCCGAGTGGATCGTCGGACAGGGCATGCCACTGTAGAGGTCTTCCTGGACAAGCCATCCTGATTTGCTCCGTCTGAATCGCCCTTCCGCTACAAGCTCGGAGCAATTCTCATGCCGCACCCGTTCTTTGACAGATTCCATGGCCGCACGTACATGATCGAGGCGGAGATCGAGCTGCTTGCAATGGGCGAAGCAGCGATTCCGATTCTTGAGACGTTGTTCAATGGCGAAGCATGCAACGATGAGGGCGTCCCGTACCGCAATTTTGGTCTTCCGCTGCGTTGCGCTATGGAGGTTGCCAATCGGCTTGGGCCGATTGCGAAGCCGCTTGAGCACTACCTACGGGCGGAAGTTCCGATCTGGGGGCATCCAGCAGCGGCGTGCCTCAGTGGTATGGGTACCCTTGAAGAGGAAACGACCATCGTGCTCGCCAACGCGCTTCAGAGCAGTGATGTCATGCTAGTAAGCGAGGCCGCATACACGCTGATCCGAAATGGTGCAGGAGAGCATCCTGCAGTTGCCGCAGCGCTCGCTGAGTCCGAGAGGGCAAAGCTGTTCTTCGACAAGGCGTCAAAGTATCTGAAGTCGAATGCGACGTAAGTTCAGATGGCTGTACTTGCGGATCCCAAGATAAAGAAGCGATGGGGTATTAGGAATGGAGGTGGGTACGAACGCGAAGTTTCAGTTCTATGAAGTGGTCGAGATCAGGCCCGGCCAGCCGGTCATCGCGCCAGTGATTGGTCTTCGAGGTGCCGTACTTGGCATGGCAGAGTGCGACGATGGGCGTTGGGTCTATGCCGTACAAGTGCTTGGACAGCCATGATCCAGAACATACTTCTAAGGTCGGTAAGTGACCTGATCGAGGAGGAGGTGGAGATCCAGGTGCGGGGTCTCACCCTTACCTGCTTTGCCTATTACTGCCCAGGTGAAATCCACGAAGGCGCTCACTACGCCGTTGAACTAGGCGTCTACGTGGATGATGGTTTGGCTCTAAGGCTTGTGAGCGCTGATGAGCCTTCGTCCGCCGTCAGGGTGGATGCTGGGTTCTCATACGATCTAACAGGTGTGGTACGCGGTGCCAACCTCGAAGTTGATGGCGTGTACTTTGACATTGAGGAGTTGCTGGGCGGGCTGGATGGCCTTTCGGCATACGACGGATCAACCGTATGTATTCGCGTTGACCGAATACAGATTGCGTTCGTGTGACCATCGATATCGCCAGAGGGAAGCCATGACGTGCCAGTTGTGCCAAGAACGAGCGGAGTTTGCAGCTGAGAGTGACTATGTGCAGTTCCGAAGGTTGGTCCTGGAAGTGGTTGAGCGCGGAGCCCTGGGGCTCCATCAGATACGGACAGGGCCATTCTGTGAAGAGGTGTACAGATGTGGGGGTTGCATGAGGTGCTGGGCGTTGGCTGCTCCTGACCAGACATTTCGAGGCTATTGGAAGCCGCTGGATGGTGCGGCAGCTCCCGCGACTGGCCACGGTCCTCTTCACGCACGTCCGCACAAGCTTCCTTCCCCCTGAAGATCAGGGCTATGCGGCGACCATCGCCACCGTGAATCGTCTACTTCCCGCTCGTCAGGAGAGTCAATGCCGAGCTACTTTGTCCACAACGGTTATTCCGGATGGTCCTATGGCACCCCGAGTGACCCGCAATTGATCTGTGCGTCGGATGCGGCCAAGCTGATGAAGGTGGCCGGTTTGACTGCTGAGCAGGTGTCGCTGATCGTTCCGCCGGCACAGTACGCGGAATCCGGTGACACACTCTTTGCTGCGACCAACTGCAATCGGTACTTGTTCTTCGGCGACCTCAGGGACTGCGTGGATGTCGATTACAGCAACGTTGATAAGCCAATGCATATTGCTTGGGCTCGAGGTTGAACAGGGGATGCAGCATGGCAAATGGTGAAGCTGGCAGGCACTGCCTCTGACGTCGCTCCTCTTGGCGTCTGATCTCAAGAGGGAAGTCCAGTTCATCAAAAAGAACTCGGCATGCGTCATTCTTCATCCGTATGGCGCGCCGTACAGATCCGCGCGTGAATACGCTCTAGCTGTCGAAGCAGCGTAGGATGCCCGGCCGTAGGTCGTGAATAGCGAGTACGAGTACACCGGACTCGCTCCTAAAGTAGAATTCGGAGTGGCCGGAATGTGATCTGATGACCCGCCAAATTGAGGAAGCCCTGCGTTCTGCGGCGAACCCCAAACTCCACTCAAGATCCCAATCGCCGAGGTGCGCTGATGTCGAAACTGAGCGAGAAGCTTTTAGACCTGTCGGGTAGCGTGCTTAGCTCAATCTATGCGCCTGATTCATATTCCGACCTGTTAGTGGAAATTTGGGGAACTATGGAGATGGCGTATCAGCAGAACAAGGAGACCGTCTTCGAAAATTTTGAGGAAGTGAAATCTCTGATCAAGCGCGATGCCGACACCGTTCTCCTCATAGAGGAGAGGCTAATGGAGGGATTTAATGCATTTGATCGGGGGGATAAAGAACTCGGAAGGAAGATCATGTTGGGGATCTACGCAATGCAACTGGGAAATCTGCGTTGACGTGTATAGGCTTGACAGCTATCCAGGCGCGGTGTCCTGTGGTGTGCAATAAGTCGATCAATTGACCGGCATTGACACTCAGGTTGCAGTTCCAGGGGACAAGGATACTTGACGAAAATGGACAGTAGTGATGACGTGCTGATCGCAGCACGCAAGGCGAAGTTCGATCAGCTCCGTCAGGAGTTGAAGCCGGCTCTTGTGGACTTCGTGGAAAGACTGGGAATCAGTCCAGCCGATGCGGTGCTTAAGGACGCGGAGGCGTACGTACCCTACTTGGCAGCCGCAACCCGGGATCTGACATCCGACGACGATGAGGATCGCATCTGGTTCTTGACAAGGATCGGCTACTTCATTGGAGAGTACCTCTGTCAGGCGCTCCAGGGTTGTTGGTACGTTGAGGATCAGGCTGGGTCCATGTACTTCGCTCGATATGTGGTCGGGAGATTCGCATCCGCGACCAAGTTGGGCGCAGTTGATCCCTTCGATCTAGCTCGGGGCTACGTGGACGCTGCTCCGCCCAGGAATCTGGTTAGGCTGCTCGCAGAGCTTACCGCCCCGGTGTGAGATCATCACGCTGGCTCTACTTGCCTTAGAGGGAGATCTGAATTGGACTGGAAGCGGGAGCTGGTAATCGCTCACTTTGTCAAGAATGAAATCGAAAAAATCGATGCGGAAGGCCTGTGGGAGAACACACTTCCAGAGGTTGCGGCATCGGAGGCTGACGTCCGTGAGGTTGAGGCCGCGCTGGGTCACGCTCTGGACGGGTAGTTCCGCGAATTTCTTCTTCATGCCAATGGATGGCGGGCATTCAAGGACGGTGTGGATCTATTCTCAACCGCCGATCTGATTGGCGGAGGCCGCGCGGAGTGTGCGCAGAATATACTGAGGTATACAGAGTCCCTTAGAGACATCTGCGGGTACGAAGAGAGCGAGGTGATGCCCATTGCGGTTTCATCGGATGATATTGACGTTATGCTGATGTCCCGCCCTCATGCCGTTGATCCAGGGAAGGTCATGTGGCTCGCTGGCGGCCTCGTTGAGGAGTTTGTTGGCTTTGACGAGTGGTTCATTGCAATGGTTGATTGCAATCGGATGAATCACGAGTTCCTCCTTGAGCGGCATGGGTTGAAGAAGGAGTACTCGGAGCGATGAGTAGTTTGCCTGAGCCGCTGAAAAGGACGCTTGACGATTTTTGTCACGTTGAGGTGTATGACCCACCAAAGCTTCGTGACTGGATCAGGGCCGGTCGGATGCTCTTTGATGTTGAGTTGCTGGAGCGCCAGATGGACGCGCTGCTCGAATCTCGTGACCTCCCGGTCGAAGAAATAAACAGGGTGACTTCGAACGAGTTTGAAACGGTCGATGAGGCTGCCCAGTGGCTCGCGAGAATAAGAAACGTGGTCTTTCGTGATGAGGCGTGGCCGTAGGGCAACAGTAGGTGTCTACAGAGCCCTAGCCGGTCCAGTTGCCCCCTGGTGCACGCCAATGGGGAGTAGCGTGCCGAGCTGAAGCAAGGGCTTCAAGTTGCGTTCGCGGGTCGTGCCTTTACCGCAACACAGATTTAGAAATGGGCGGGTCGCGGCATGTAGAATCCTGGCGGTGGTGAGACCGCTGGCGTAGGCCAACAGCGCCTCTTCCTTGCAGAGGTGCCTGCGCGGCCATTGCGCCGCTGTAGAACTTCAATCGCCGACAAGGTCGCCATCACAAGGAAGATCATTGAAAGGATGTCCAGCTACCATGAAATACTCGTACACGAGGCACCAAGTTCCAAGGGGTTCTCGGCCGGACGCTGAGGTTGGCGATAACCTCTATCTGATCAAGCTCGTAACTAACATGCGCTTGACGTACCAGATTAGGCTGCTTGCATACAGTGCAAAGTTGCGTGGAAAGCAGCTGGTGATCCGTCTTCCAGCATCTGCCGGAATCGATGGAAAACTCGCAGAATTTGTCGGTGATTCTGCTAATCCCGTAAGAATTGAAAGGGTCTGAAGATGGGGCTGTATCTTTGCGTGTTTGATGAGTCCGGAGATGAAATCGAAGGTGTTGAAGTCGGCTCTTACGCTGACTTCGGTGATTTTCGCGACGCTGTGACATCGCTGGTCGAAGGAGGATCACTGGGTGGCGTCTGTCCGGTCTTGACCACTCACGCGGATAGCGATGGAGAGTGGTCAAGCGAAGAGGCAAAGCAGTTGTACTCGGAGCTGACCCACATCGCGGGGGTGTTCTCCAAGCAGCCTCCGGTGGACCTGAGTGTCCGCTGGAAGCTGGAAGCTGCGAAGACGTTTGGATTGAAGCCAATGAACCTTGGTCAGTGCTTCTTTGATGTGGATGGTGAGGAACTTACCGAGAGGCTGAAACAGCTTGCTAAGGCAAGCATGGCGAGCGGGATGCCCATCAACTTTCAGTAGGTAGGCGGGGCGAGATGTGAAACGGTGGATGAGACTGTCCAATTGCTCGCAAGAATGAGAGGCGTGGTCTTCCGTGATGAGGCGTGGCCATAGGGTAAACGTGGGTGTCTAAAGAATCCTGGCCGGTCCAGACCATCGAAGTGAGTAGAACAAAGGAAACAACTATCTGACTCCCCAGGTGTGTGATCGAGTCCTTACGTTGCTTTGTGAAGCCGGGGCCGACATGGCGCGAAGTGAAGCAATCCGGCCCCTGTCAGCTACAACCTGATCTATGCGTTTCGAATCTGTTCTTCGCCGCTAGACCAACGCGGCGACTTCCGTGTAGACGCGGCGAAGGTGCTGATCGGACATGTCCAAGATCGGCTCATACATGAAGGAGTTCAGGTGAATGTTCTCCGGCGTCATAAGTAGGACGCGCTGAATGACGCCAATGTTGGAAAGTTCAGCAGGAAAGTCGTTCCGATAGCGCTTCAATAGCGCCGGGGTCTGGTTGGTTGTAATCCCAGTCAGCCAAGCTGCATCGTTGATCCTAGCCGCCATAAATCGCTCTGCTCGCAGGCGCGTAGCAATCGCCAGCACGACCTTATTCTCGAAGTTGATGCCATCCGGAGCCTGCAGACAAGCAGCAACTTCAACTTCTAGAATATCAACGAATCGCTCTGCAGGGTTGCCAGACTGTCCGTTGATGCCAAAGAGCCTAGAGTAGATGCCATCAAGATCAGCCACGGTGATCTGATCTGTACTGGCCTTCCAGTGGAGCAGAGACGTGAGCAGCAGATAGTCTGGATCTTGGTCATCCTTCATGTACTCAATCAGGTTGCGCATGAAGGGAACGCAGCAAATTTTCTTGCGGTTATCGGCGAAGAATGCAGGCTTCCATACGTTGATGAAGACGTTACGCACGCCCTGAGCAGCCTCTAGAGTTATCCCGGCAGCCGTTTTTGACACCATTAAGCAGTTCTTCCGCTGAACGAGACGACGGCTCTCGATGGTCCGGTAGAAATCAAAGTTGTGGGTCAAAATGAGCAGCTTGAAACTCTGACCTTCAGCCAAGTCGGAAAGGTACTGGATGATGGCGTACTTGTTCTTGTAGTCGAAAGAGTCGGCGATGTCGTCAACAACCAGGAGTGTCTGCTTGCCGGCCGAGCTACGTACCTCAATGTCGAACAACATGGTCAATACGTGAAACGCTCTTCTTTCTCCGGTACTTAGCGTCTGTAGAAGCGTGTCTCGTTCAACTTGTGCTTGATCACCCCCATCCTTGAAGACAAAGCCTAGGCGCGGTGCCGTGTCCGTGCCCAAAACAACTTGAACCTTGTTGGCTACCTCGAGATGGAACGGGACGATGAGGCGGCTATTGAAGATGTCAATCACGCCCTGCCATTGCGTATGCTCTTGGCCGGCCTGCGCCTCTATCTCGGCTGATCGAACCGCAGCCCGCTCGATCTTGCTGATGAGGTCAGTGTATAGGTCTAGATTTGCCTTCAGATAGGACAACCAGAGCTTCTTGTTCAGGGTCGCCGGATCGGCGAGCTCGGGCAGCAGCTCTTCATGACCCTGCATGTATGCCTCAAACTCGCGAACCTGCGCGTTCTTCTGTATCTGCTTTTCAAGCTCCTCGTACTTCTTCCGAAGCGCAGCATCCTCCGAAATTCTGGCGCGCTCAGCATCAACAAGAGCTTGGAGCTCTGTCTCGGATTTGATCTCCTTGTCTTCGTCGCCGTTGAGTCGAACGGTATGATTAGCCTTGAAGAAGCCACTTGTCTTCAGCTCCTTGGCGACGTTGGTCGCCGCGTAATAGTTGAAGCCTCCCTTCCTGAAATACTTCGACGCGGCGAGCAACTCGTTGTACTTCTTCGTGTACTCGTTGATCGCGGTACGGAAATCACCTTGACCCAGGAATGCCACGACTCTCTCATCGTTCAGGACGTCGTAAGGAACATCCCTGAAGTCTGGCTCCAAGTCCTTTGACAATTCCTCCTTAAGCGCGACCAACGCAGTGTCGAAATCCGCGACTGCAGGTGCAAACGTTGACATAACCTCGCGCTCCACTGAGCGTCTGGTTCTCGAGGTGGTCTTGAGCGCCGTGACAAGTGATGCTCGAGCGGCGGTGATACCAGTGTGCAGCGTTTCATACTCCGAACGAAGAGTGGCATTCACTAGAAGGGTTGCAGTGGCGCTTTCATTGCTGGCGAAATCTTCAAATGGCCTGAGCACGAGTACATCTCTAGCAGCTAGGTCGGTATTGTTCTCATCGCTTACCACGCGAACGGTCGCGCGGTTCGGGAAAATCCTGTCGCGCGATGGCTTGTCATCGGCGATGTCCTGAAGCGTGCATGCCAAAGAACTCTTCATCGAACCGTTCGGTGCGTAGATGGCGATAGCTGCCGTGCCGGCGAAGTCCAGCACGACGTCCAGCTTGCGGATTCCGTAGCAGTTCTCCAGTTGGAGCTTGAGCCTTTCCATTCTCTCTCTCCCGATTTGTAGTTCGAGCTCCCTAGGTCATCATCTGCGGTTCGAAGCCAGATGTCCCGGAGTCAGAGTGGCAAGATCAAAGACCTCGCCCGGGGCACATTGCGGAATACCAGTCTGGTCCACGAGATGCCAGCGTATCCTGTAATTGGGCGGAGCAGGCCGACGTGGGGCCGGCCCCGCTTGGCGGATTCGGCCAGGAGGGTCAGAGCCAATTGAGACCGACTAGCTGTCAAATTGCACAGGGCCTACGGATGGCACAGAAGTGTTAGGCATCCGTAGGCCTGGACTTCCAGTAGGGTGCTTCTGACAAGTCGTCCCCCCCGATGGAATCTCGCTGGCGGACGTCAACCTACACTAGGCGGAGGAGCCCCCCTGACTGGTGCCGGAGAGACCTGTAACAGCGTCGGTATCAGCCCTGCCTTGAGCTAACCGCTGGTAGCAGGGCGCGCGTGTAACCCGGTATCGACCACCGCGCGCCCACCGGTGTTTGACGGCTCAGGAAGCTGCCGTTGTTCTTGCCCCGAAGTACCTTCCACCGTGAAGGATGCCGAGACCCACCTATGTTGCTGATCGAAGGGAATTGTCACTGCTTGATGGAGAAATGCATCAGCACTGCGTCGGCGTTTGGTCCGGTGCTATTCTCCGCCTTCGACCCAGAGCGGTCACTCGCAGCCGACGGTTCCAATGCTTGAAAGCAAACGCTGAATAGGCTACAAGCTCCAATCTCAAGGTGATTTGGAATCGGATCATGGTGTGGGAAAGGCTCAAAGGAATATTTGGCAGCCAAGGCAAGCCAACCACGCCCGTCCCGTCGTCGGCACCGACCCGAGCGGAAGACAAGCCCGCACCGCAAGTGCCCGACTTGAACTGGATTGAAGCGACGGACAATCCTTGGGGCGTCCGCGTGCTCGACGTACGGCCCGTGACCTTGACCATGTTGTCCACGAGCACGGATCCACAATGCGCGACGAATGCGATGTCGTTCCAGCAGGATGACGGCACTGGCTTCATCGGGAAGACACCCGTTACCGAACGCGACATTGAGACTTCACTGACATTTCCCGTCGATCAGGTGTTGTCCGATGGCGTACTGTTCGCTCCGCGGGCTATGGAGCACAAGTGGGCACTTTTCTTTCATCAGGGTGAGATCATCGTTGTGCGCAGTTGGACACGCGCCGTGATGCTGGTCGCGCGTGTGGAAGCGCGTGATCGTCATATTGAGATCACCCGTATCTGCGGCACTTTGTGTGCTACTGACGAGACGCCCGAGTTCACGGTAAGGGGACTCGACTATCTGCTGCGCAGCCATGTACTCGGCGCCATCTACCCAGCGCCCCTACCGCCCGGCATCGAGGCGGACCTGAAGGCCGCAGCCATGTGGTGCATGACTGCGTTTGGCAATCTCGCGCAACTCGCGACGGCGTGCTCCTTTGCCCGACCCGATCCCGAGCGTCTGTTACGGACCCATTCGCTGTTGCACATTGCCGTTGCGCGTGGGCAGCCCGAAGTAGTCGACGCCTGCCTGCGATCAGGAACGCCAATCGATGCGTTGGCAGCCGACGGGCTGGCTCCGCTACATTGGGCGCTCGCCGCTCAAGACGGCGCGATTATCAGCATGCTTCTGGACCGCGGTGCGTTCGTCGACGTGCGCTCCGATCAAGGTGCAACGCCGCTGATGAACGCAGTGCAGGCCGCCAGCGTGGAAAGTACCACGCTGCTTCTCGATCGAGGTGCCGATGTGAACGCACGAGACGGACGCGGCTTCACGGCATTACATCGTGCGGCCGAAATGGGGCTCGCCGACATCGTGCGCTTGCTGTTGGATAGAGGCGCGACCGTTGAAGTCGATGCCGAAGGACATACTCCTCGGTCGCTGGCGGAAGGCCGAGGCCGGAATGACATTCTCGCGATGCTTCAATCGCCTGAATGACCGCTTGTGGCCGAAAGCAGCCATGCGAGCATAGCCCACTTCTCGTCCAGCCGAAGAACCGATGCGTCGACCTGCGAGACCCCTTACCAGCTGTGGGCATTCGGCCAGGGGACGAATGTCCTTTCGCTTACGCTGGCCGGGGCTGGCATTGGTGGTGGACTGGCGTTCTTCGGCGGATTTCGAGTGACCCAGTGAATCATCTGGGACGGTACTACGGCCTTTGACTTCGGTTGGCTTCTCAGCCTCCGTCTTACGAGGGAGAGTAGCGCCGGATTCATGGGCCCTCGGGTCCGCCTTTTAGGAACCAGGGGGGCGTATGCCGCGATTCCGCAATCCGATTAATTTGAGTCCACGGCAATTCGAACTGGCCGTCAAAGGAATCGTCGACGCGGCAGCCGAAGGGCTTGTCGAGTACGAGTCGAAGCACTTGGAGCGTCTAGCGGCATCAGACGGAGAGTACGAGATCGATGTTGCCGTTCGATTCAAGGCGCTTGGTGCGAACTTCCTTGTGCTGATTGAATGCAAGCATCACAAGCGAAAGATAGAGCGGAAGGATGTCCAAGTCCTGCATACGCGCCTTCAATCGTTGGGTGCGCAAAAGGGCATGATCTTCTCGACGGCCGGATTTCAGACGGGGGCCATTCAGTTTGCCGAGCAGCACGGAATTGCCCTGTGCTACTTGGTAGAAGGAAAGAGCAATTGGTTTACAAAGAGCCAAGGTATACCAACTCCGCCGCCTCCCTGGGTGCACCTTCCTGAGTACATCGCTTGGTGGTGCAATGGAAGCTCAATGTCGCTCATGTCGGATGAGAGGACCGATTACACAAGGGCCGCGCTGGGATTCTTCCAGGATGAGGCCTAACAATTCGACCAAGCCGATGTCGCCGCGCGGCGCGCCGCCTAACTGGGGTGTCGCTCGATCCCGCTTCTGGCCAAAAGCGGACGCCTCGCCATTGCGCGGCCGTTTCGCCCGTACTAATGTCCGCTTCCAATCCACGTCAATCCCTTTCCGGATTTGGCATATTGGCTTCGCAGTTCCATCATGGAGGCACTATGGGTCGTGAAGTTGTGAGGGTCCCCCCTGGGTTCGAGCATCCGCTGGATGAAGAGGGAGGCTACATCGCGGGTAGCCATCACGAGTTGCTGTACGACGCAGATCCTGCATCGCGTACGGCTTTTCAGATCTATGAGAACGTCAGTGAGGGCACTCCGGTAAGTCCAGTCTTTGATACCGCTGAAGCACTTGCCAAATGGCTGCGACAGGAAGGCTGGCAGCAGGAAGCCATTGATTCATTACTCGATGCCGGGCACGCACCATCATTCATCGTCCGGTCCTGATTTCCACTTCTTGCCGCTTCCCGACCCTGTTAGGTCGAGAAGCGGGGGACTTGGACTCACACATCGTTTTCTCAGCGATTTCCGGACCGTCATCTACTTCAAGGTAGTGCATTTCTGAGGATCCCAAGACAACCGCGCCTCGCGGACATGCTCGCGCCAGGTCTGCACTTGACCGCTTCTGGCCGAGAGCGGGCGTTTGCCTATCGTAGTCCGTCGTGCGTCCGAGCATCATCTCTTCGCACCGAGGGTCGAAAGCGCCACACCGCCACGGCGCGTCCCAAAACCCGTGGTGGGAACCCGCGCCAGAATTTCGTCATCTCCCCGCCAAAACCGACGCAAACCGCCGCAATTTCCCACAATTCTGCGCCGTTCACGTCACCTCTGGCGCGCATCCGCGCCACCACCCAAAAACCGGAATTTCCCTACTTCCCAGCCGATTCCACTTCCGGCACCGTAGTCCCCGGAGCTTAGAGCACTCCGGTAGCGTGTAATTTGTTTGTCCCGTTGTCGGGAAGGTGGCGAATACAACACCCCCCAAGTTGGGGGAAATAAGCCACGCCGTTTCACGCTACGCGGTCTCTAACCTCCCGACGCCTTTCCCATGGTGGGAAAGGCCTCTTCCCGGGAGTCTGTGATGTACGCGTTCTGGGCCTTCACCCATCGATTCGAGCTGCCCACTCGAGGCCTTCGATTACGTTTTCCGCGCGCCCGCAGCCGATTAACGCTGCCACATCGCGCGCGCACCCACGCCTTATAGCGCCGGGCACAACCCTGGCCATCTGACCGGCACTGCACCGCGCCGTTGCGTCGCCGTGCCTTGCCCATTTGAAGAACTCACTTGTTACCCGGTACTGGGAGGTTTCCATGTGCGAGCTTGTTCTGTTGCAGATACGAATTAGTAGGCCAATGCACGCCGCCCTGAAGGCGGCCGCCAAACACGAGGGGCGTTCCCTCAGCAAACTTGTCACCCAGTTGCTCGAGTCGTACTTGTTGCTGCGTGCCTGCGACCTTAATGACGACGGCAGCCCTTCACCCGAAGCTGAGCTGGCAGCTGCATCGCCGCCATGGATGGCGTTCGTTCCCCCTCGCCGAAGTCGGGGACGACTGAAGGTCGTAGAAGGAGGGCAGCAATGAGCGCGATCTCCAGGTCCATCATCTACCCCACACCGCGCGAACACCCGGGCAAGGTGCTGCGGGAGCGGTATCTGGACCCGCTGGGGCTTTCAGTGCGGCGGCTTGCCGTCGCCCTCAAGATCAGCCGCGGGCGGCTGGATGCCGTGGTCAACGGACGCGCCGGGATCAACCCGGAGATGTCGATGCGGCTGGGGCGCTACTTTCGCGACCCGCCGTTGTACTGGCTTGAGATGCAGGTGGCCTTTGATGTCGAGAAGACCTACTGCAAGTTTGGGACGGCCGTTGATCAGATTCGTCCGTACATGCGCTGGTAGCAGTCGGACTCACTTCTTATCTATCCGCAGGGACGCGGCTTTCCACGGGATTGCCGAGAACATGTTGAATCGAAGAATCAGTTTCGCGGCCCTCACCGGCCGCGCGAGCACTACTGCGCCCTTCAGGTGCGCACCGACATTGGATGCAGGGGATTCGAATATGGGTTTGATGATGGTGCTGGAGATCGAGTCAGGGGTGACGATGGCGGAAGTGCAGCAGACGCTCTCTGACCTGGGAGCGACAGTTGAGGGCGTTTCGGCAATCCGTGGCGGGCTGCTGCCCGGGTCGAGGTGCGGCTTCGGGCTGACGCTGCATCGCTTCCCGTTGCGGCTGCTGGCAGACGGGCTGACCGTCAAGTGGACCGTGGGTCTGACGATGACCTTTCACTTCCGAGCTGCCAACAAGGTGAGCAGCTTGGCGGAGATCTATCCCTTCATTGAGCTGTTTGCGCAGCAGCATCGGTACCGCTTTGTCCTTTCGTTCCAGTACGAGCGGATCTATGCGGTGCGGAGTGAGCGTGGTCTCAAGCTGTTGTGGCCGTTTCCATAGTCATGGCGGGCTGCAAGTGACGGTGACCTCTTGCGTGCGCGCGGCTTGATACGCGCGCGCACCGCGCACCCCCGAATGGAAATGCAATCGTGACATTGGGCGTGGCCAACCTGTGTGCAGCAACGACAGATGTCACGTTTGCCCGCCCAAGCTCACTTGCCCGACGTGCTTTCCTCGCCCTGTTCTGACTTGTCCGGCAGCATCGCATCGGGATCACCAAAGGTCATCCAATACATGGCGTCGAAGTACCTGGTGGGGCTGGTCGAGGTGGTGACGAAGAACAACGGCGTTCGGTTTTTGTTGTGAGGAAGAACCGCATAGCGCCCCGAGGAAACGAAGGCGTCGGTCTGAGGCCCTGCGCGCGTGCCGGTGATGCTGCGAACGGGGAAGCCGGGAGTCAGGCCTTTCACCATCGTGTCGAGATCCTGATGGGCGGTCGCGGCGTCTGCGGTCTGCGCGAACAGTCGGCAGATGCCGTTATCGAGCAGCGTTACTACGTAGTTCTCCGATTTGGTGTGGAAGCCCCAGGCCTTTCCCGGCTGGCCCAACAGGAATCGTGCGGCCTGTTCAGGCGTGTACTCCAGAAACGCAGGATTGCCGGACGTTCGCGCGTTCAGGTCGTTGCCGGAAAAGACATGGGAAACGCACTTATCCACGAACTGGTCCGCTGGCCCTGCCATCGTCTCAAGCGCCGCCAAGCCTTCTTCCATAGCTTGAGCGTCCGGCGTCGCGGGCGTCGCGCCCACGGAAGAGCATGCAATGCATCCTGCCATTCCCAACGCCAGAATCGTTTCCTTGCGCACGTCACGCACCTCATTGGCCCAGCAGCCCGGGAGGAGGTGGATGAGCGCCGCGCCGGTTACGCCCCCCCGGATCGCGGCCAGCCGGGTGATCTTCCCTGATGCGCGTGCGGTCTTCAAGTTTGTCACCGCACTTCGGTCACATACGCCCGCCCACCCCGTCATGGCATGCTAAGACCCTTCACTCAAGGACGTGAAACCGCATGCACCCTGCCACCCGACCCCTGGCCGCCAGCGCAGCCCTGCTGTTGCTGGCCGCCTGCCAGGCCACGCCGGAGACCGCCCCGGAGGCGGCCCAGCGCCAGTACGGCCAGCTCACCTTCAAGCCCTGCACGCTGACCAGCAGCCAGGCCAGCAGCAACGTGGAAGCCGAGTGCGCCACCTTGCAGGTGGCCGAGAACCCGGACGCGCCCAACGGCCGCAAGATCGGCTTGAACATCGCCTGGCTCGACACCGAGAACCAGGGCGAGGGCAAGCAGGACCCGGTGTTTTTCCTGGCCGGTGGCCCCGGCCAGAGCGCCACCGAGGTGGCCGCGGTGGTCAATCAGGCGCTGCGCGAAGTGCGCAAGAAGCGCGACATCATCCTGGTTGACCAGCGCGGCACCGGTAAATCCAACCCGCTTACCTGCCTGGACGCCGACGGCAAGGCGCTGGCGTTCGACGAAAACGCCGCCGCCACGCCGGAAGTCGTGGCTGAATTCGCCGGTCGCTGCGCTGCCACCCTCACTGAGCGCGCCGATAGCCGCTTCTACACCACCACCCAGGCCATTGGTGACCTGGACGCGGTGCGCGCGGCGATGGGCGTGGACAAGATCAACCTGATCGGCGGCTCCTACGGCACCCGCGTGGCCCAGCAGTACGCCGCGCGCTTCCCGCAGCACACCCGCACGGTGGTGATCGACGGCGTGGTGCCGAATGAACTGGTGGTCGGCGGCGACTTTGCCAACACGTTCGAGAACGCCATCGCGCTGCAGTCCGCGCAGTGCAACAAGGACCCCGCCTGCGCCAAGCGCTTCCCGGTGGACACCCGCACCCAGCTGCGCAACGTGATGACCACCTTGAACACCGCACCGGTGGAGGTGGACTACCGCGACCCGGGCACCAACGAGGCGCGCCGCGACAAGGTCACCGCCGATACGGTCACCAGCCTGGCGTTCCTGTTCTCGTACATGCCGGAACTGTCCTCGCTGCTGCCGGTGGTGCTGGATGAGGCCGCACAGGGCCGCTATGCGCCGCTGATGTCGCTCAACCGCATGGCGCTGCGCTCCACCGACGGCCAGTTGAACCGGGGCATGCAGTGGTCGGTGATCTGCGCTGAAGACGCCGACCGCTACCAGCCCGCGCCGGCCGGCGACACCCTGCTCGGCCCGGAAGTGGCGCGCATGTTCTTCGCGGCCTGCCCGGCATGGAACGTGGGTACCCGCCCGAAGGACTTCACCCAGTCGCTGCGCTCGGAACTGCCGGTGCTGCTGCTCAGTGGTGAACTGGATCCGGTGACGCCGCCGCGCTACGCCGAGCAGGTGCTGAAGGGTCTGCCCAACGGCCGCCATCTGGTGGCGAAGGGGCAGGGCCACGGCACGCTCAACGCCGGCTGCATGCCGCGCGTGCTGGCGCAGTTCGTGGACAACGCCGATGCCAAATCACTGGAAGTGAGCTGCCTGGACGCACTGAGTCCGGTGCCGGCCTTCACCTCGTTCAATGGATGGGAACCATGATCGTCGCCGACAACCTGCATAAAGCCTTCCAGACCAAGACCGGCCTGATCCAGGCGGTCCAGAACGTGGGCTTCCACGCCGAAGACGGCCAGATCACCGGCCTGCTCGGTCCCAATGGCGCGGGCAAGACCACCACCATGCGCATGCTCTACACGCTGATGAGCCCGGATCAGGGCCGCGTGCTGGTGGATGGCCTGGACGCCACCAAAGACGCCGTGGCGGTGCGCCGCCGGCTCGGCGTGCTGCCGGACGCACGTGGCGTGTACAAGCGCCTGACCGCGCGCGAAAACATCGCCTACTTCGGCCAGCTGCATGGCATGAGTGCCGCCGACATCCGCGAGCGCACCAAAGTGCTTTCGAAGGCGTTGGACATGGAAGACATTCTCGACCGCCAGACCGACGGGTTCTCGCAGGGGCAGCGCACCAAGACCGCCATCGCGCGCGCCTTGGTGCACGACCCGCGCAACGTGATTCTGGACGAGCCCACCAACGGCCTGGACGTGATGACCACGCGTGCACTGCGTGGCTTCCTGCGCGGGCTGCGCGACGAGGGCCGCTGCGTGATCTTCTCCAGCCACATCATGCAGGAGGTGGCGGCACTGTGCGATCGCATCGTGATCATTGCCAAGGGCACGGTCACCGCTGCTGGCACCGCCGACGAACTGCGCGCGCAGACCGGCGAATCGAATCTGGAAGATGCCTTCGTCAAGGCCATCGGTAGCGAAGAAGGACTGCACGCATGAGCGCGTTTGCCACGTTGTTGACCGTGATGCGCAAGGAACTGCGCGACCTTTCCCGCGACCGCCGCACGCTGGCGCTGACCCTGCTGCTGGGGCCGCTGCTGTACCCGATCCTGATTCTGGGCATGGGCAAGCTGGCCGAGAGCCGGGTCAAGACCCAGATCGACAAGCCGCTGGAGATTCCGACCATCGGGGCCGAGCACGCGCCGAACCTGGTGCGCTTCCTGGCCGCGCAGGGCTTGAACGCGGTGGAGGCCCCGAAGGATCTCACCGCCGCCATCCGCGACCAGAACATCGACGTTGCGCTGCGGATCAGCCCGGACTTCCGCGAGAACTGGGAAGAGGGCAAGCCGGCACTGGTGGAGATCGTGCAGGACAGCACCCGCCGCGCCGCCGACGTGCCGACCGCACGCCTGAAGGCCGCGCTGGCCGGCTACGGCCAGCAGGTGGGCGCACTGCGTCTGCTCGCCCGTGGCGTGGATGCCCAAGTGGCGCGCCCGCTGGACGTGGCCACCCAGGACCTGGCTACGGCCGAGGCCAAGCGCGGGGTGATGCTCTCCATCCTGCTGCCGGTGCTGCTGACCATCACCTCGTTCCTGGGCGGTGCGTATCTGGTGATGGACACCACGGCGGGCGAGCGTGAGCGCCAGTCGCTGGAGCCGCTGCTGGCCACCCCGGCACCGCGCAGCGCCATTGTGAGCGGGAAGATCGCGGCGGCCTGTGTGGTGGGGCTGGCGTCACTGCTGCTCACCTTGACCGCGTTCAAGCTCAGTGCGCAGCTGGGCACCGGTGCCGCCGCGCGGCAACTCAACATGGGCTTCGTGCCGATGCTGCAGATGCTGTTCATCATGCTGCCGATGCTGCTGATCGGCACCTCGCTGCTGACCTTCCTGTCGGCCGCGTCCAAGAGCATGAAGGAAGCCCAGAGCCACATGACCTGGCTGATGCTGCTGCCGATGCTGCCCGGTTATGCGCTGATGGTGTACCCGCTGAAGAGCGAGCTGTGGCAGTTCGGTGTGCCCTTCCTGGCGCAGAACCAGATGCTGCTGAAGATCATCCGCCACGAAGCGATCAGCCCGCAGATGTGGGGCGTCTACCTCGCCGCCAGCCTCGGCCTCGCCGCCGTGCTCTGGTACGCCGCCGTCCGCCGCTACCACCAGGAACGCCTGGCGATCTCCGGCTGACCGACCCGTAGAGCCACGCCCTGCGTGGCTGCTCCGGTAGCGCCGGCCGTTGGCCGGCCCAGGCGGTAATGAGGGCCGGCCAACGG
>NZ_JASCOZ010000085.1 GCF_029960115.1 Stenotrophomonas sp. PS02289
ACGCAGGGCGTGGCTCTACGCTGGCTCCAGACCGTAGAGCCACGCCCTGCGTGGCTTCGCGGACGCTGACGCGCGCAACGCGCTCAAGGCGCGCCTGCCGGCTTAGTTCCAGATCACGATGCTTCCGTCGGGTCCGTTCAGTTGCATAGCCTCTGGTCCGGAGTAGCCGTTGTCACTCATATCGATGGTTATGAGTCCGCCGCCACGAAACTTCAGGCTGAGAGTGGATTCGTCCTGCACATAGTCGTCGAACACCAATCGAAGTAAGGTGCCATCTGATGGCTCAATCACCTCCATCCCGCTGAGTGTGACCGCGTTATAGATGTGCAGCGACCAACCGTCTTCGGTCTCGACGCTGATTTGATCCTCAGAGCGCCGAACGGTCACGGCCTTGGACATCAAATTATTGAGGGTATTGATTTCGCCTGTGCTCATTCTCTGACCCCATCGCCTATTAGAAGTCATGCTCGCTCCTTCACCGGCTGGTCAGTGGAGTGTCGCCGCTCAGGCGACACCCGGCCAGATGGGCGCTTCCGGACCGTAGAGCCACGCCCTGCGTGGCTTCGCGGACCCTGACGCGCGCATTGATATATTCCCGCACATGACCGACGCCATGACCTCACCCGACGCGCTCCCCGCCCTAGTCGCCACACTGCGCCAGGCCTGGCAGGCCAACCGTCCGTCACTGGACCAGCGCCGCGATGACCTGCAACGCCTGCGCAGCGCGCTCAAGGCACGCCTGCCGGAAATGGCCGAAGCCATCGCCGCCGACTTCGGCCACCGTTCGCACCATGAATCGCTGATCGCCGACGGCATGACCGTGCTCGGTGAGATCGACCATCTGCTCAAGCACCTGCGTGCCTACGCAAAGCCGCGCCGGGTCGGCGTCGGCTGGCGCTTCTGGCCGGCAAAGGCGCAGCTGCGTCCGGTACCGCTGGGCGTGATCGGGGTGATCTCGCCCTGGAACTACCCGGTGAATCTCGCCCTGATTCCGTTGGCCACCGCGATTGCCGCCGGCAATCACGTGCTGCTCAAGCCATCCGAGCACAGCCCACGCACCAGTGCCTTCCTGCAGTCACTCCTGGCCGACGTATTCCCAAGCGACCGCGTGGCAGTGGTGCAGGGCGGCGCCGCGCTGGCCGCGGCCGTGGCTGGGGCGGCACTCGACCATCTGGTGTTCACCGGCTCCACGGCGGTCGGCCGCAAGGTGATGGCGGCCGCCGCGCCGAACCTGACCCCGCTGACGCTGGAGCTGGGCGGCAAGTCGCCGGCCATCGTCTGCAGCGATTACGCGCTGGACAAGGCCGCCGCACGGCTGGCCACCGGCAAGTGGTTCAACGCCGGCCAGACCTGCATCGCCCCGGATTACGTGCTGATCGACAGCCGCCGTCAGCGCGAACTCGTGCAGCAGCTGCAGACCCAGGTGCAGGCGCGCTATGGCGATTTCCGTGATCCGTCTGACTACACCCGCATCATCAATGAAGGCCAGTACCAGCGACTGCAGGGCTATCTGGCGCAGGCGCGCGAACGCGGCGTGCCGGTGCTGGAACTGGCCCACATCGACCGCGACCGCGCCGACCGCGAACGGCTGATCCCCCCCACGGTGGTGCTCGACCCGCCCGCCGACCTGGATCTGATGCGCGAGGAGATCTTCGGTCCGATCCTGCCGGTCTGCGCGTATCCGGATCTGGATGCAGCCATTGCCGACATCCAGACCCGTGATCGCCCGCTGGCTTTGTACGTGTTCAGCGAGCGGCGCGAGCCGGTCGAGCAGGTGCTCGGCCAGGTGGTAGCCGGCGGCGTCACCGTCAACGACACCCTGCTGCACTTCGCCATCAACGGCCTGCCATTCGGCGGGGTAGGGCCCAGTGGCATGGGGGCCTATCACGGCCGCGCCGGCTTCGACGCCATGAGCAAGCTGCTGCCGATCCTCTACCAGTCGCGCTGGGCCGCCAGCGACCGGCTGAAGCCGCCGTATTCAAAGATCGCAGGGCTGCTGAAGCTGCTGGTGCGCTAAACCGGATGCGTCCCCGGGAGCTGCTTGACTGTATCTCATTTGAGATACAGTCTATGCCCTTCATCCCCCAGGACGACGACGATGGCTGCCCAGACCTCCATGCTGCACATTCGAGTGGACGAGAAGCTGAAAGCAGATGCGACTGAGATGCTGGCCAACGTCGGTCTGACCGTCTCGGATGCCGTGCGGATTTTACTCACCCGCATCATCAAGGAAGGCGGGCTGCCCGCCGGACTCACTGCAGACCCGGAGGCCCATGACAAATGGTTCCGGGCCAAGGTTCAGGAGGCATTGGCCGATCCCCGGCCGGCGTCGCCGCACCAGCAGGTAATCAACGAAGCGCAGGCAGTCATCGACAGGAAGCGACGTGCACGAACTTGAATGGTCGCAAGCGGCGCGTGGGGACCTGTTGGAGATTGTCAGTTACATCGCCGAGGACAATCCCGACGCGGCGCAGTGGCTGATGAATGACATCAACTCCGCTGCGATGAGGCTACAGGAGTTTCCGAAGATGCACCGGGCCGGACGGGTCGACGGCACACGGGAGGTGGTGGTCCGCTCAAACTACATCGTCGTCTACGCCGAGGACGAGGCGACCGTACGAATTCTCCGAGTGCTTCACGCCGCCCGGCAGTGGCCGCCAGACCGGTAGCGCCGCCGCGGATCAGGGCCGCTACAATGCCCCCATGAAAATCGCCTCCTGGAACGTCAATTCGCTCAACGTGCGCCTGCCGCACCTGGAACAGTGGCTCACTGCCTTCGCCCCGGATGTTGTCGGCATCCAGGAAACCAAGATGGAAGACCACAAGTTCCCCGACGCGGTACTGGCCGGGCTGGGCTACCGCAGCGTGTTTGCCGGGCAGAAGACCTACAACGGCGTGGCGCTGCTGTCGCGCGAACCGGCGCAGGACGTGCAGATCGGCATTCCCGGCTTTGAGGACGAGCAGAAGCGCGCCATTGCCGGCACGGTCAACGGTGTGCGCATCATCAACCTGTACGTGGTCAACGGGCAGGACATCGGCACCGACAAGTACGAGTACAAGCTGCGCTGGCTGGAGGCCGTGCACGGATGGGTCGCCGATGAACTGAAGAAGTACCCGGAACTGATCGTGATGGGCGACTTCAACATCGCCCCGGAAGGCCGCGACACTCACGACCCGCTGGTGTGGAACGAGAACCACATTCTCACTTCCACCGCCGAGCGCGGTGCGCTGCACAAGCTGCAGCAGCTGGGCCTGCACGATGCCTTCCGCCTGCACAATGACGAGGACGGGGTATTCAGCTGGTGGGACTACCGCGCGGCTGGCTTCCGTCGCAACCTGGGCCTGCGCATCGACCTGAATCTGGTTTCTGATGCGTTGAAGGCGCGCACCGTGGCCGCTGGCATTGATCGCGAACCGCGCACCTGGGACCGGCCGAGTGACCACGCGCCGGCGTGGGTGGAACTGGGCTAAGGGTAGGTAACGACCGTTGGTCGTTACCTACAGGTCAACGTAACGACCAACGGGCGTTACCTACCGGATGCTCTTCCTGGTGAAGAGATTCACTATCGCCAGCAGAATCACCGCGCCGATCAGCGAGAACAGGAACGTGCGAATGGTGATCGCCTCGTTGATGCCACCGCCAAACAGCCAGCCGGCGATCAACGCGCCGACAATACCGACCACGATGTTGAGGATGATGCCCTGCTGTGCATCGCGGCGCATGATGATGCTGGCCAGCCAGCCCACCACGCCACCTACGATCAGCCAGATGATGATGCCCATGATCTTGACTCCCGGTTTGTCGGTGCGACGGCGCAAGTTGACGGCAGATGCCGTGAAGTTGCCGTGCAATCGCCCCCACAACGCATTCGCATGAGCCTGCCGGCCACCCTCGAAGGACCCTGGCGCTTCGGCCCGGTCACGGTCTGGCGGCTGCCCCATGCCCACGGCACCCGCGGCGAGCCGCAGGCGCGGCGGTTGCTGGCCGAACATCTGGGCGGCCAGCCCGACGACCTGCCGCTGGTGCGCGACGAACGTGGCCGGCCCGAGCTCGACGGCCACCTGGCCCATCTCGGCACCGGCTGGAGCCACAGCCATGGCCTGCTGCTGGTGGCGCTGGGCGAGGGCGTCCGCCTCGGCGTGGACCTGGAACCGCTGCGGCCGCGGCCGCGCATGCGCGAGATCACCGAACGCTTCTTCCACCCGACCGAGGTCGAGTGGCTGCTCGGCCTGGACGACGCCGGCCTGAACCACTGGTTCTTCCGGGTCTGGTGCGCCAAGGAGGCGCTGCTCAAGGCACAGGGGCAGGGCATCTCGTTCGGGCTGCACCGGCTGCAGCTGGCTCCAGCGACCGATGGAGCCCTGCATCTGGCCTGGTGCGATCCGGAACTGGGGCCGGCCAGCCGCTGGCACCTGCACGAATGGCAGGCCGCTCCCGACTTTCGCGCTGCGCTCGCCTGGTACGTGCGCTGAGCGCGGCCGGCACCCGGGCAATCCCTGCGATAATGCCGGCATGACCGCACACACCCTTCCCCCCGGCGTGGCCGACGCGCTCGAGCGCGGCCTGGCCGCGATGCAGCTCGATGCCGCCCTGGCCGCGCCGCTGCTGCAGTACCTGACCCTGCTCGACCGCTGGAACAAGACCTACAACCTGACCGCGATCCGCGACCCGCTGGAGATGGTCACCCGTCATCTGCTCGACTCGCTGGCGATGCAGCCGCATCTGGAGTCCGGCACCCTGGCCGACCTCGGCACCGGTCCCGGGTTGCCCGGGATTCCGCTGGCCATTGCCCGCCCGCAGCTGCAGGTCACCCTGGTCGAAAGCAACGGCAAGAAGGCGCGCTTCATGCGCGAAGCCGTGCGCCAGCTCGGCCTGACCAACGCCCGGGTGGCCGAGTCACGCGCCGAGGCGCTGGACGAACCGGGTGCGTATGACAATCTCACCGCCCGCGCCATGGACACCCTGGCCGGCATCATCGAGGTCGGTGGACACCTGCTGCGCCCGGGTGGCCGTCTGCTGGCCATGAAGGGCGTTTACCCGCATGACGAGATCGCCCAGCTGCCGTCCGGCTGGACCGTGGAAACCGTGCTGCCACTGCATGTGCCGGGCCTGACCGGTGAGCGTCACCTGGTCGTGGTGGCCGGCCCGTGAGCCGCCGTCGGGCGGGTCGCAAGGCCCTTCCGGCGCATCTCACAGTGCATGACACGCCCCTTATACGCATAATGACCAGTCCCACTCCCTGCCGATGAGGCTCACCTGCATGGCCCGCATCATCGCCATCGCCAACCAGAAAGGTGGCGTCGGCAAGACCACGACCGCCGTCAATCTGGCCGCTGCCCTGGCTGCTGCGCCCAAGCGCGTGCTGCTGGTCGACCTCGATTCGCAGGGCAACGCGACCATGGGCAGTGGCGTGGACAAGCGCGAAGTCGTCGCCTCCACCTGCGACCTGCTGCTGGGTGAAGCCACCGCCGAACAGGTACGGGTGACCGCGCCGGAAGGCTACGACCTGCTGCCGGGCAACATCGACCTGACCGCCGCCGAGATCCAGCTGATGGACCAGGGCGAGCGCGAGCAGCGCCTCAAGCGTGCGCTGGCCCCGATTGCCGACCAGTACGACTTCATCCTGATCGACTGCCCGCCGGCGCTGTCGCTGCTGACCCTGAACGCCTTGGCTGCCGCGCACTCGGTGATCGTGCCGATGCAGTGCGAGTACTACGCGCTGGAAGGTCTGAGCGCGCTGGTCGAAACCATCGAAGCGCTGCGTGCCAGCCTCAATCCCACGCTGGAAATCGAAGGCGTGCTGCGCACCATGTTCGACGTGCGCAACAACCTCGCCAACGCGGTCTCGGCCGAGCTCACCGAGCACTTCGGCGACCGTGTGTTCCGCACCATCGTGCCGCGCAACGTGCGCCTGGCCGAAGCGCCCAGCCATGGGCAGAGCATCGTCGGCTACGACCGCGCCTCGCGCGGCGGCGTGGCCTACCTCGGGTTGGCCGGCGAGATCATCCGCCGCAACCACCAACGCAACACGGCCGGCACGGCCATGGAGACCGTCTGATGACCAGCAAGCCCGCCCTCGGCAAGAAACGCGGCCTCGGCCGTGGCCTCGACGCCCTGCTCGGGCCCAAGGGCGCGGTCACCCAGGTGCAGCAGGCCACCGCCGTGGTCGAACCGCTGCCGGGTGAGGTGCTGCGCAAGCTGCCGGTGAAGCAGCTGCAGCCGGGCAAGTACCAGCCGCGCCGCGAGATGGACCCGACCAAGCTGGATGAGCTGGCCGAGTCGATCAAGGCACAGGGCGTGATCCAGCCGATCCTGGTGCGCCAGCTGGCTGCTGACAGCTATGAGATCGTGGCCGGCGAACGCCGCTGGCGCGCCTCGCAGCTGGCCGGGCTGGACGAAGTGCCGGTGGTGGTGCGCGAGCTGGAAGACCGCACCGTCATCGCGATGGCGCTGATCGAGAACATCCAGCGCGAAGACCTCAACCCGCTCGAAGAGGCCGAAGCACTGCAGCGGCTGATCTCCGAATTCACCCTCACCCATGCCGAAGCCGCGCAGGCAGTGGGCCGTTCGCGTGCGGCGGTGTCCAACCTGCTGCGCCTGCTGGAGCTGCCGGTCGCCATCCGGGTGCTGCTGGAAAGCCGCCGCCTGGAAATGGGCCATGCCCGCGCGTTGCTGACCTTGGCTCCGGAACTGGCCAGCAAGCTGGCGCAGGAAGCAGCTGACCAGGGCTGGTCGGTGCGTGAGGTGGAACACCGCGCCCAGCAGTTCGCGGCCGGCAAGGTACCCAGCGCGCTGCGCAAGAAGCCCAGCGCTGGTGCGCCGCAGGCCGACATCGCCTCGCTGGAAACCGAGCTGTCCGAATCGCTGGGTGCCCGCGTGGCGATCAACCACGGTCGCGGCGGCAAGGGCAAACTGATCATCCACTACACCGACCTGGACACCCTGGACGGCGTGCTGGAAAAGCTGCGCGCCCGCAAGGGTTGACTGATCGCATGACCATTCTCGTCACCGGTGCCGCTGGCTTCATTGGGGCCAACACCTGCCGCGCCCTGGTTGAACGGGGCGAAGACGTGGTCGGCCTCGACAACTACAACGACTACTACGACCCGCAGATCAAGCGTGACCGCGTGGCCGCGCTGTGCCCGGACGTGGACATCCGCGCGCTGGACCTGACCGACCGTGAGGGTCTGGCCGCGCTGTTCGACGAGGTGCAGCCCACCGCCGTGATCCACCTCGCCGCCCAGGCCGGCGTGCGTTATTCGTTGCAGAATCCCCACGCCTACGTGGACAGCAACCTGGCGGGCTTCGTCAACATGCTCGAGCTGTGCCGACATCGTGGCGTGCAGCACCTGGTGTATGCCTCCAGCAGCTCGGTCTATGGCGACTCGGCCACCCCGCCGTTCTCCGAAGACCAGCGCATCGACCGTCCGCGCTCGCTGTATGCCGCCACCAAGGCCGCCAATGAGCTGATGGCCTACACGTATGCCCAGCTGTACGGTCTGCGTGCCACCGGCCTGCGCTTCTTCACCGTGTATGGCCCCTGGGGTCGACCGGACATGGCCCCGCTGCTGTTCTCGCGCGCGGTGCTGGCCGGCCGGCCGATCGAGGTGTTCAACGAAGGAAAGATGCAGCGCGATTTCACACATGTTTCCGACATCGTGAGCGGTATCCTCGGCGCGCTGGCGCATCCGTCCAGCGAGGACGTGCCGCACCGTGTATTCAACCTCGGCAACCACACCCCGATCGAGCTGGAGCAGTTCATCGGCATCATCGAGACCGCCGCCGGACGCACGGCGCACAAGGTCTACAAGCCGATGCAGCCCGGCGACATGGTCCGCACCATGGCCGACACCCGTCGCGCCCATGACGCTTTTGGCTATGAACCGGCCACGCCCATCGAGCGCGGGTTGCCGCCCGTGGTCGCGTGGTGCCGGGACTATTTCGGCGACCGCGCCTGATCCCCTTCCGGGTATTCATCTTCGGATAACCTCGGCTGCGGAGAATGCCCGGACTTTCAACGTCCTGCCCTTCCGCAGAGCCCGATCATGAGCGAACCCCTGCTGTCGGTCGTCGTCCCGGTCTTCAATGAACGTGACAACGTCCAGCCCCTGATCGACGAGATCACCGCCGCCCTGCGCGGTCGTGTGGCGTTCGAGATCGTCTACGTGGATGACCATTCGCGCGACGACACCCTGGCCGTGCTCACCGCTCTAAAAGCCACCACGCCGGAACTGCGCGTGCTGCACCACGTGACCCAGAGCGGCCAGAGCACAGCGGTTCGCACGGGGGTCAAGGCGGCACGCGCGCCGTGGATCGCCACCCTGGACGGCGACGGCCAGAACGACCCCGCCGACATTCCGCGCCTGCTGGCGGCGCGCGACGGTGCGCAACCCACGGTCAAGCTGTTCGCGGGCTGGCGCGTCCACCGTCAGGACAGCGGCAGCAAGCGCTGGGCCAGCAAATGGGCCAACGCCATCCGGGCGCGCATGCTGCGCGACGACACCCCGGACACCGGCTGCGGCATCAAGCTGTTTGATCGCGGTGCCTTTCTCGACCTGCCGTATTTCGACCACATGCACCGCTACCTGCCCGCGCTGATGCAGCGTGCCGGCTGGCAGACGGTGAGCGTGCCGGTCAATCATCGCCATCGAACCGCCGGGGTGTCCAAGTACAACAACCTGGGCCGCGCGCTGGTCGGCATTCGTGACCTGCGTGGGGTCGCCTGGCTGATCACCCGCAGCCGGCGCACCGCCGTGGAAGAACGCTGATGGAACTGCACTGGCTGGACCAACCCATCACCTGGCTGTTCTGGACCGGCTTGCATGTCACCGGCTGGAAGCTCATCGGATACACCGGTGCGTTGATGTTCGGCGGGCGCTGGCTGGTCCAGTTCATCGCCTCGCGCCGCGCCGGCAAGCCGGTGATCCCGCGGCTGTTCTGGTACATGAGCGTGGTCGGCAGCCTGATGACCCTGAGCTACTTCCTGTTCTCGGCCAAGCAGGACTCGGTCGGGGTGCTGCAGAACCTGTTCCCGGCCTTCACCGCCCTCTACAGCCTGCACCTGGACATCAAGCATCGCGGCTGGAAGCGCGACCGCGCAGAGCATTAGACCGTCAGCCGGGCAGGGCCCGGCGCTGCGTGTCTAGGACGTTCGATACATGTCCTCCTGAATCCGGGGTGCCATGATCGGGGTTCGCCTTCCCCGGGAACCCGTCTGCGTGAATACCCGTCTGTCTGTTGCCCTGCTGCTCGCCCTGTCCCTGCCGGTCGCCGCCTGCGCCGCACCCCCCGCGGCCATTGCCGCCCCCGCCAGTGTTGCCGCCGAATCGCCTGCCGATGCCGCTTTCCGCGCCATCTATGAGAAGGAATGGGCCTGGCGCCAGGCCGGCGGGGGTGAAGCCAGCGAAGACGCCGACGGTCCGGCCAACGCCACCCGCATGCCGGATGTCGGGGCCGCCGCCCAGCAGGCCCGCCTGAAGGTCTGGGATGACGTGCTGGCGCAGCTGGCCAAGGTCGACGTCAAGGCGCTGTCGCCCGCCAACCAGGTCAACTATGCGATCTACCGTGACCAGGTCTTCAACCTGGCCGCCGAAGTACGCCTGCGCGGCTACGAAATGCCGTTCAATTCGGATTCCTCGTTCTGGTCCAGCCTGTCGTTCATGGCGCGCCGGGAGATGAAGACCGCCAAGGACTACCGCAACTACATCGCCCGTCTGAATGACGTGCCGCGCTATTTCGACCAGCAGACCGACAACATGCGTGCTGGCCTGAAGCGCGGCTTCAGCGTGCCGCGTGCCGTGCTCGACGGCCGCGAAGTGGCCATCAGCACCGTCGCCGACCTCAAGGACCCGACCCAGTCGCCGCTGTACGCACCGTTCAAGAAGCTGCCGGCCAGCATTCCCGCGGCCGAGCAGGCGCAGCTGCAGGCGCAGGCGCGCCAGGCCATCAGCAACAGCGTGGTGCCGGCCTTCGGCAAGCTGCGTACGTTCTTCCTGGGCGAATACGTGCCGCAGGCGCGCACCACCCTGGCCGCCGAAGCCATGCCGGACGGCAAAGCCTACTACCAGCAGCAGATCCACGAATACACCACGCTGGACCTCACCCCGCAGCAGATCCACGAGATCGGGCTGAAGGAAGTGGCGCGCATCCAGGCCGAGATGAACACCATCATCAAGCAGGTGGAGTTCAAGGGCAGCTTCGCGGAGTTCCTCACCTTCCTGCGCACCGACCCGCAGTTCTACGCCAAGACCCCGGACGAGCTGCTGCACCGCGCCGCCTGGATCTCCAAGCGCGTGGACGGCGTGATCGGCAAGTACATGACCCTGCCGCGCGCGCGCTTCACCATCGTGCCGGTGCCGCCGGACATCGCGCCGTTCTGGACCGCCGGTCGCGGCGGCATGGGCACCTACTGGGTGAACACCTACAACCTGCCGGCGCGCCCGCTGTACAACCTGCCCGCACTGACCCTGCACGAGTCCGATCCCGGCCATGCGCTGCAGGGCGCGCTGGCAGCCGAGCAGGGCGAGCAGCCCGAGTTCCGCCGCACCGCCTACATCTCCGCCTATGGCGAAGGCTGGGGCCTGTACAGCGAAAAGCTGGGCGTGGAGATGGGCATCTATGAAACGCCGTATGAAGACTTCGGCCGGCTGACCTACGAAATGTGGCGTGCCGCGCGTCTGGTCATCGACACCGGCGTCCATCACAAGGGGTGGACCCGCGAGCAGGCCATTGCCTACCTGCGTGACCACACCGCGCTGAGCGAGCATGAAGTCACCACCGAAGTGGACCGCTACATCTCCTGGCCGGGCCAGGCGCTGAGCTACAAGCTGGGTGAGATCGCCATCGTGCGCCTGCGCGCCCAGGCGGAGAAGGAGCTGGGAGACCGATTCGACGTCAAGGCCTTCCACGACGCCGTGCTCAAGCAGGGTTCGGTGCCGTTGCCGGTGCTGGAGCAGCAGATCCAGGCGTTCATCGCCGAGCGTCGCGCACCGTGATGTCGGCAATGGCTTCGGAATCGATGGATTCCATCGATTCCGGAATGCACGTCCCAGTCTGACCCATGCAGATCACTACCGTGGATGGCGCGCGATCATTACCGACGCGCGCCACCACGGGAGTGTGAACATGCTGGATGCGCTGAATGCGCTGCGACAACGTATGCGGGTGTCCACCCCGCGCGACGTGCTGCCCGAACTGCGCCGGCCAGAAGGCCAGCCGCATCTGCAGGACGTCCGCAATGGCGTCATGCCTGCGGCTGCCGGCACGGTCACGGCACCGCCGGACCCACTGGCCGCGTATCTGATTCCGGCCAGGGAAGCCCGAACATTGCAGGCGATGCTGCGCGAATCGCGGCGCGCGCTCGACCCGGACTACCTGCTCAGGGGCGAGCAGCCGGAACGGAACGCCCAGGCGCTGTTCTACCGAACACGAACGGCGCTGATGGCCGCGGTGCGCGCGATGCCGGTGGCCGCACCAGCAGACGGCATCACCACGCCGACGCTGGACGGATGCCAGGATCAGGCGGCGATCCTGCGCCGCCTGCTCACCGCTGGCCCGGGCTTGATCGTGGCCGACGCCAACGTAGGCCGCGCCGGCAAGCAGTTGCTGATCCAGAACATGGCGGTACTGCGCGCGCTGGGCGTCGATACGCTCTATCTGGACCAGTTGCAGTGCGACCTGCACCAGGCCTACCTCAACACCCTGCACCGCACCGGTACGCAGCCCGAAGCACTGCAGCACTTCATGCGCGGGATCGACGCCGCCCACATGACCGATGCACAGGGCGGCCATACCTATGCGGCGGTGCTGGACGCGGCCAGTCGCACCGGCCTGCGGGTGGTGGCGCTTGATCAGATGACCAGCTATCACCTCAAGGGTGCCGCTGATGAACTGGATGGACCCTACGAAACCGCCGCCGACCTGCGTGCACGGGTCTTCAGCCATGTCGCCGCGCAGCGCATCACGCACGACCAGCGCGGGAGAGAGCACCTGCCCGGTGTACGACGCTGGGTGGCGCTGCTCAGCAATGGTTGCGCCGGCAGCACCAACGGCATTGCCGGGGTGGGACCGCGCCTGGGTATCGCGACGCTGCGGGTGGAAGACGCCGATCCCGCGGAAAACAACTCGCTGCGCGCCGGCTTCGACCCAGGCCGGTCGGTACCGCCCGGGCCATTGGTCAACAGCGGAGAAATGCAGTGCGACTATCTGCTCAAGGTGCCGATGCCGGGCACGTGCAGACTGCACAGCACGCCTGAACCGTGCAGCGCCGGGCAGGCGCAGGCGGCCCACCAGCGGCGCGCCGCCATTGCCGGGTGCAGAGCCGATCTGTCGCGCACGGGAACCTATCGGCTGCTTCAACTCGACAGCGGTGAGCAGCTGCTGGTGCATCGGTCCGCCGCGCGCGGACTGGTTGCGCACCGCATTGTGCCCACTGAGGCGGGTGGGCTGCGTCTGCAGCCGACGGGTGAGGCCGATTCCGACAGCCGCTCAACGCCGTCGCGTGAGTTCCGTGATCTCCATGATCTACGCCAAAGCCTTGCCGGCCGCATGGAAGAAGTTCCGCGGTACACACCGGCATGAACCAACGCCGGCGCTGCGATTGTGTAACGGCAGCGCCGGCCGTTACCCTGCCGCCCATGCTGTCCCGCCTGCGCCACCGCTGCCCGCTGCCGCTCCGCCTGCTGATGCTGGTGGTGATGCTGCTCGGCACCGCCGGTGGCGCGCTGGCGTCGGCGCTGGGTGACCTGCACGCGCTGTCGCACGCAGATCATCCTGCCGTGTCAGATCCGGCCTCCGGGCAGGAACACGACGACGGCCATGACGACGAGGATGCCGGTGGCCGCCTGCTGCACGCACTCGTGCATTGCGGTCACTGCCACGGTCAGGGCGGCATGCTCGCCTTTGCACCCCCCAGCTGGCAGTTGCCGCGGGTCCCGGTGCACGGCGTTCCCACCGGCCTGGATGATGCGCTGCGTACGCAGCCGCCGGAAAATCTGCTGCGCCCCCCGATAGCCGGTTGATGCCACGCGGCCCCTGCCGCGCCTGCTCACCCTCACTGCTATCTGGAGATTCCCATGTGGACACACGCGGTCGCTTTTGCGGCCTTGGTGTTCGTGCCGTGCGCGTTTGCGCAGGGCACGACGCCGGTCACCCCTGTTGAACGCAGCGCTGAACGCCCGGTTCCCGGCACGCTGACTCCCGTACTGACCCTGGACGACGCCATCGCCCGCGTCGCCCGCCAACATCCGGACCTGCGTCTGGTCGACGCACAACGACCGGTCCTGGAAGCACGCCGCGACGCCGCCAGCCTGACGCCACCGCTGATGTTGGGTGTGGATCTGGAAAATGCGCTCGGTACCGGAGCCGCGCGCGGTTTCAACGCCGCTGAACTCACCGTCACCCTCGCCGGTGTGCTTGAGCGCGGTGGCAAGCTGGACGCCCGCCGCACACTGGCGCAGGCCAATCTGGATGCGCTGGCTCCGCAGCGCGAGATCGCCCGGCTGGACCTGATGGCTGAAGTGGCGCGCCGCTATCTGGCCGTGACGCAGTCCGCGCAGCAACTGGAGATTGCCCGCACCGACATCGAACAGCGACGGCGCGCCGTCGCTGCCGCAGGCCTGCGCCTGAAGGCCGGTGCCTCGCCGGCATCGGTGCTGCTCACCGCGCAGGCGCAGCTGGCCCAGGCCGAGCTGGATCGTGATCGCGCGCTGCAGATGCAGCAGTCCGCGCAGATCGCGCTGGCCGCGTTGTGGCAGCAGCGCAGCCCGGATTTCCAGCGTGTCAGCGGTGACCCGCTGCAGCTGCCTGCGCTGCAGGACCTCAGTGTGTTGGCCGACCTGCTGCAGGGCACCCCGGAACTGGCGGTGCTGGCCGGTGAGGGCCGCATCCGTGATGCCCAGTTGCAGCTGGTACGGACCCAGGCCCGACCGGACTTCAACTGGCAGGTCGGCATACGCAACAGCCGCGACAGCCGCGACACCGCGCTGGTCGCCGGCTTCAGCGTGCCGCTGGGAAGCGTGCGCCGCGCCGCGCCGGAGATCCGCGCCGCCGAAGCCGAGCGCGCGCTGACCGGCATTGAACGCCAGGCGCGCGAACTGCAGCTGTACGCCACCCTCGCCGAAGCACACGGCCGCTACCAGACCGCACGTCTGGAGGTCACGCGGCTGTCGCGCGACGTGCTGCCGCAGTTGCAGCGGGCGGAAAAGGCCGCTGAAACCGCGTGGCGGGCGGGTGCGATCAGCTACATGGAATGGGCCCAGCTGCAGGCGCTGCGCATCGAGGCGCGGCAACGCCAGCTCGACGCCGCCATTGCCGCGCAGACCGGCTTGATCGAAATCCAGCGCCTGACCGGTCAGACCCTGCTGGTCAGCGACGCCACGCCCACGACTGTTGCCGTGTCCACGGAGGACCGCCCATGACCGCTTCCCTCTCCCGCACCGTTCTCGCTGCAGCCGTACTGCTGGCGGTGTTCGCGCTCAGTGGGTGCAGCAAAGACACCCCGCCCGCCAGCAGCACCGACACCGAAGCCGACCACGATCACGGTCCGACCGAAGACGCCGATCACGGCGACGGCCACGACGACGAAGGTCCGCAGCGCACCACCATTCCTGCCGCAATGGCCGAACAAGCGGGCATCCGCGTCGCCCCGGTCGCCGCCGGCACCATCGCCGACGAACACGACGTGCAGGGGCTGCTCACCCCCGTCGATGGCCGTGTCGCACAGGTGATGGCGCGCTTCCCGGGACCGATCCGCAGCCTGCGCGCCAATGTCGGCGACACCGTCAGCACCGGGCAGGTGCTGGCCAGCATCGAGAGCAATCTCAGCCTGTCCACCTATACCGTCAGCGCGCCGATCAGCGGCGTGGTGCTGGCCCGCCAGGCACAGGTCGGCGGCGTCGCAGGCGAGGGCACGCCGTTGTTCGAGATCGGCGACCTGTCCACGCTGTGGGTCGACCTGCACATCTTCGGCAACGACACCCAGCACATCACCGCTGGCGTGCCGGTCACCGTCTCACGCATGACCGACGGCGTCAGCCAGACCACCACGCTGGAACGTGTGCTGCCCGGCACCGCCACCGCCAGCCAGAGCACCGTCGCCCGCGCCTCGCTGCGCAACGACGACGGCCTGTGGCGTCCGGGTGCGGCAGTCAAGGCACGCATTGTCGTCGCCACCACCGCAGCGGCCCAGGTCGTGCCACTGACCGCCGTGCAGACCCTGGAAGGCAAGGACGTGGTGTTCGTGCGCACCGGCGACACCTACACCGCACGCCCGGTCACGCTGGGTGCGCGTGACGCGCAGAACGCCGAGGTCACCGATGGCCTGAGCGTCGGCGAAGACGTGGTGATCGAACAGAGCTACGTGATCAAGGCCGACATCGGCAAGGCGGGGGCCGCGCATGAGCACTGAGCGTCCGCCCCTGCTTGAACGCATCATCGGCGCGTCCATCGCCCATCGCTGGCTGATGATGACGCTGACCCTGGCGCTGGTCGCGGTGGGCATCTGGAGCTTCACCAAGCTGCCCATCGATGCCACCCCCGACATCACCAACGTGCAGGTGCAGATCAACACCGCAGCACCGGGCTACTCGCCGCTGGAAGCCGAACAGCGCATCACCTACGCCGTGGAAACGGTAATGGCCGGCCTGCCGCGCATGTCCCAGGTGCGCTCGCTGTCGCGCTACGGCCTGTCGCAGGTCACCGTGGTGTTTGAAGACGGCACGGACATCTACTTTGCCCGGCAGCAGGTCGCCGAGCGCCTGCAGCAGGTCAAATCGCAGATTCCGGTTGGATTGGATCCGCAGCTGGGGCCGATCGCCACCGGACTCGGTGAGATCTTCATGTACACCATCGACGCCGATCCCAAGGCGCTCAAACCCGATGGCACGCCGTATACCGCCACCGATCTGCGCACCCTGCAGGACTGGGTGATCCGCCCGCAGCTGCGCAACGTGCCCGGCGTGACCGAGGTCAACACCATCGGCGGCTTCCAGCGGCAGGTGCACATCACGCCGGACCCGGCGCGCCTGCGCGCGCTGGGCTTCACCCTGGAGGATGTCGCCCAGGCGGTGGAAACCAACAACCAGAATGTCGGAGCCGGCTACATCGAGCGCAACGGCCAGCAGTTCCTGGTGCGTATCCCCGGCCAGGTCGCCAATCTGGAGGAGATCGGCAACATCGTGCTGGCACGGCGCGAGGGTGTGCCGATTCACGTGCATGACGTGGCCGAGGTCAAGGACGGGCCGGAGCTGCGCAGCGGTGCGGCGACCCAGAACGGGCATGAAGTGGTGATGGGCACGGTGGTCATGCTGATCGGCGCGAACAGCCGTGACGTCGCCCAGGCCGCGGCCGCGCGCCTGCAGCAGGCCCAGCGCAGCCTGCCCGAAGGCGTTACCGTCACCGCCAGCTACGACCGCACCGCGCTCGTCGACCGCACCATCCAGACCGTGGCCAAGAACCTGGTCGAAGGTGCGCTGCTGGTCATCGTGGTGTTGTTCGCGCTGCTCGGCAACTTCCGCGCGGCGCTGATCACCGCTGCGGTGATTCCGCTGGCGATGCTGTTCACCCTCACCGGGATGGCCCGGGGTGGGGTGTCGGCCAACCTGATGAGCCTGGGGGCCTTGGACTTCGGCCTGATCGTCGATGGTGCGGTGATCATCATCGAGAACTGCCTGCGTCGCTTCGGCGAACGCCAGCACGCGCTCGGCCGCGACATGACCCTGGCCGAGCGTTTCGCCGAAACCGCCAGTGCCACCGCAGAGGTGATTCGCCCCAGTCTGTTCGGGCTGGGCATCATCACCGCTGTGTACCTGCCGATCTTCGCGCTCAGCGGAGTCGAAGGAAAGATGTTCCACCCGATGGCGATCACCGTGGTGCTGGCGCTCACCGGTGCGATGGTGCTGGCGCTGACCTTCGTGCCGGCGGCGATCGCGTTGTTCCTCGGCGGCCGCGTGCAGGAGAAGGAAAACCGCCTGATGGCCTGGGTGCGCACCCGTTACGCACCCGCGCTCGACTTCGCTCTGCGTCGCGGTCGCTGGATTGTGGGCGGTGCGCTGGTGCTGGTGGTGGGCTGTGGCCTGCTCACCACGCGCTTGGGCAGCGAGTTCGTGCCGAACCTGGACGAAGGCGATGTGGCCATGCACGCCATGCGCATTCCCGGCACCAGCCTGACCCAGTCGGTGGAGATGCAGAAGCTCATCGAGAACCGCCTGGTGCAGTTCCCGGAAGTGAGCAAGGTGTTCTCCAAGATCGGCACGCCGGAGGTCGCCTCCGACCCGATGCCGCCTTCGGTGGCCGACACCTTCATCATGATGAAGCCCCGCAAGGAGTGGCCCGATCCGCGCAAGCCGCGCGCCACCCTGCTGGCCGAGCTCGAGAAAGCCGTGGAGCAGCTGCCCGGCAACAACTACGAGTTCACCCAGCCGATCCAGATGCGCACCAACGAACTCATCTCCGGTGTCCGTGCGGACGTGGCGGTGATGGTGTTCGGCGATGACCTGGACACGTTGCTGTCGGTCGGCAGACGCATTGCCAGCGTGGCCAGCAAGGTACCCGGCGCGGCCGACGTCCGTGTGGAAGAAACCAGCGGCCTTCCGCTGCTCACCGTCACGCCCGACCGCACGGCGCTGGCCGGTTACGGGCTGAACCCTGGGCAGGTGCAGTCCACCGTTGCCACCGCCGTCGGTGGGCAGGTGGCCGGGCAGTTGTTCGAGGGTGACCGACGTTTCGACATCGTGGTGCGACTGCCCGAGGCGCTGCGCCAGGATCCGGCTGCACTCGCCGACCTGCCGGTGTCGCTGGAGCCGGCACTGGCCGGCGGCGATGCCGACGAGTCCAGCCGCACTGGCAACTGGACCAGCGGCAGCGCCCGCACCGTGCCGCTGCGCGAGCTGGCGACCCTGGCCAACAGCGAAGGCCCGAACCAGATCAACCGCGAAAACGGCAAGCGCCGCATTGTGGTCACCGCCAATGTGCGCGACCGCGACCTGG
Organism: Stenotrophomonas sp. PS02289; assembly: GCF_029960115.1. Taxonomy (GTDB): domain Bacteria; phylum Pseudomonadota; class Gammaproteobacteria; order Xanthomonadales; family Xanthomonadaceae; genus Stenotrophomonas. The sequence goes on from NZ_JASCOZ010000085.1 coordinate 17,987, forward strand.
GCAGTTTCGTCGGCGAGCTGCAGCAGGCCATCAACCAGAACGTGCAGGTACCCAACGGCTACTGGGTGGAGTACGGCGGCAGCTTCGAGCAGCTGATCTCCGCCAGCCAACGCCTGGCCATCGTGGTGCCGGTGACGCTGTTGTTGATCTTCGCGATGTTGTTCTGGGCGTTCGGATCGCTCAAGGACGCCGCCATCGTGTTCAGTGGCGTACCGTTGGCGCTCACTGGCGGCGTGCTCGCGCTGGCCGCGCGTGGCATTCCGCTGTCGATCTCCGCCGGTGTCGGCTTCATCGCGCTCTCCGGCGTGGCCGTGCTCAATGGCCTGGTGATGATCAGCTTCGTCCGCAGCCTGCGTGACAACGGCCTGGGCCTGGACGACGCCGTACGCGAAGGCGCGCTCGGCCGCCTGCGCCCGGTGCTGATGACCGCCCTGGTGGCCTCGCTGGGCTTCGTGCCGATGGCCTTCAACGTCGGGGCCGGCTCGGAGGTTCAGCGCCCACTGGCGACGGTGGTCATCGGCGGCATCGTGTCGTCCACGCTGCTCACCCTGCTGGTCCTGCCCGTCCTCTACCGGTGGCTACACCGCCGGTAGGTCACGACCGTGGGTCGTGCCCCTCGTGGTGGGGGGGGGGCGCCCCCGCCCCCCCGCCGCGCCCAACTACAACCGTCACTGAAAAAA
>NZ_JASCOZ010000086.1 GCF_029960115.1 Stenotrophomonas sp. PS02289
GGGGGGCCGGGGTCTTGCGCCGGGGGGTGGGTCCACTCCCCCGGCCCGCCACGGCACCACAACCCGACCGATGCTATACAGGCCCTTCCTCATCACGAAGGACCCGGCATGGAAACCATGGAACTGCATCGCGGCCGCCTGATCGACCATATCCAGCTCGTGGTGCGCGACCTGCCCGCCAGCCGCCGCTTCTACCAGGCCGTGTTCGACACCATCGGCATCCCGATTGCCGGCGAAGGCGACGACTATTTCTGGGCCGATGAACTGTTCATTTCGACCGCCAGCAGTGCCGCCGCCGCCGGCGAGCTGACCGGCCGCCATCATCTGGCGTTCCAGGCGCGCGATGCGGCCACGGTGGATGCCTTCCACGCCGCTGCGATTGCGGCAGGCGGGAAAGACAACGGCGCGCCAGGTGAGCGGCCGTATCATCCGGGGTACTACGGCGCGTTCGTGCTGGACCCGGATGGAAACAATATTGAAGTCGTGTACCACGGGCCAGCGACGTACAGCGCCGATTCGGTGAAGGTCACGTTCTGACCCTGAACCCTTCAGCCACGCACATACCCAATCTCACAGATTGAGACCGAATGCCCCTACCGTTTGCGCATGGAAACGCTGCGCAAACTCGCCATCCTCGCCGATGCCGCCAAGTACGACGCCTCCTGCGCTTCCAGCGGCGCAGGCAAGCGCGATTCACGCGCGAGCGGCGGCATCGGCAGCACCGACGGCCCCGGCATCTGCCACAGCTATACGCCCGACGGCCGCTGCGTTTCCCTGCTGAAGATCCTGCTCACCAACTTCTGCATCTACGACTGCGCGTACTGCGTGAACCGTGTCTCCAGCAATGTGCAGCGCGCCCGCTTCACGGTGGAGGAAGTGGTCGCACTGACCATGGACTTCTACAAGCGCAACTACATCGAAGGCCTGTTCCTTTCCAGCGGCATCATCCGCAACGCCGACTACACCATGGAGCAGATGGTGGAAGTAGCGCGCCAGCTGCGCGAAGAGCACCGTTTCAACGGCTACATCCACCTCAAGACCATTCCCGAAGCCTCACCCGAGCTTCTGGCCGCCGCCGGCCGGCACGCCGACCGCCTGTCGATCAATGTGGAGCTTCCAACGGAGGCCGGCCTGGCCAGCTTTGCGCCCGAGAAGTCGATGCCCTCGATTCGCAGCGCAATGGGGGAGCTGCGGTGGCGCATCGAGGAAGCCAAGGAGGCGAAAGTCGCAGCCCCGGCCAACGTCGCACCGAGCGCCGCGCCGGCCGCGAAAGCGCCCCGACGCCGCCCCCGCGCGCCCCGCTTCGCCCCGGCTGGCCAAAGCACGCAGATGATTGTCGGTGCCGACGGAGCCAGCGACCAGCAGATCCTCACGGCCGCTGACAGCCTGTACGGCAACTACCGGATGCGCCGTGTGTACTACTCGGCCTTCAGCCCGATTCCCGATGCCAGCCGCATCCTGCCGGTGCAGGCCCCGCCGCTGGCGCGTGAGCACCGCCTGTACCAGGCCGACTGGCTGCTGCGCTTTTACGGCTACGGCGTGGAAGAAATCACCGACACCACCCAGGGCGGCATGCTCGACCTGGACATCGACCCGAAGATGGCCTGGGCGATCCGCCACCCCGAGCACTTCCCGGTGGATATCAACCGCGCCCCGAAGGAAATGCTGCTGCGTGTCCCCGGCCTCGGCGTACGCAACGTGAAGCGCGTGCTGATGGCACGCCGCCACGGGCGGCTGCGCGTAGCCGATGTAGCCCGCCTGCGCGCGCCGATGAGCAAGCTGCTGCCGTTCGTACAACTGGCCGACCATCACCCACGCAACGCGCTGGACAACCCCGGTGCACTGCGCGCCCGCCTGGCCCCGCCACCGAAACAGGCCTCACTGTTCGACGCGCTGGCCAGCTGAGATGGACCGTTGGAGTGTGCGGGTGGACCCGCCGTGGTCAATGGAGGCATGGCGCACGGCCGCGCGCCTTGCGCTGCAGTGCGCGGTCGCCCCCGAGCAACTGGACTGGCTGCAAGGCGATGCGGGCGGGCTGCTGGATGCACCTTCACTGGACCGGGCGAACCCCTCGTCTTCGGCTACCGCTGTGGCCGTGCCCAAGGACTTCGTCGAGCTGGCCGCCACCTGCCTGTGCCACCGTGACCCGCAGCGTATGCCGCTGCTGTATCGCATGCTGTGGCGGATCACCCATGGCGAACGTGCCCTGCTCTCCAACCCCGCTGATCCGGACGTGATCCGAGCGATGGCGCTGGCCCAGGCCGTGCGCCGCGACAGCCACAAGATGAAAGCGTTTGTGCGCTTCCGCGAAGTGCCCGGCGAGACGGATGCCTTCATCGCCTGGTTTGAGCCGGACCACCACATCGTGGATCGTGTGGCTCCGTTCTTCCAGCGCCGCTTCACCGGCATGCGCTGGTCGATTCTCACGCCCTACCGCAGCGTGCATTGGGATGGACAACAGCTCGCCTTCGGTGCCGGCGCACAGCGCAGCGACGCGCCCGCCGAAGACGCTCGCGAGGAACTGTGGCGCACCTACTACGCCAACATCTTCAATCCTGCGCGATTGAACACCCGGATGATGCAGCAGGAGATGCCGGCGAAATACTGGAAGCACCTGCCGGAAGCGTCGCTGTTGCCCACACTGGTGCGCGACGCCGGCGACCGCGTGCAGGAGATGCACGACCGGCAGGCGCAGGCCCCGCAGCGCCGGATTCCCGCCCACCCGATTCCGCAGCGCCAGCCGGTCACGGCTCGTGGCGATGACCTGGACAGCCTGCGCACCGCGGCAGCCAGTTGCCGCCAATGCCCGTTATGGGAACCCGCCACTCAGACCGTGTTCGGCGAGGGTCCGCGCGATGCGCAGATCATACTGGTCGGCGAACAGCCCGGCGATGCCGAGGACCTGAGCGGACATCCTTTCGTGGGTCCTGCCGGGCAGCTGCTCAACCAGGCGTTGCGTGAGCTGGGCATCGACCGCAGTACGCTCTACCTCACCAACGCGGTGAAGCACTTCCGTTTTGAGCGGCGCGGCAAGAGGCGCATCCATTCGAAACCGCAGGTGACCCACATCAATGCCTGCCGACCATGGCTGCTCGCCGAAATCGAACAGGTGAACCCTAAGGTGATCGTGTGCCTCGGCGCGAGTGCGGCGCGGGCGGTGTTTGGCAGCGGATTCAACCTGAGCCGTGATCGTGGGCGCTGGCATACGTTGGAGGATGGCACGCGCGGGTTTGCGACCGTGCATCCGTCGTGGGTGTTGCGGCAGGAGGTGGGGAAGCGGGAAATGGCCTACCAGCTGTTGGTAAGCGATCTGGATGCACTGCGCGCCCCATCAGACCAACCGTGAAGCGAGCTAGTTGCGACACTGCCTGCAGCTCCTCTCAGGCTGAGGTTGCTGAGAAAAGTGCGAAATAGCGTCATCTTCCAACGCTTTTCCCACCAACATCGACTCAATCCTTTGGACCATACGTTGGGCATGGAAAAGCAGGCACACGACTGACTTATGCTCGCGCCATGACTACGCGAAAGCCACTCCAACGAGAACCCGCCGGTGCGAAGCTGGACGTCCATCGACGAAAGCGCGATCCGCTTATCGGGCGCTTCAACACCGAGACCCCGGAAGAGGAGATTCGGCGGATATACACCATGACGCCGGAGGAGGTGGACGAAGTCATCCGAAGGTCGGGGATCCTCACCCCCTCAGGCAAGCTCAAGCGCGGCTACCGATGAACGATGGCCACCTGCAGATCGGCTATCACGGTTGCGACGTCACTGTGCGCGACGCTCTTGTTTCCGGAAATTTGAGTCCCGCATCAAGCGATAACCAGTACGATTGGCTGGGACCGGGCTTCTACATGTTCGAAGGGGACGCAGACCGCGCCCTCACATTCGCCGAGGCCGCGGCCAACCAGCCCCAGCGAAGGCTGACGGCGCGTCCGATTGCCACACCCGCAGTGGTTGGCTGCATCTTCAGCGTTCATCGCTGCCTGGATATGACTACCAGAGCCGGACGATTGGAGTTCGAGAACGCGTACCTGCTTCTCCACGCACGACGCATCGTCACGGGGGAGCAGGTTCCGATAAATACCGCAGCAAACTCCGGGGACGAAGAGATGCTGCTCCGGGGTTTGGATCGAGCGGTGTTTCAGTTCATCCATGCCAAGCGCGCAGGCATAGATAGCGGCGAGCACTTCCAAGCGGTCCGAGGCGCATTCCGACAAGGCCCCGAGATCGCACCCAGCTCAGGTTTCCACCGAGACAGCCACGTCCAGATCGCACTCCGGGACTTCACCTGCATCAAGGGCTGATTCCTGCCGCAAGGCGAACAACTGCTGGATGACGCCCAGATGGCCAACGCCCGTGCCGCCCTGCAGAATGCACAATTGAACTACGCCAAGGTGCGCCGGCGCGCGTAGCGACGGCGTACCCGAAACTTCAGATACAGAAACGCCGGGCAGATGCCCGGCGCTTTGATCTCTGCGGGTGCTCCGATCAGAAGCGTGCGCGCACGCTGAACATCACATTGCGCGGATCTGCATAGTAGGTATTGAAGGTGTTCGGACCGTACTTGCGGAAGTAGCTCTTGTCGAACAGGTTGTTGACGTTGAGCTGCAGGCTGATCGCTTCGGACAGGTCATAGCCAGCCATCACACCGTAGACCGCATAGCCGCCCTGACGCGAGATGACCCCACGCGAGGTCACGTAGGTCTCGCTCTGGGCCTGTACCGACGCGCCTGCGCGGAGTTTGTCCAGCGCCCCGGGGAACCGGTAGCTGGTGGACAGGCGCAGCAGGTGGCGGGGATCGGCCGAACGGAGCGGCTGGCCGAGATTGGCGGCACTGGGGTCGCGCAGATACTCGGTACGGGTATTGGTATAGCCAGCCATCATCTGCCAGCCTTCGGTCAGCTGGCCGCTGACCTCCGCTTCCCAGCCCTGGCTGCGGGTCTTGCCACCGTCCACCTTGCAGTAGCCCGTGGTGTAGAACGGCAGGCACGGGTTGGCGCTGGAGGTGTCGTCCATCGCGCGACCGACGTTGTTGATGCGGAACGCCGACAGCGCCGCATTCAATCGGCCGGCGAAGAACTCGCCCTTGATACCCGCTTCGTAGTCCTGGCCGGTAATCGGCTTCAGCAATTGGCCGTCGGCCTGGTACGCATTCTGCGGAACGAAGATTTCGCTGTAGCTGGCATACAGGCTCAGGGTGCTGCTCAGGTCATACACCAGACCCGCATACGGCATGAACTCACGGTCCACGCTGTAGTTGCTGGACGGACTGGTCGGCACGCTGTACTCCCACCAGTTCAGGCGCGCGCCCACCAGGGCGGTCAGCGGATCGGTGATCGACACACGCGCCACCGCGAACACGCCCTTCTGCTGCGTCTCGTTGTTGATGCCACCGTAGTAGGTGCCGACGTCGCCTTCCTGCGGCGGCGCGTAGCTGGTGTACGGGTCCCAGGTGCGCGCGTCGACATTGCGCACACGGTTGATGCCCCAGTAGCCGGACGAGTTCGCCGTCTTCACGTTGCGGCCTTCCGCGCCCACGGTCAGCTGATGGGTGCGCCCGAACAGCTCGATTGGACCTTCGGCAACGAAGTTGACCGCGTTCTGGTGGCTGCCTGCCGGCCCGTAGATGGCGGTCTCCACGTCCACCAGATACGGATTGCTGGTGTTGGAACGCGAGAACGAGGTCTGGATGAAGGGACCGTTGTAGCCGAAGCGGGTGAACGCATAGCTCAGCGCGGTGCGCCAGCCGTTGTCGAAACGGTGCTCCAGCGACAGGAACGCCTGCTGGTTGTACCGGTTCCACTGATTCCACGACGCACCCAGGTAGGTGCTGCGCGGCAGGTCCAGCGCGCGGCCGTCGAAGTCACTGGGCATGCCACCCCAGGAGCCGGTCGCATCCAGGTCGGTCTGCTGCAGGCTGGCGGTGAGCAGCGTGGCGTCCGTCAGGTCGGCTTCGATCACCCCGTACACGGTGCGCTTTTCTTCCTCACGCGCCTTCTGGAAGAAGTCTTTTTCGTCATATGCGGCGACCAGGCGGCCACGTACCGTGCCGGCGCTGTTGAGCGGGCCGGACACGTCGGCCTCCGCACGGCGACGATCCCAGCTGCCCAGGCTCAGCGCGCCGCTGGCCTGGAAGGTTTCGGTCGGACGCTTGCGCGCCATGTTGACCGTCGCCGACGGGTTGCCCGCGCCCTTCAGAAGGCCCGCGGCACCGCGCAGGATTTCCACGCGGTCCAGCACGGCGGTATCGGGCTGGATGAACACCGAGCCGGACTGGTCGATCGAGAGGCCGTCGATCTGCAGCGCGTCGATGGAGAAGCCACGCGAGAAGTAGGTCACGCGCTCGCTGTCGACGTAGTCGACGGTCACGCCCGGGGTGTTCTGCAGCACATCGTGCAGGTCCAGCAGGGCACGATCGTCCAGCAGCTGACGGGAGATCACCGTGACCGGCTGCGGGGTCTGGCGGATGCTCTGCACGCCCTTGAACAGCGTGGTGGCTTTGGCACCGTAGTTTCGGGAGCCTTCCGTATTGGCGTCGCGGTCCGCCCGTACATTCAAGGTGTCCAGGGTCTGCGCCTGGTCCACATCGGCGGCCAGGCCATCAGCGAACGCCGGGGCGGCGGCGAGCAGGGCCAGCGACAGCGCGCTCATGCGCAGGGCCGGCAGACGCGTGAAGGGCACGCGGGCCGGATTCAAAGTGGGGGAAGGCATCGAACGTAACTCCTGACGGGAAAGCGGTGACCGCATTGGCCAGCGCTGCGTCAGTCGGACGGCCACCAATGCAAATGAGTTGCAATTGCAGCCATTATCGGATCGCCTTCAGGAATGTGCAAGTTTTGTTAAGGCGAGGTGCCGGCTTCAGGGCGCAAGGTAGAGCGGGGCTCTGCCCCGCTACCCACAACGATCACGACATCAATGCGCCGCCATGTAAATGTCCTGCAGCACCGCTTTCTCCAGCTCCAGCTCGCCCAGTAGGTTCTTGACGATGTCGCCCAGGCTGAGGATGCCGACCAAGCGGTCGCCCTCGGTCACCATCAGATGTCGGTGCCGCGAATAGGTCATGAGTGCCATCGCCTGTTTGAGCGTGGCCTCCGGTGAGATGCCCTCCAGCCCGGCTGACGGCAGCGAGGAGATGACCCGGCGGCCGGCCTGCGGACCGTCGTCGGCGAGGCTGCGTACGATGTCTTTCTCGGAAATGATCCGGACCGGCACGTCGTCGCGGGTGACCACCAGCGCGGCGATCTTGTTCGCACTCATCTTGTGCGCGGCGGCACCGATGGTGTCTTCCACGTCGATGGTGATGACGGCTTGTTTCTTCAGCTGCAGAAGTTCACGAACGTTCATTCTGGTTCCTGTTGCAGGGTACTGAGTGAGTCAAGTGACAGTTCGTCGCAGAACCGGTTGACGACTCCGAGCATCGCACCGGGCGTAGAACCGGCGCTGAATGTTCCGGGCCGACCGGGCTAAAGTTTTTCGAGTGGACAGCTTTGGCACATCCGCTGCCTATTCAGGATTGGACCGCAAGCACCTGCCGGCAGATGACACATATCCGAAATCTCTATCCGCAGGCTTGAGCTAGCGTCGCTGCTGTACTCGTCAGGTAGAGCGCACAGAAGAAATGAACATCATCAAGTGCGCCGGCTACGAAGGCACTGCCGAGCTGGATCTCGAGAGCATGGTCTGCAGGGGAAGGATTCTCTTCATTGATGATCTGGTGACCTATCAGGCCGATTCACCCAAGGAATTGCAGGCGGCCTTCCAAGAAGCAGTGGATGACTACCTGGCGACGTGTAAGGCGCTGCGCCGTCGCCCACAAAAGCCATTGAGTGGCACCTTCAACGTCCGTATCAGCCCGGCACTTCATAGAACCGTCCGACTCCGCGCGTTCAAGAAAGCGTTACGTGAAATGCTTGACCTGCTTGCCGCTGCTGGGAAATGATCCAGTACCGCCCCGTCAATGGAACTGACCGTGTACCTTCGTGATGTCATGGTGTTACCCACCGAACACAGCAGAGAAGGCAACCTCCGTCTTCGCGCCGCCAGCGACCATGTACTGAATACCCTTCGCCATTACCTGCCGAAGAAGTACGACTTCAATGACCTTTGGCGACTGGTCATTTACCTCGGCCCGAACACGGACGGCAAGCGGATATTGTCGCCAGTGGCCACCGGTGGTGTCGGCGAGTTTCTCGCTGACAGCTTCGATCTGGATGGCTGGTTCGATGCCCCGCAGGACCAGCGAGACGTGCGCATACTGCAGTGCGTGGAAGACGCATTGGTCGAGCGCGCCGTTGAGTTCGGTACCGATGCGGAGCTGCTACGCAACGCAGCACAGAGCGTACGCGACGCTGGCTATCGCCTGGACACCGAGCTGCCCTGCTCCCGCACCCACCCCAGCCGGAAGTTCCGGGTCAGACTGATCCGGCGTTTCGCACCAGGCGGTACGTTCGTCATTGCCCGGGTGACTACGCCGAAGGGCGAAGTCCTGCATGAGGAGGAACTGCTGGCCGGCGCATGGGTGGTCACGGTGGGGGACGACTATCGCGGCGGCCGCTGGAACGGGGATGCGCTGGAAATACTGGATGGCCAAGGGCGAAGGACCACAGAGCTCGCCTGCGCGCCCTACCTGCACCCGTGATCAGCCAATGCATCCTGCTGGATGTCGAGCAGCTTGCACTCACCTTTATGCACGGCACTGGCCTGACACACCTGCATCACGCGCGACCTTGGTCATCCCTTGTGCACGAGCGATGTCGCCCAGTGCCCTTGCGATGAACGCAACATCACCTTCGCTCTCTTCAATGCACGCATCCAGATAGACGGCCATTCCTTCCGGGGGAAAGCACCTGCAACGCGTTGCGTGATGCTTGACCTGCCTACCGCGACCGGGAATGATCCAGTACCGCCCCGTCAATAGAACTGACCGTGTACCTTCGCGATGTCATGGTGCTGCCCAACGTAGGCGGCAGGGAAGAGATAGGCCGCCTTCGGGAGGCCAGCGACCACGTGCTGGATATCCTTCGCCATTACCTGCCAAAGAAGTACGACTTCAATGGGCTACGGCGGCTCGTCATCTACCTGGGGCCGAATGCGGAAGCCGAGCGCACGCTTTCAACGGGAGCCGCAAATGGTGTGGGCGAATTCCTGGCTGACAGCTTCGATCTGCACGCCTGGTTCGATGCGCCGCAGGACGAGAAGGACGTGCGCATATTGCAGTGCGTGGAGGACGCGTTGGTCGAACAGGCGGGGAAGTTTGGCACCGACCCGGCACCGCTACGCGTGGCCGCACAGGGCGTACGCGACGCTGGCTATCGCCTGGACACCGAGCTTCCCTGCTCCCGCATGCATCCCAACCGGAAAGCCCGGGTCCGCCTGATCCGGCGTTTCGCACCGGGCGGCACGTTCGTCATTGCCCGGGTGACCACGCCGAAGGACGAAGTCCTGCATGAGGAAGAATTGCTGGCCGGCGCGTGGGTGGTCACGGTGAGCGACAGGTATCGCGGTAGCCGATGGAACGGCGATACGTTGGAAATACTGGATGGCCAAGGGCGAAAGACCACAGAGCTCGCCTGCACGCCCTACCTGCACCCGTGATCAGCCGATGCATCCTGTTGGATTTCGAGCAGCTTGCACTCACCTTTTTGCACGGCACTGGCCTGACACACCTGCATCACGCGCGACCTTGGTCATCCCTTCGCCTACGGTGAGTAGTTGTAGCGCAGCATGTAGTGATTCGCGACACGTCAGCTGACCGGTGGACCGAAATGCGTCTCGGCGGCATCTGCGCACATGGCCTCAAATTCCGGGTCAGATGCGACCGTTGTTGTCACAACACGACCGATATCGAGATCATCCTGCTCAGTCGCGATATCGTTCCGAAAACCTAGTTCCCCATTTGATGCCTTCACCGTGCATGGTGTGCCTCAGGAGCCTGATCTCTCCTGAAAAACTTGAAGCACATGACGTAACACGTCGGGAGGGTGGCCGAATACAACACCCCCGAGGAAATACGTCGCGCCGTTTTTTTCAAACGGAGATCAGCCTCCCGACTCCCTCGCCATCCCGGCGAGGGACCTTCTCGATGGAGGTACATCATGCAAGATTCGCAGGAAAAGTCGCCGAGTAAAGAGAGCAAGAAGCCGAGTGCCGGCTGGTACAAGCCACGATATGTACGCATTGGCGTACTGAACGGACCAGACGGCCGCCCCGTCATCGTGGACGGGACCTACGTGCCCTACTTCAAGATGCGCGGGATGTGGATACACCGATTGGGTGGCACGGCGCGTAGTCGGCTTCTGATCGAGGAAGAGCCTGGACGCATCATTCTGTCGGTGGATAAGCCGGTGGTTAAGGTGAAGAAGTCGCGGGGCGCGAAGTCAGCGTAGCGTTCAAGCGAGGCCTATCCGCATGGAGAGTGGACATGCATGGCATGTCCCTGCAGACGCTGAAATGCATCTGCGGGCCCCGTAGATCTTAATGAGCACCTAAAGGCGACGCTTTCCGCGTCGCCTTCTGCGCTGCTCCAAGACGTACGGGATGAGCAGGAATGGCTGCACTCCGCCAATGGCGCATGCGTAGACGGCCAATGCCGTCTCCCAACCGTCCTTCGCGAGATAAGCAAGGGCAGGAAGCAGTGCGAATAGCACGAAGGCCCATTCAGTCCTGATGAGGTCGCCTTTAGTCATCCATCGCCTTCCCATCTCTGGTCAACGGTACCATCGCCTACGCTTACGCCGCTCCAGATAATACGGGATGAGAAGGAAAGGCTGCGGCACCCCGATGCAGCAGGCATAGACAGCCAACGCCGTTCCCCATCCATCCTTCGCCAGGTACGCGAGAGTTGGAAGCAGTGACCACAGTGCTATGAGCCATTCGGTCCTGATCAGATCCCCCTTGGACATCCGTTGCCATCTCCTTGAGCCTTTGCTCGAATCGATCATTGAACACGGTTGCGCGCTGTATGCGTTGGTAACAGCCGACCAGACAGGATGATCGCGGCTTGTTTCAGGGGTATGACTTGAGCAGCCTCGTCGATGAGGCTTGCGAAGGGTGCGTAGACGAGGGCGACGGGTGTTCGTTGCCGCGCGGAGAGCGGACACGCATGGCGTGTCCCTACGTACACGAACGAAAAATGGCCGGTCACTGACCGGCCATTTTCGCCAACAGCAGCGGGGCAGAGCCCCGCTCTACGGCTTTCCCATCAGCAACGGCGTTACTCGACCGTCACGCTCTTTGCCAGGTTACGCGGCTTGTCCACGTCCGTCCCACGCGCCAGCGCGGTGTGGTACGCCAGCAGCTGCACCGGGATGGTGTGCACCACCGGGCTGAGCACGCCGGCGTGGCGCGGGGTGCGGATGACATGCACGCCTTCGCTTTCGGCGAAGTTGCTGTCCTGGTCGGCGAACACGAAAAGTTCGCCGCCGCGGGCGCGAACTTCCTGCATGTTCGACTTCACCTTTTCCAGCAGGCTGTCGTTGGGGGCGATCACGACCACCGGCATGTCTTCATCCACCAGCGCCAGCGGGCCGTGCTTGAGCTCGCCCGCCGGGTAGGCTTCGGCGTGGATGTAGGTGATTTCCTTGAGCTTGAGCGCGCCTTCCAGCGCGATCGGGTAATGCAGACCACGGCCGAGGAACAGCGCGCTGTTCTTGCGTGCGAAACGCTCGGCCCAGGCGGCGATCTGCGGCTCCATGTTCAGCGCGTGCTGGACGCTGCCCGGCAGGAAGCGCAGCTGCTCCAGGTACTCGGCTTCCTGCGCGGCGTCGACGCGGCCGTGCAGCTTGCCCAGCACCACGGTCAGCTGGAACAGCGCGGCCAGCTGGGTGGTAAAGGCCTTGGTCGAAGCCACGCCGATTTCAGCACCGGCACGGGTGTAGCAGACCAGCTCGCTGGCACGCGGAATCGCGCTTTCCGGCACGTTGCAGATGGACAGGGTGTGCGTGTGGCCCAGGCTCTTGGCGTACTTCAGCGCCTCCATCGTGTCCAGGGTTTCGCCCGACTGCGAGATGGTGACGATCAGGTGCTTGGGATTGGCGTAGGCGGCGCGGTAGCGGTATTCGCTGGCGATTTCCACGCTGCACGGCAGGCCGGCAATGGATTCAATCCAGTAGCGCGCGGTCAGGCCCGAGTAGTAGCTGGTGCCGCAGGCGAGAATCTGCACGCCTTCAATGCCGGCCAGCACGCTTTCGGCGTTCTTGCCGAACAGCTCGGCCGGGAAACCACCGGCGTCGATCGCCGCTTCGATGGTGTCGCCCAGCGCGCGCGGCTGCTCGTGGATTTCCTTCTGCATGAAGTGGCGGTACGGGCCCAGCTCCAGCGAGGCCAGCGACACGTCAGACAGATGCACGTTGCGGGTGACCGGCTGGTCGTGCTCGTCATACACCTGCACGCCGTCACGGCTGACTTCAGCGGTGTCGCCCTCTTCCAGGAAGATCACCTTGCGGGTGGCCGAGACGATGGCCGACACGTCCGAGGCCACGAAGTTCTCGCCCTCGCCCAGGCCGACCAGCAGCGGGCAGCCCATGCGGGCGCACACGAAGTGGTTGGGTTCGGCGCGGCTCATCACCGCAAGCGCGTAGGCACCGGTCAGCTCCTTCACCGTGCGCTGCAGCGCAGTGAGCAGGGTGTCGCCGCCCTTCAGGTGATGGTGCATCAGGTGGGCAATGACCTCGGTGTCGGTCTGCGACTCGAACACGTAGCCCAGCGCGCGCAGCTTTTCACGCTGCTCTTCGTGATTCTCGATGATACCGTTGTGGACCAGCGCCACGCCCTGGCTGATGTGCGGGTGGGCATTGGCTTCGGTCACGCCGCCGTGGGTGGCCCAACGGGTGTGGCCGATGCCCAGCTGGGCATCGAAGCCCTCGCTGGCAGCCGCCTTTTCCATTTCGGCCACACGGCCGGTGCGGCGCACACGGCGCACGTCGGGCAGGGCCTGGGTCTTGTCGATCACGGCAATGCCGGAGGAATCGTAGCCGCGATATTCCAGGCGCTTGAGGCCTTCGATCAGAACTGGAACCACATCGCGATCGGCGATCGCACCCACAATGCCGCACATAGCGTCGTATCCCTGCTGTAGAACCTCGCATTCTAGCGTGGCGGCCCGGGTGGCTTGGTGCGTGTCCGCTTAACAAAAGTGTCCGCGAGAGTGTCCGCGGACACCCGGACAGGGATAGCCCGCCCGTAACTCATTGTTTCTCAAAGGCGAAAAGTTGGCACGGAGTCTGCTTTGTACTTCCGCAGACCCAACGCGAACGAGCCCGATGATCCGCGACACTTCCGCCCAGGACCAATCCTTCGCCCCGACGGCCACCGCCGCCCCCTGGAAACGCTGGCTGTGGCCCGGCCTGGCCGCGCTGGTGGTACTGCTGGCCATTGGCTTTGCGGTACGGGCCTGGCTGGGGGCCAGCCGTTCGATCGACAGCAGCCGTGTCCGCATTGCCGAGGTCACCAAGGGCGACCTGGTCCGCGACATCGCCGCTGATGGTCGCGTGATCGCCGCCAACAGCCCGGTGCTGTACGCCATCTCGGCCGGCACGGTGGATCTGAAGGTGGTCGCCGGTGACGTGGTCAAGAAGGGCCAGGAGCTGGCCGTGATCGACAGCCCGGAACTGCGAAGCAAGCTGGCCCAGGAACAGGCCACCCTGGCCGGCCTGGAAGCCGAAGCCAGCCGCGCCCAGCTCGATGCCACCCTGGCCCGGGCCAAGGCACGCAAGGACACCGATCAGGCCAGCATTGAACGCCAGGCCGCCGAGCGCGACCTGCAGCGCTACCAGCGCGGCTACGACGGCGGTGCGGTGCCGCAGATCGACCTGGCCAAGGCCAACGACACCCTGAAGAAGGCCGACATCTCGCTGGCCAATGCCCAGACCGACGCCCGCCTGCAGGGCCAGGGCGCGGACCTGGACGCACGCAACAAGCGCCTGCTCGCCGACCGCCAGCGCGCGGTGGTGGATGAAGTGCAGCGCCAAGTGGACGCGCTGACGCTGCGTGCGCCGTTCGATGGGCAGGTCGGTCAGGTCCAGGCCACCCAGCACACCCAGGTGCCGGCCAACGCGCCGGTGCTGGGCGTGGTCGATCTGTCGCGCTTCGAGATCGAGATCAAGGTGCCGGAAAGCTTCGCCCGTGACCTGAGCATCGGCATTCCGGCCCAGCTCACCAGCGGCAACGGCCAGCCGTTCCCGGGCGAGATCAGCGCCGTGTCGCCGGAAGTGGTCGCCGGCGAAGTGAATGCCCGCATCCGCTTCACGGACAAGCAGCCTCAAGGCCTGCGTCAGAGCCAGCGCATGCAGGCCCGGGTGGTGCTCGACACCCGGCGCAACGTGCTGAAGGTGGAACGCGGCCCGTTCGTTGAACAAGGCAATGGCCAGGCTTACGTGATGGACGGCAGCGTCGCCATCCGTCGCCCCGTGCAACTGGGCGTGAGCAGCCTGGGCGAAGTGGAAATCCTTTCCGGCCTGCAACCCGGCGAACGCGTCGTGGTGTCAGGCAGTGATCTGTTCGGCGATGCCGAGCGCGTGTCCGTCAATTAACCCTTACGACTTCCAGAAGGAAACTGTCATGCTTGAGATGCGCTCGGTTGCCAAAGTGTTCCGCACCGAACAGGTGGAGACCCATGCCCTGCGGTCGCTGGACCTGCACGTGAAAGAGGGCGAGTTCGTCGCCGTGACCGGTCCGTCCGGCTCCGGCAAGACCACCTTCCTCAATATCGCCGGTCTGCTCGAAACCTTCACCAGCGGCACCTACCTGCTCGACGGCCAGGATGTGAGCAAGCTCGGCGATGACGCCCGCAGCAAGCTGCGCAACCAGAAGATCGGTTTCATCTTCCAGGGCTTCAATCTCATTTCGGATCTGAATCTGTTCGACAATGTCGACGTACCGCTGCGTTACCGCGGCATGCCGGCGGCCGAGCGCCGCCAGCGCATCGAACATGCGCTCAAGCAGGTCGGCCTGGGTTCGCGCATGAAGCACTACCCGTCGGAACTGTCCGGTGGTCAGCAGCAGCGCGCCGCCATCGCCCGCGCCCTGGCCGGCAACCCGCGCCTGCTGCTGGCCGACGAACCGACCGGCAACCTGGACAGCCAGATGGCGCGCGGGGTGATGGAACTGTTGGAAGAGATCAACGCGGCCGGCACCACCATCGTGATGGTGACCCATGATCCGGAACTGGCCGCGCGCGCGCAGCGCAACGTGCACATCGTCGATGGCCAGGCCACCGACCTGGTGCGCGAACCGGTACTGGCCACGCCGCGTCCCGTTGTTGCCTCGGTCAACGAGTGAGGCCTGCCATGATCGCCTACTACTTCCGATTGGCCCTGCGCAGTTTCCGGCGCAACAAGGTGCTGACCGCGCTGATGGTCATCGCCATCGCGCTGGGCATCGGCGCGTCGATGACCACGCTGACTGTGTTCCATGTGCTCTCCGGCGACCCGATTCCGCAGAAGAGCGATCGTCTGTTCAATGTCCAGCTCGATCCGCGCCCGATGATCGGCTACCAGCCCAGCGAGGAACCGGAGGAGCAGGTCACCCGCTACGACGGCGAAACCCTGCTGCGTGAGAAGAAAGCCAAGTACCAGGCGCTGATGACCGGCGGCGGCGTCACGGTGGAGCCGGACAGCAGCACGCTGCGTCCGTTCACCACCGATGCGCGTTATACGTCGACCGACTTCTTCGCGATGTTCGATACGCCGTTCCAGTATGGCCAGGGTTGGAAAGCCGACCAGGATGAAGGTCGCGGCCGGGTGGCGGTAATCTCCAAGGCGCTGAACGACAAGCTGTTCAATGGACAGAACAGCGTGGGTCGCCCGTTGCGCATGGACGGCCACACCTTCAACGTGGTGGGCGTGCTGGAAACCTGGAACCCCAACCCGCACTTCTACGACCTGGAAACCGGTCGCTACGGCGACAGCGAAGACATCTTCGTGCCGGTCTCCACCGCACTGGACCTCAAGTTTGGCCGCAACGGCAACATGAACTGCTGGGGCAATGCGAACGGTGAGGAAACCGCACTCAATGCGCCCTGCGTGTGGATGCAGTACTGGGTGGAGCTTGAGTCGGCCAGCGATGCCGCCGACTACCGCGCGTACCTGGAGAACTACTCAGCCCAGCAGAAGGCGGCCGGTCGTTTCCAGCGTCCGTCCAACGTGCGACTGCGCAACGTGATGGAGTGGCTGGACTTCAAACAGGTGGTTCCCAGTGACGTGCGTCTGCAGTTGTGGCTTGCGCTGGGCTTCCTGGCGGTGTGCCTGATCAACACCGTGGGCCTGCTGCTGGCGAAGTTCCTGCGCCGCAGCGGCGAGATCGGCGTGCGTCGTGCGCTCGGGGCCAGCCGCGGACAGATCTTCCTGCAGTCGCTGGTCGAGGCCGGCACGGTGGGACTGGCCGGCGGCATCCTCGGCCTGGGGCTGGCCATGCTCGGCCTGTATGCCGTTCGCCAGCAGCCGGTGGACTACGCCGCGCTGGCCACGCTCGACGGTTCAATGCTGCTGCTCACGTTCGGTCTGACCCTGGCGGCCAGCCTGCTGGCAGGCTTCCTGCCGGCGCTGCGCGCGATGCAGGTCACCCCCGCCATCCAACTCAAGTCGCAGTAAGTATCCGGAGCACACCATGGATATCCGTCCCATTCTGACCACGCTGCGCCGGCACAAGACCGCCGCGGCCCTGATCGTGCTGGAGATCGCGCTCACCTGTGCGATCGTCTGCAACGCACTTTTCCTGATCGGGCAACGGCTGGAGAAGATCAACCAGCCCAGCGGCATCGCCGAGAAGGAACTGCTGGAGGTGCGCCTGGGGGGCATCGGCACGCAGGTGAACGCCACCGCCCGCACCCGTGAAGACCTCGCCGCGCTGCGCGCCATTCCGGGCGTGAAGAACGCGGTGCCGCTCAACCAGCTCCCCTTCCGCCGCAATTCGTGGAACACCAGTGTGTCGCTCATTCCCGACCAGGAGCGGCCGAACTTCAACGCCGCGCAGTACATGGTCAGCGAAGGCACCCTCGATACCATGGGACTGGAGCTGGTTGCAGGCCGCGACTTCCAGGCCGATGAGTACGCACATCTGGAAGACGTGGAAAAGGATCCCACCATCGAACAGCGGGGTTCGGCGGTGATCCTGAGCAACCGCGCCGCGCTCAAGCTGTTCCCGGACGGGAAGGCGGTCGGCAAGACCATCTACAGTGGCAAGATGCCGCTGCGCATCGTCGGCGTGGTGAAGGAGCTGGCGCGTCCGGTAACGGTCGAGGCCGACACCGGCTACTCCATCATGCTGCCGGTGCGGGTGAACTATGACCTGGGTCTTTATCTGATCCGTGTCACCGACCCGTCGCGTCGTCAGGAAGTGCTGAATGCGGCAGTAGCCGCGCTGGAAAAGGTGGACACCAACCGCATGGTGCGCGGCAAGCTCACCTATGAGGAGCAGCGCGAAAAGTACTTCCAGAACGACCGCGCGATGGTCGGCCTGCTGATCACGGTGTGCGTGGCGTTGCTGGTGGTCACCGCGCTGGGCATCGTCGGCCTGGCCAGCTTCTGGGTGCAGCAGCGGACCAAGCAGATCGGCATCCGCCGTGCGCTGGGCGCGACCCGTGGGCAGATCCTGCGCTACTTCCAGACCGAAAACTTCCTGCTGGCAACGGTGGGTATCGTGCTGGGCATGCTGCTTGCCTACTCGATCAACCTGTGGCTGATGAGTGCGTATGAGTTGCCACGCATGCCGGCCAGCTATCTGCCCATCGGTGCCGTGCTGCTGTGGCTGCTGGGTCAGATCGCCGTGTTCGGCCCGGCCCACCGCGCCGCGGCCGTCCCGCCCGCCGTCGCCACCCGGAGCGCCTGATGAATGCCACGTTGTTCCGCATCGGACTGGCGGCTCTGGCGCTTGCCACCGCCGCCTGCTCGCAGGGCGGACGCACCGAGACGTCGCGCATGGACGTGCGAAGCAACGGTACCCATCTGAGCCTGGAGGCGAGAGATGGCGTGGTCAGCGTGCTGGCGGCCAGCCCAGCAGGGCGCTACGGGGTGAATGCGGGCGACCGCGTGCTGCGCGTTGACGGACACGCCATCAGCAGTGTGACCGCGCTGACCTCGGCACTGACCCACAGCCGCGCGCCGACGGTACCGGTCGTGGTGCAGCGCAACGGGAGCGAGCAGACACTGACGGTCACCACGGCACCGTGGCAGGCCATCCGTGCACCCGAGCCGCCCCGGCCGCCCGATCCGCCCTCGCCGCCCGGCCGGCCCTGACCGGAAGCCGGGCCGCACTGCCGCGCGGCCCGGCGC
>NZ_JASCOZ010000087.1 GCF_029960115.1 Stenotrophomonas sp. PS02289
TCCGGCTCATGCCTTCCACGTTGTGGAGGATGATCATGTTGGCCACCAGCTGGCTGTACTTGATGATCTTGCGCTGCTCGTGTTGGACGTTCTCAGCAATGATCCCCTGGCTGCCAAAGAACACCCATTTCACGAAGCCGTTGTATTCCTCGCTCTTGTTGGTGGCAGCATGGATCGTTTTGCGGATCTCATTGTCATCAATGTAGCGCAGCAAGAACAGCGTTCGAACGGCCTTGCCAAGTTCCCGGAAGGCGAAGTACAGCTTGTTCTTCCGGCTGTAGGTGCCCAGCCGGCGCAGGATCGAGGACGCGGTGATCTTGCCCAATCGGATTGAGATCACCACCCGCAGCATGTCGTGGAGATGGGTGGCGATCAGTTGCCAGTCGATGCTGTCCCCGAACAGTGCCTGGATGTTCTTATAAGCCCTACCCGGTTCGGGCCGAAAGAATGTCAGGTCCTTGATGTTCCGGATCCGGGGCATCAGCTGGATGCCCAGCATGTGGGCCAGGCCGAAGACCGGATAGCTTTGGGCCTGCGTGTCGCCATGGACGATCTCAGGCTGGATGTCGGAAGTGTTGGCCAACAGACCGTCGAGGATGTAGATGCCCTCGTGCACGCCACAGGGAATGAAGTGGCTGAACAGCGCTACGTATTTGTCGGACACGTGGTAGTAGCCGATGCCACCGTAGCCGCCGTAGCGGATGTGATACTCCGACAGCAGGTTGTCCTCGTAGACGCTCCACTTCGTGCCATCAGCTGATGCGCTCTTGCCGGCGCCCCAATAGCCAGGCAGGTCGAATTTGTTGTAGGTATTGATGACCTCCACGATGGCCTTCTCAAGCACATCCTCGGTCACGTATTTCAGGTTGAGCCAAGCGACTTGGCGCCGGCTGAAGCCCTTGATCGACCGCGCCGTCTGCGTCGGCCCCAGGTTGCAGCCGTAGCAGAATAGCGTGGTGATCACACGTCGGGGCAGATCTTCGACCTGGCTCTCGGTGCCGGCGATCGGGCGGAAGAAACGGTGCAGATCCAGCCATTGGCTGGCATCGATCAGGACATCGACGATGCTGGATTCTGGAAGCCGTTCGGCGATGAGGCGATCCACCGTGGTAATCGCGCTGGAGACTTCGGCGCGTTGCCCCTTCCGCAGCACCAGGCGCCCATCCAGGATGTCCGCATGTACGTTCTCCGGGAAACGCGCGTCGACCTCATCGGCCAGGGAGGTCAGTTGTGCACGTAATCCCGCCACGAAAGACTCGGCGTCGGTGGGCAGGCCTGACACCTGGCCGTAGGCTTCCAGTTCCTGGGCCAAGGTGGCTTCATCGACCAGCTGCTCACGGTAGTCATCAAACCGTTCGCTGCTGGGAATGAAGAGATCTCCGGACTTCAGTTCGTCCTTGACCTGCACCAGCACGGCCAGCTCGAAGTACTTACGGTGCATCCAGCCGGCGCCGGCTGCACTGGCCCGCTTGCCGAACACGTGCTGACACCAGAGCTTGGACATCCAGTCAAAGTCCTTTTCCGGGTCCAAACCGAGGGAGGCGACCTCGATCAGCTCACGGCGCTGGTTGCGCAGCGAGAGCACCGCTGCGATCAGCGGCTCCATGCCGGCGTCGTGGCTGGTCGCCCGAAGTTTCATCAGCTCCAGCCCATTGAACAGCAGCGGCCTGACCGCGCCATAGGGCTGCAGCATGAAAGGCAGGTAGTTCTTCCCGGCGTAGGCCATATGTTCTTCGCATTCGGCCAGCAAGGTCGACACTTCCGCTTCCAGGCTGTTGTCGATGGCATCCACGCGCTGACTATCGCTGCCGTCTAGCTGATAGGCCTGCAGGATTTCCTTGAGCTGGCCGATGAGGAAGTCGGCCCGTTTGGCATGTTCGAGCTGGTAGGCCAGCAATTTCTGCTGGGCCGTGTTCTCCAGCCCGCGCACCTGCTTGATGAACAACTCGGCTGCATCATCCAGTGTCTTGGCATGCTGGGCGCGAATGAAGATGGTGGCCAGCGCATAGCGCTTGTCCGGAGCCAGTTCGGCCAGCTCGCTGGCGTCATAGGCCCGAGCCATTGCACGGAACTGCTTGAGCTTGGGCACCGGCACATCGATGGGAGGCAGCTGGTCGGCCAACTGCTGCAGCATGCGGATGTGCTGCAGGTAGAACCGAACTTCCTTGTTGGTGGGCCGGCCGGGCTCGCGCTTGAGTGATTGCCAGCCGGTGAACCTGGACCCTTCCGGTGCGCGCAGCAGTTCGTCGATGAGCGTGCGCGTGGCAGGCGTCAGCGCGTGGCTGATGCTGCGGTAGTAGCCCAGATTGACCCGCTCACGGGCGCCGATGGCGGCCAGCTCCAGAGTGCGGAAACCGGGCAGTTCGTAGCGATGGTGCACCAGCTCTTCGAGCAGGACGTTCACGATGTCCGGGATGGTGTGCTTGGTCTGGGCTGCTCCGGTGGCCACTGTGTCCAGCCAAGCCAAGCCCGATTTATCCAGGGGACGTACCCCGATGAATTGCCGAAGCTGCGGCATATGCCGGCGCTGGCTGCCGGAAGCGTCGTAGCGTTCGAGCTGGTCGGTGTCCAATACGCGCCCGAGTCGGGCGGCCTTGGCGATGTGCTTCCGGATCCGCTCGGGTACGTCGGCCAACAGCGTGAAGTAGCCCAAGCGTTGGAAGAGCTTGAGATGAATCAGTACCGCCAGCTGCGGACCCGGCTGGGTGGTCAGCTGCTTGGCGAATGCAATCTCAGCGGCGGTCGGGGTATAGATCTCCTCCAGTTCCTTGGCGGTGGGATCAGGCTTCAGTCGCGGGTAGGCGGTCTCGTGAAGGGTAGCCATTGGATCCGGAGGGTGTGAGGGGGATCAGTCCCAGTGCCGGCCGTCGTCTGTACTGAGCGACGCTTCCAGGAAGCACTGGTGCGTATCGGCCATGCGGTGCATGTCATCGAGCAACGTGGCCAGGATTTCATCCAGATCCCTTTCGGGATCGGTGGGAGCAGTCAACTGGTACTCGCTGCTGGCGGTGTTCAGGCGCACAGCCTGGAACGGGGCCAAGCAGATCTCTTCAATTCGGCCTCGGGCCTTGGCCGCGCCGCGGCCCGTGCGGGCAAACGGGGTCAGCACCATGCGCAGGCGCAGCTGCAGGGCCGATTTGCCCTCCGGCGCCGGCAGTGCCATCGCCGGTACCGGCACGGTTGGACTGGGCAGGCTTGCTTCAATGCGGTCCCGGGCAAACGGGTCACGCCCGTCCAGGTAACGCATGGCCGACTGCACATCGCGCCAGCCCACGTACTCCATCAAGGCCTTCATGTCCCAGCCTTGGTCGTTGGCCCAGCTGGCAAAGCCGCGGCGCAACGAATGGCTGCTGTGGAGCCCCGCATCGGCAAAGCCGGCACTGGTCAGCAACTCGCGCAGCAGGCGCACCAAGCTGTTGGGATGCAGGCCTTCGGCGCTCACCTGGCCCCATTGGTTGACTGCCCGAAACACCGGCCCTTCTTGCAGGTCGGCCGCCTGCAGCCACGCCTGGGTCGCCTCCACCGGACATAACCGCGACAGCGCCGGCACCTTGTAGGTGACGCCGGCTGCCTGGCGATCACCCTTGCTGCGTGGCAAGAAGCAGGTCATCCCCTGTCCCGGCACCAGCGTGAGATGGGCCACGTCCAGACGCAGCAGTTCATCGCCACGGAATCCCCGCCAGAACCCGAGCAGCACCAGCGCTCGGTCTCGTTGATGGCGCAGCGCCGCCGGCCCATCGCCCCGGGCATGTGCCGCAGCGATCGCCGCGGCCAGCCAGTCATCGAGCTCGACCAGCCGCCGAATCTGGAGCGGCGCGGCTTGCTTGACCTGGCCCGGGTGCAGGGTCTGGATGCCTTTGAGCACCTTGCGCACCAGCGGCGATCGGGTCGGGTCGACAAAGCCGTGGTCGCGGTGCCAAGAGGCGATGGCCGCCAGACGTTGGCGGAGGGTGCTGGTCGCCAAGGTCTGCGCATAAGCGGCCAGGTACCGGGCCACGCTTTCAGGTGTCGCTGGGAGGTGGCCTTGCCATTCAACCTCGAAGTGCCGCAGCGCCGACGCATAGCTGCGCACCGTGTTCTGGCGCGTGGCCGCATCGAGGTAGCGGTCCAGTTCGGTCACTGGCGCGTGGCCTCCACCGAGGTCGTCTGGCGCAGCGTCGACAGGATGGTGCATTCCGCCCGCTGCCCGCCATGGCAACTGGCAATCACCCGTTCCAGCTCGCTGGCCATGCGCTGCAGGTCGGCCATGCGGGCGCGCACGTCGGCCAGATGGCTGCGGGCCAACCGGTCCACGTCCCCGCACGAAAGCTCCTCATCGCCGGCCAGCTGCAGCAGGCTGCGGACCTCCTCCAGGCTGAAGCCCAGGTCCCGGCCACGCGCAATGAAGCGCAGCCGCTCGATGTCGGCCGGGCCATAGACCCGGTAGCCGTTGCCCGTGCGCCCCGGGCGCGGCAGCAACCCGATCCGCTCGTAATAGCGAATCGTCTCCAAGTGGCATCCGCTGGCGTCGGCAGCCTCACTGATTTTCATTCGTAGTACGCTTGACTCCGTAGTAGCTACGGACTTTACGCTGAACCCGTATCCGCCGCCACTCCGGCCGCGGCGCTGCATGTGACGACCATGCCACTGCCCATCGCCTTGATTCGCTACTGCCTGATTGCCTTGCTGATCGGCTGGGTTCTGCCCGCTTCTGCTCAGGCGGAGCCTGCCGCAGCAGACCTGCGCCAAACCTGGCAGATGCTCGATTACATCGCGGTCGACTACCCCGGCGCGGTCCAGGCCGGTCGCGTAATTGCCCCCAACGAATACGCCGAAATGAGCGAGTTTGCCGGCGCCGTGCGCAGTCAGCTGGCAGCATTGCCCGGTGGCCAGAACCAGCAGGAGCTGACGGCCCAGGCCGACCGCCTGGTCCAGGCGGTGGCAGAGAAGGCCGACCCGGCGCAAGTGGCAACGTTGGCGCGCGGGCTCGGCACGACGCTGTTGGCCCGCTACCCGATCGGCGCTGTTCCGGCGAGCGCGCCGAAGACCTCCCAGGCCGCGTCCATCTACAGCCAGCAGTGCGCGGCCTGTCACGGCCCCACAGGTCACGGTGATGGCCCCGCCGCGCAAGCGTTAAGTCCGCCGCCGATCGCGTTCACCGATGCCACTCGCGCCGCGCAGCGAACGCCGCTGTCGTTGTACGAGGTCATTTCCCAGGGTGTGCCGGGTACCGGCATGGTCAGCTTCTCTGGGCTGTCAGAAAGTGATCGCTGGGCGTTGGCATTCTATGTG
The DNA here is from genome assembly GCF_029960115.1 of Stenotrophomonas sp. PS02289. Taxonomy (GTDB): domain Bacteria; phylum Pseudomonadota; class Gammaproteobacteria; order Xanthomonadales; family Xanthomonadaceae; genus Stenotrophomonas. The sequence goes on from NZ_JASCOZ010000087.1 coordinate 5,272, forward strand.
GGCAGCTTGGGGTACTCCTCGCAAGCCAAGGCTCAAGGTGAGGCGTTATGGCGCACCAGTGCCGAGGCCCATACGCACATTCCCTCGCTCGAAGCGCTGACACGCACGCGAGAGGCCGATCTTGCCACCACGATGCCCGCCGATCAGGCAAACGCGATCATCGCCTACCTGCGTTCGCAGCCACAGGCAGTAAACGAAGCGGTACCAGGAGCCGATCGCTTTGCGGTGGCGCGGCAGCGACTGGCCGCCAGCCAGCGCGCTTACGCTGATGAGGACCTGGCTCAAGCCAAAAAGCTTGCGCTCTCGTCCTATCTGGATGGTGTAGAGCCGCTTGAACCCACGCTGGCCACGCGCAATCCGTCATTGCTGCGAGAGATCGAGACGGCCATGGCAGGCTACCGCGCGCAGCTGGATCAGCATGCGCCCGCGGCTGACGTTGCCGGGCAGGCAGCGCAAATTGCCCAGCTGTTTGATCGCGCGGACGTGGCGCTGCAGGACACCCGAATAGGCGCCAGCACCGCGTTTCTAGGCAGCTTTACCATCTTGGTACGCGAAGGACTGGAAGCGCTGCTGATCGTGATTGGTATCGTGGCGTTCTTGCGTAAAGCCGAGCGGTCTGATGTGTTGCCGTATGTGCATGCGGGTTGGATCTGCGCGTTGTTGGCAGGCGCAGCTACCTGGGCAGTGGCCACTTACTTTGTTGATATCAGCGGTGCGAACCGGGAAGTCACTGAGGGCGTCTCGGCCTTGTTCGCTGCCGCTGTCCTGCTCAGCGTAGGCATCTGGATGCACCAAAAGAGCCTTGCAGGGCGGTGGCAGGAGTACCTGCACGCCAAGCTGACGACTGCGCTGACACGGCGCTCGGCTGTTTTCCTGTTCATGCTGGCCTTTGTCGCGGTGTACCGCGAGGTGTTTGAGACGATCTTGTTCTACATCGCGATGTGGAGCGATCAGGCGTCCACCGCCATCCTCGCAGGCCTGGTGGCGGGAATCGCGGTGTTGGCTGCGGTGGCGTACTGGATGCTGCGCATGAGCAGGCGGCTGCCGATTGGCCGGTTCTTTTCGATCAGCTCGATTCTCATCGCGGTGATGGCGGTCATCCTGATCGGTAAAGGCGTGGCCGCGTTGCAGGAAGCGGGCTGGATCTCTCAAACACCGCTCGCGTTGCCGCGCATCGAGTGGATCGGCCTGTATCCCACCTGGCAGTCGCTGCTGGCGCAGGTATTGGTAGGCACCGCCGCCATCGTGGGGTTCCTCGCCAATGCCCGTTCCGGTGTGCGTAGACAGCCAGGCGCAAACAAGCAATGAAACAACACAGCAGAGGACCAAGACATGAGTGATTGCGGGTGCCACCACGAAGCCAAGAACAAGGAGGAGCGACGCATCCTCTGGATCGCCTTGGTCCTGAATGCAGCGATGGCCGTGATCGGCGGCACTGCCGGCTGGATTGCCCATTCCACCGGGCTGCTGGCTGACGCGCTGGACATGCTGTCTGACGCCACCGCCTATGCCATTGGCCTGGTCGCTATCGGGCGCACGGCGCGCTTCAAGGCCAACGCCGCGTGGGTCAGTGGCAGCGTGCTGCTGGTGCTGGGCGTAGGCGTGCTGGTCGAAGTCGGCCGCCGGGTGATGTACGGCGCCGAGCCGGTCAGCGGTTGGATGATCGGTACCGCTCTGGTCTCGCTGGCCGTGAACCTGAAGGTGCTCCGTATGCTCGCCCCCTTGAAGTCTGGCGAAGTGCATCTGCGAGCGACCTGGCTGTTTACCCGCGCCGATGTGGTGGCCAACGTTGGGGTGATTCTGGCCGGCCTGTTGGTGTGGTGGCTGGCCAGCCCCTACCCGGATTTCGTGATCGGCGCCCTGATCGGCCTGTATGTGATCAAGGAGGCTTTCGAGATCTTGGGTGATGCTCGCCGGGCGCGTGCCGACGCGCGCAAAACGCCTGCATGACAGCGCTTGGCCGGCTGAGCTGTGGCCTGCGCTGGCTGCTGCTGGCGCACTTGGCCGTGGGCCTTGTGACGCAGCCGGTGCTGGCAGTGGTTGGCGAGCTCCATGCTCAAACCCATCTGGCCGCGGCCGACCATGACCCGGCAGTGGCATCACCAGCTTCCGAGCGTGGCGTAGACGCCGCGCTGCACCGGCTACAGCAGCTGGTGCTGTGCTGTAGCCAGGCCGCGCCGGCTCCAGAAATAGTGTTGGCCATTGCTCATATCGGCCGGCATTGGCCGTCGGCGACAGCCCATGCGGACAGATATCGGCATGAGCACCTGCTCGCGCCGTTCCGGCCGCCGATCGCAGGGTGATGCGCGCCGGCGTGCGCCGGATCCCTGTTGGCTATCGAAAATTCTGGAGTACTTCATGCATGTGCGATTGGCGGCCCTGGCCGCGTGGCTACTGTTGAGCGCGGCGGCAACGCCGGCGACAGCAGAAGAGCTGATGACCTTGGACGACGCGTTTGCACGCGTGGCCCAAACCCACCCCGAGCTGCGCCTGGTCGATGCGCGAGCCACGGTGCTCGCTGCCGAGCGCGACCAGGCCGTGCAGCGGCCACCGTGGACGTTGGGGGCGGAGGTTGAAAATGCGCTGGGCACGGGCGCGGCCCGTGGCCTGGACAGCGCGGAGTTGACCTTGAGCCTGAGCTCGGTCCTGGAGCGCGGCGGCAAGCTCGACGCCCGCCGCACCTTGGCCCAAAGCCGGATTGATGCACTGGCCGTGCAGCGCGAGACCGGGCGGCTGGACCTGCTCGCCGAGACGGCGCAGCGCTATTTGGCCGTTGTCGGTGCCGACCGGCAACGCAGCCTGGCGAACATGGATGTCGGCCAGCGCCAGCGGACCGTCGCCGCTGCCCGGCAGCGCCTGCAGGCTGGCGCGTCTCCCGAATCGGTGATGCTCACCGCACAAGCAGCACTGGCGAGAGCAGAATTGACCCGTGATCGGGCCGAGCAGCAGCGCATTGCCGCCCGGCAGCACCTTGCTGCCCTCTGGGGCGAACGTGCTCCGAGCTTCGAGGTGGCCGCGGCGGATCCCATGACCCTGCCGGCGATCGCGTCCATGCAGTCGCTGGCCGAGGAATTGGAGCGCACTCCCGAGTTGGCGCAGTTTGCCGATGCCCGCCGGATCGCGCAGGCACGACTGCAGCTGGCGCGTTCGGCGGCCTCGCCGGACTTGTCGTGGCAGCTGGGCGTGCGCCGCCTGCAGGAGACTGACGACACCGCGCTGGTGGCCAGCCTGTCCATGCCACTGGGCAGCCGCAGCCGCGCGCAGCCGGAGATCCGCGCCGGCGAAGCCGAGCTGGAGGTTCTGACGATCGAGCGCGAGGCCAAGGGCCTGTCGCTGTATTCCACGCTGGTCGAAGCCCATGGTCGCTACACCGTGGCGCAGGCCGAGGTGGCACGGCTGCAAGGCGAGGTGCTGCCGAAGTTGGCCCGGGCTGAGCAGGCCGCCGAGCGCGCCTATCGCGCCGGCGCGATCAGCTACCTGGAATGGGCACAGCTGCAGTCCGAACGCACGGCCATGGCCCAGCAGCAGCTGGACGTGGCGCTCGATGCGCAGCGCGCCCTGATCGAAATTCAACGCCTGACCGGCCAGGCGCTTGTCGCGCCGCCGGCGGCTGCTTCCACCGGAGAGACCCCATGAATCGCTTTTCCTGGACCGCACTGGGCATGGCCCTGATGATGCTGGCCGCCTGCAACGCGTCGGCCCCCAACGAAGCGTCCGAAGGCGGCGCCGCCGCTGAGGGCGAAGAGCACGGCGAGCACGAGGAAGCGCCGCTGGAAACCAAGATTGCCGCCAAAGCTGCGCAGGCAGCGGGTATCCAGGTCGCACCGGCAGGCCCCGGTGAGATTGCTGACGAGCATGAGGTGCAAGGGCTGTTGACCCCGATTGACGGTCGCATCGCGCAGGTCACGGCACGCTTCCCCGGACCGGTCCGCTCCGTGCGTGCGGGCGTGGGTGATCAGGTACGGGCCGGCCAGGCACTGGCCACGGTAGAGAGCAACCTGAGCCTGACCACCTATACCGTCACCGCGCCGATCAGTGGCGTGGTCATGGCGCGCACGGCCGCCGTAGGCATGGCCGCCGCTGAGGGCGCGCCGCTGTTTGAGGTCGCCGACCTGTCCACGCTGTGGGTGGACCTGCACATCTTCGGCGCCGACGCCCAGCACATCGGTGCTGGCGTGCCGGTGACGGTTACCCGCTTGAGCGATGGCGTCACCGCACAGACCACCTTGGAGCGCGTCCTGCCCGGCACCGCCACCGCCAGCCAAAGCACCATTGCGCGCGGCACGGTGGCCAACACCGATGGCCTGTGGCGGCCGGGGTCGGCGGTCAAGGCGCGGGTCACCGTGGATCGCCAATCGGCAGCGTTGGTGGTGCCGATCACGGCGCTGCAGACCGCAGAAGACCAGGACGTGGTCTACGTGCAGCAGGGCGAAACCTACCACACCCGGCCGGTGAAGCTGGGGCGCCGCGACGCCGAACGCGCCGAAGTGCTGGAAGGCCTCAAGGCCGGTGAACAGGTGGTGGTGGCCCAAAGCTTCCTGATCAAGGCCGACATCGAAAAGTCCACCGTGGAAGAAGAATGAGGCCCGCCATGCTCGAACGCCTCATTGGGCTGTCCATCCGCCATCGCTGGCTGACGCTAGTGCTCACCGCTGCGCTGGTTGCGCTGGGCGTGTGGAGCTACCGTCACCTTTCCATTGACGCCACACCCGACATCACCAACGTCCAGGTCCAGATCAACACCCAGGCCCCGGGTTACTCGCCGCTGGAGGCCGAACAACGGGTCACCTTTGCCATCGAAACGGCCATGGCCGGTCTGCCCAAGCTGGACTACAGCCGCTCGCTGTCGCGCTACGGGCTTTCGCAGGTCACCGTCGTCTTCAAGGACGGCACCGACCTGTACTTTGCCCGCCAGCAGGTCGCCGAGCGCCTGCAGCAGATCGCCTCCCAGCTTCCCGAAGGGTTGGACCCGGAAATGGGGCCGATCTCCACCGGGTTGGGCGAGATCTTCATGTACACCGTGGAGGCCGAGCCCAACGCTCGCAAGCCCGACGGCACCCCGTACACGGCCACGGACCTGCGCACCCTGCAGGACTGGGTGATCCGGCCGCAGCTGCGCACCACGCCCGGCGTCACCGAGGTCAACACCATCGGCGGCTTCGAGCGGCAGATCCACATCACTCCCGATCCAGCTCAGTTGGTGGCGCTGGGCTTCACGTTGAACGACGTGGTCGCCGCGGTCATGCGCAACAACCAGAACATCGGCGCCGGCTACATCGAGCGCAACGGACAGCAGTTCCTGGTGCGCGTGCCGGGCCAGCTAGCCAATCTGGAGGCAATCGGCAACATCGTGCTGGACCGGCGCGATGGCGTGCCCATTCGGGTGCGCGACGTCGCTAGCGTGGGCGAAGGCAAGGAGCTGCGCACGGGCGCGGCCACCCAGAATGGCCACGAGGTCGTGGTCGGTACCGCCTTCATGTTGTTCGGCGCCAACAGCCGGGAAGTCTCCCAGGCGGCCGCGGCCAAGCTGGATGCCGCCAACGCCAGCCTGCCTGCCGGCGTCCATGCCAAGGCCGTCTATGACCGCACCGCGCTGGTGGATCGCACCATCGGCACGGTGTCCAAGAACCTGATCGAGGGCGCGCTGCTGGTGGTGGTGGTGCTGTTCCTGCTGCTGGGCAATGTGCGCGCCTCGTTGATCACCGCGGCGGTGATCCCGTTGGCGATGCTGTTCACCATCATCGGCATGGTGCGTGGCGGCGTGTCGGGCAACCTGATGAGCCTGGGCGCGCTGGACTTCGGCCTGATCGTGGACGGGGCGGTGATCATCATCGAGAACTGTCTGCGCCGGTTCGGCGAGGCGCAGCACGCGCTGGGCCGCCAGCTCAACGATGAAGAGCGCTATGACCTGACCGCCTCGGCCACCGCCGAGGTGATCCGTCCCAGCCTGTTTGGCCTGGGCATCATCGCCGCGGTCTACCTGCCGATCTTCGCGCTGTCCGGGGTAGAAGGAAAAATGTTCCACCCGATGGCGATCACGGTGGTGCTGGCCCTGACCGGCGCCATGGTGTTGTCGCTGACCTTCGTGCCGGCGGCGATCGCCAGCTTCCTGCGCGGCCGTGTGGCTGAGCACGACAACCGCCTGATGCGCTGGTCGCGTGCCCGTTATACGCCGCTGCTGGATTGGGCCCTGCGTCGGCGCGTGGTGGTGCTGGCCGGCGCGGCCGTGCTGGTGGTGGGCTGTGGCGTGCTGGCCACCCGCTTGGGTTCGGAGTTCGTGCCGAGCCTGGATGAGGGCGACATCACCTTGCAGCCCATGCGTATTCCCGGCACCAGCTTGGAGCAGTCGGTGGCCATGCAGGAAACGCTGGAGAAGCGCCTGGCCCAGTTCCCGGAGGTGGCCAACATCTTCTCAAAGATCGGCACCGCCGAGGTGGCCACCGATCCTATGCCGCCGTCGATGGCCGACACCTTCCTGATGCTCAAGCCCCGCGACCAGTGGCCCGACCCGCGCAAGCCCAAGGCCGAGCTGGTGGAAGAGCTGGAGGCGGCGGCCAAGGAAATCCCGGGCAGCAACTACGAGTTCACCCAGCCCATCCAGATGCGCACCAACGAGTTGATCTCCGGCGTCCGTTCGGACGTGGCGGTCAAGGTCTACGGCGACAACCTTGACCAGTTGACGCGCCTGGCCAGCCGGGTCGAGCGGGTCATGCGTAGCGTCCCCGGCGCCGAAGACGTCAAGGCCGAGCAGGTCTCCGGCCTGCCGCTGCTGACCATCACGCCAGATCCGGCGGCATTGGCACGGTATGGCCTGAACCCGGGCGATGTGCAGGAAACGGTGGCCACCGCCATTGGGGGCAGTGTTGCCGGCCAGTTGATCGAGGGCGACCGCCGCTTCGACCTGGTCGTGCGCCTGCCCGAAGCGCAGCGCCAAGACCCCGCTGTGCTGGCAGATCTGCCCATTCCGCTGCCGGCAAGCACCAGTGTCGATGAGTCCAGCCGTCTGGCCGCCGGCGCCAATGGGGGGCCTCGCACGGTGCCGCTGCGGGAAGTGGCGAAGATCCAGGTAGAGCGCGGGCCCAATCAGATCAACCGCGAGAACGGCAAGCGCCGCGTGGTGATCACCGCCAACGTGCGCGAGCGCGATCTGGGCGGGTTCGTCGGCGAGTTGCGCACACGCATCGGCCAGGATGTCGCGCTTCCAGAGGGCTACTGGATCGATTACGGCGGCACCTTCGAGCAGCTGATCTCGGCCACCCAACGCCTGGGCGTGGTCGTTCCGGTGACACTGGCGTTGATCTTCGCTCTGCTATTCATGGCCTTCGGCTCGGCCAAGGATGCGGCCATTGTGTTCAGTGGCGTGCCGCTGGCGCTGACCGGCGGTGTGCTGGCACTGGCTCTGCGCGGGATTCCGTTGTCGATCTCTGCCGGCGTGGGCTTCATCGCGCTGTCGGGCGTGGCCGTACTCAACGGGCTGGTCATGATCGCCTTCATCCGCCGTCTGCGCGAACAGGGCGATCCGCTAGACGACGCTGTGCGCGACGGCGCCCTTGGACGCCTGCGACCGGTGTTGATGACCGCCCTGGTAGCCTCGCTGGGCTTCCTACCCATGGCCTTGAATGTCGGTGCTGGCTCGGAAGTGCAGCGGCCGCTGGCCACTGTCGTCATCGGCGGCATCGTCTCATCCACCGCATTGACCTTGTTGGTGCTGCCGGTGCTCTATCGTTGGCTGCATCGCGACCGAGCTCCCCGCGCCGGTAGCACTGCTTTGGAGTCCCCATGAACGAGCTCAACCTGGAACAGGTCCGTGCGGCGATGTTTACCGACCCGGGCGTGAAAGCGGTGGACGACCTGCGCCTGGTCGCCGGTGAGCATGGCCGTGCGATCGCGGCCACCATCACGGTCGCGGCGCCCTCGGTCGACCTGGACCTGGTGCATGCTGTGATTGCCCAGGTCCTGGCCGATCAATTCGGCATCGATCAGATCATGCTGTGTTTCAACGACCCGGGCCCGGTACCGCCGCCGCCCACCGCGGCGCCGTTAAAGAAGATGTGATCGCAGCCCCTGGCTCTATGCGTCTGCGCTGGCAGGCGCATAGAGCTGATGACCCGGCAACGCGCACGCGCCGGCATACACAAAGGCCACGCTTTGCCGCGCCCGGGTGAAGGCCACGTAGTATTTCGGCGGCGCGGTGATACGCGCTGCATCGGCCGTGCGCAGGTACTGCGTCAACGGCCCGTTCGGAAAGATGAGGACCCGACTGTAGGTGCGGCCCTTGCACTGCCCAAAGTTCACCGCCGGCAGTCCGTCGCACGCCTGCCGCCGGTCATGCCGGAGCACGGTGGGGGCGAACTCCTGCATGTACGCGGCCACATCCCCTGGAGCGACGAGGTAGATGCCATCGTGTCCGGTGACCTCGCCATTGCCTGATTGGGTCCGCGGCATCTGCGGATAGAGCGTGTCAGCCATATCGCACAGGGCCTGGACGCAGCGCAGACTGGTGAGGCGGTGATCCAGCCGGCATAAGCCGTCGGCCTCCCAAATCTGAAACAGCGCTGCCAGATTCGGACCACGGTATTGGCTGTACCTTTGCGCATAGTTGGTGGCATACGTGGCTTGGCGCGTATCGCCTACCAACGTGATGGCAATCTCGCTCTTCAACAGCCGTTCGACCAGATCCAGATCAAAGCCGGCCAGATCCTGGACTTCGTCGATGTAGAGCTCGTCGTACATCGCCGCCAATCGCGCCACGACCTGGCCTTGGGTCAGCTCATCGCAGCGCACAGCGAAATCGGCCGCTCGGTCCGAATACATCCGGTTGCCCGCCAGGTAGTGGCGCGCCACCTGGGTGCGTGGGGCGCGGTTGTTGGGACACCTTCTACGAACAGGATGGTCTCGATGCGAGGCTCAGGGCAAAGCGCAGCCTGGTACGGGCGAATGCACTGGCGCAGCAGAAAGCCATACCAGCTGTGCAAGGTGACATGCGCGGGGACCGCGCCTGCGTGGGCCTCAAACGAGCGCCGGATCTCTTCCAGGTTTTCCAGCGTGTAGGTGACAATCGCGATGCGGCGCCCAGGTCGCTCCAAGGCCTGCCGGACCAGCAACGTGGTCTTGCCCGAGCCGGCTGCCGAGAGCAGGACCCGGTTAGGTGATGGCACGCTGGACATAGTCCGGGAACCTGATCGAGTGCGGGCTATTGAAAATCGCCAAGGCCGTATCGGTCTTATGGCCCTTCATGTACTTGAGCAGCGCCACCTCATCGGCAAAGGCCTTGCCCAGCACGGTATTGAGTTCGGCCAGCGAGTTGGCTTTGATCAGCTGCTCTTCCAGCGAAGGGGCGCTCTCGTCGGAATCGTAATAGATCGCGTTGATGTGCTCGGCATAGCGCTCTTGCACAACTGCGATATCACCGTCGTTGTCGGTGATCACCTTGGCCTGAATCCTCAGTCGATCGGCAATCTGCAAGAAGCGTTTGAATGCCAACGACTTGACCGAAATGATGTCTACGCCGTGAGCCATCGGCGCCACGCCGTGATGGTCACTGTAGGCACGCTGCACGATCAGTTCGTCGGAAGGGCCTTCCACCAGGATCGCCTGCTTGGCCAGGATCAACCGCAGCGTGTCGTGGCCCGGCAGCTTCATGAAATAGTCGTGGGTATCGCTGGGCAGCTGGTCCAGCTTCATCTGGCCTTGCGCGCTGAACAGGATCACGTTGTCCACGCCCAGCTTGTTCAACACGAAGCTGCTGTGGGTGGCGATGATCACCTGCTGGGCGGTGGAGAAGGCCGCAATCTTGTCGATCAGCTGGGTCATGCTGGAATAGGACAGATGGTTCTCCGGCTCCTCGATCAGCAGCACGTGAGCCGCGCCGGCCGCGTGCATCGCCAGCTTCATCTTCACCGCGCTTTGCTCGCCCTTGCCGGCCTGGGTGAACGGGAGCTCATCCAGGTAGGGTGACAGGCTGGTTTCCCACGTTGAGCGCGGCGATGTGTCCACGCCTACCGTCAATGCCCTGTGGCTGATGTCCCCGGTGTGCTCGGTCAAGTAGGCATTGATCGCTGCCACATCCGCTTCTTCGGAAAAGCTCTGCCGCATGCGGCGGAAGCTCAGCGACAGCGAGACGCGCTGCGCAGGCGTCAGTGCCTGCTCGATGATGCCGGCGATATAGCGATCGGCACCGGACAAGGTCTTGATGCCGTGCGTGTCGATGATGGTCGAGTCGAACGGAATACTACGGGCGGTGACGCCATTGTTGGCGAAGGAGTACCAGCGCACCGTGTAGTACTCCACCGGCAGGCTGACCGCGCCCTGGTGCTGCTGCAGGTAGGCGTTGAACTCCTCGCGGTAGTCGTCGTTGAGCTCGACCAGCAGCCGGATGCCGGCGGTATCCAGACGCAGGGAGTTGTTGGTGCCGCGTAACGACGCCAGCGCGGTGTCGGCGCCCAGATAGGCTTCGATGGAGATCCGTGGCGGCGAGGCCGGCGTGCCCGTGGCAAGCGCTCCCAAGTACTCCTGCACCGTGGGCTGGTGGAACAGGTAGGGCGTGAGCTCGTAGGCAAGATTGCGCCCATGCAGCTGGCCGGTGACCACCGCGTGGATGGCCTCCAGCAGGGTGGATTTACCGACCTCGTTGTCGCCCACCACCAGGTTCATGTGGGCATTGAGGGGCAGGTCCAGATGGCGAAACGACTTGAAGTTGTCGATGACGATACGTTCGATCGGCATGCACAGTCCTTTGATGGCCAACGGGCTCGGTGGCGGAGCCTGCCTGCACCCTGGCTGGCCTCCTTTCCGCTCTGGGCCATACTACCCAGCGATCGCCGGCCCTGGGCGGTTTCGTACTGCTTGGGACGCCGGGAAGGGTCAGAATCCGCCTTACGCGGGATAATTCAATATTATCCCGTATAACTATTTTCGCCGACGAGCGGTCGTCTACCTGCTTTAATAGTATGTAATTACATGGTATGTAATACATTACGAAATAAAGTGAGGTGGCACGATGGCGCGCGCAGGACTCTATAAGAGTGACGTCCAGAAGGCGCGCGACGCGCTGCTGGCCCAACGCAAGAAGCCGTCAGTCGACGCGGTGCGAGTGGCCTTGGGCAACACGGGCTCCAAGACCACGATCCACCGCTACTTGCGTGAACTGGAAGGAGAGGAAGGCGGCGGTCCGGCGAGGACGGTAGCCGTTAGTGATGCTTTGCAGGACTTGGTTGCGCGCTTGGCCTCGCGGCTCCAGGAGGAAGCAGAGTCCATCCTCACCCAGGAGCGTGAGCGCCATCAGGCTGAGCTCCACAGTCGGCAACAGGCGCTTTCCGGTGCCCAAGAGGAGGCTGCCGCCTTGAGCAGTCGGCTGCAGCGCACCGAAGCAAGCCTGCACCAAGAGCAAGCTGCTCACGCCCTCCTTCAACAGAATCTAGGTGACAGGATCGCGGAAATCGCCCAGTTGAACGAGCGCATCGCTGGCATGACGGTGCGGCTGGCTGATCATGAGGCGCATACGCGTTCTCTGGAGGACAAGCATGCCCATGCCCGGGAAGCGCTTGAGCACTACCGCACTTCAACCAAAGAGCAGCGTGAGCAAGAGCTTCGCCGTCACGAGCATCAGGTCCAAGAGCTGCAAGTAGCCTTACGTCAGGCCAATGAAGCCTTGGGCGCGAAGAATCAGGAGCTGTTGGTGCTGAACCGCGACAATGGTCAATGGCTGGAGCGCCACGGGCGGATTGAGCGTGAGCTTGCCCAGCTACGACAGGCCCACGAAGGCCAACACAGCGAGGTCGTGGCGTTGCGCCAGACCGCGACGGACTATTTGGCACTGCAGGAGCGCTGGAAGACTGACGCCAAGACCTTGGATACCATGCGCAACGAGCTAGCTCAAGTTCAAGACACCCTTGCGCGGGAGCGTGAGCGCCGCGAGAGCGCTGAAGCCGATGCGTTGCGTGCCAATGCACGTCTTGAAGCGCTAGAGCCTCTACTGAATCAACTGACGCCAGCACAAAATGCGGTGAAGAAAACTCGGCGCGGCCATGCGCAAGATGGGGGAGCCGACTGACGAGGCTGCTCGTTTGTCTGCTAGCGGCTGGGGTGGCGCTCACCTGTCCAGTACGCCCATTCCATAGGGACGACCCAATCTACAAACAGTTTGGCTACTGAGGACTCCGGTGCCAAATGATAGGGATTGAACATGCCTTGCTCGGGCGAACTGGTCATCAGGTAGCGCAGGCGCTTCTGGACCTCCTGAAAGATGGCTTCCCGCACATGGGCGCTGTCGTGCACGCCAAGACGCATCGCCACCGAGGCACCTTGGCGTACCGCCGCCCAGCAGCAGTAACGCCACCGCGCGATCGGCAAGCCCCGCGGTCCGGATTGAAAGACGAACCCCACATCACGTGCCCAGCCTGGGTCGAAGTGATGTTTGAGCAATTGCTGCTCCAGAAACTGCTCGGTCTCCCAGAGTGCAAGTTCATCCCACAGCTCCAGTTTCGCGTCCGCCAAGTCTACATCGTGTGCCATATCGCCGAGTTGGTCTTCCAGCACCGGGAGCAGGTGCCTGCGCTCGTGGGTAGACCAGGCGAAAGCCCATTGCAGATCTTCGATGGGCGTGACCTCGGCATCGGGGCGGATCTGCCATCGATCGGCTGGCCAGGGAACTTGGATCAAGGCCAAGTCTCGCAGCGTGTCCAGCACCAGCAAGGTGGAGCGGCGTGTGGGCGCCACCGGTAGGCGTCGTAGCTGCGCGGCTAACAGTGCGGCTAGGAAAAGGGTGCCACGAAGGCCCAACTCCTCGATGCTGGCGACCCCAGATGGCGTCATTGACGAGGTTCCGGGCATGCGGTTTCCGGGGATGAGGGAGCGGCGTGGCTCCTGGGGGGGGGGGCGGCGCTACCGGTGTCGCCGGTTGCCTCAAAGCTAAGAATATATTAGTATGCAAGGCTGGGTACATCCGCCATCCTTA
>NZ_JASCOZ010000088.1 GCF_029960115.1 Stenotrophomonas sp. PS02289
ATGCCCCGCCGTCTCCGCGCGATCCGGCCGCGCGCGATGCCCCGCCGTCTCCGCGCGATCCGGCCGCGCGCGATGTCCCGCCGCCCGCGCGCGATCCGTCGCCGCGCCATGACCCGTAGAGCCGGGCTTGCCCGGCTGGCTCTTCGCGACCACCCCCGAACCCCCCTCCCATCCCCCCTCAACATGCGAAAATCCCGCCCATGAATGCCATCACCCCGGAACAGCTCAAAGCCCGTAACCGCGGCCGCTGGACCCTGGTCGCCCTGTTCGGCCTGTTCTTCGGGGCCGTGGCGCTGGCCGGGCTGCTGCGCTTCTCCGGCTGGGAGCCCGCCGCTCACCGCAACACCGGGCAGATGATCGAACCGCACCTGGACGTGCGCGCGCTGCCGCCGACCCTGGCCAGCGGCCAGCCCTACCCGTGGAAGTCCGAAACCCAGGTCTGGCGCATCCTCGTCGCCCCGGCTCCTGGCTGCGCCGTCGAGTGCGTCACTTTGTCGCAGGACTTGGCCAAGGTGTGGCAGCTGTTCGGGCATAGGGCCGATAATGTCGAGATCCTGTGGCTGGGTACGCCGCCGGCCGAGGTCCAGGGCCTGCCCGCCCTGCGCGCGCTGCAGCCCCAGCCGGAGCTGCGCGCCGTGTTGCCGGGTGTGGACGATGTCGCCGGCACGCCTGTGTATGTGGTCGACCCGAACGGGTTCGTGCTCATGCGGTATGCGCCGGGATTCGAACTGGCCGGTCTGCGCAAGGACATGGCCACGCTGTTGAAACTGAAGTGAGTTCCGTTTGATGAACCCCACCGCGCGCCCGGCGCTGCATCGCAATTTCCACCGTCTGGCGTGGTTCGCCCTGATCATGACGGCCAGCACCATCATGTTCGGCTCCTTCGTGCGCCTGTCTGATGCGGGCCTGAGCTGCCCGGACTGGCCGACCTGCTATGGCCGTGTCACCTGGCCGCAGCACGCCGCCGAAGTGGCCGACCATGTCGCCACCCAGATCCGTCCGCTGGAAACCCACAAGGCCTGGCGCGAGCAGGTGCACCGCTTCCTCGCCGGCGCGCTCGGCGTCGAGATCCTCACCCTGGCGCTGCTGGCTACCCGCCGCCGTCGCTGGGGCAGCACGGCCGTGATCACCGCCTGCGTGCTGGTGGCCGCCGGCATCCCGTTGTACATGATGGGCCACCACGTTCCCGCCAGCATCATCGCCGTGCTCGGCGAGGTGATCTTGCTGATCGCCGCATTGCGCTGGAACAACATCGATCTCTCACGCGCCGCGCTGCTGACCTTGGCGGTGGTGATCTTCCAGGCCCTGCTCGGCATGTGGACGGTCACCCTGCTGCTCAAACCCATCGTGGTGATGGGCCATCTGCTCGGCGGCATGCTGATGTTCGGGCTGCTGGTCTGGATGGCGTGGCGCGCCACCCACATGCCGATCACCCTGGTGGAAGCGCCCACGCTGAAGAACCTGCTGCGCGTCGGCGTCGCCGTGCTGGTCGTGCAGATCGCGCTCGGCGGCTGGGTCAGCGCCAACTACGCCGCACTCGCCTGCGGTGGTGGCAGCGCCTCGCTGGACAACTTCCCGCGCTGTGTCAGCCAGTGGTGGCCGCCGCACAACTTCCAGGAAGGCTTCACCCTGTGGCGCGGCATCGGCGTCGATTACGAAGGCGGCGTGCTCGACGGTGCTTCGCGCATCGCCATCCAGATGGCCCATCGCATGTTCGCCGTGATCGTCGCCGTGTACCTGCTGTGGTTGTCGGTGCGTCTGTTCCGCCTGCCCAGCATGCGCGGTTGGGCCACGGCTCTGGGCGTGCTGGTGGTGCTGCAGATCACCCTGGGCATTTTGAACGTCAAGCTGGCGCTGCCGCTGGAAGTGGCCGTGGCTCACAGCGGCGGTGCCGTGGCGTTGCTGTTCGTGCTGGTCACCTTGCTGGCGCGGATGCGCGCCCCCGGCGACGTCGCCCGCGATCCGGACGACAAGGTAGAGCCGGGCTCTGCCCGGCTGGCCACCGAAGCCGGGAAGCCCGTCCCATGAGCATCAGGCAGTACTGGGATCTCACCAAGCCCAAGGTAGTGGCCCTGATCGTGTTCACCGCCCTGGTGGGCATGTTCCTCGCCATTCCCGGCCTCCCCACCGCGCAGCAGGCGCTGACCGGCGCACTCGGCTTTCTGGGCATCTGGCTGGCCGCCTCCGCGGCCGCCGCCATCAACCAGCTGCTGGACGCCCAGATCGACGCGCAGATGGCGCGCACCTCGTGGCGTCCGCTGGTGGTGGGCAAGGTCAAGCCGTGGCAGGTGCTGGTGTTCGCCAGCGTGCTGATCGTGCTGTCGATGACCATCCTTGTGGTCTGGGTGAACGTCATCACCGCCGTGCTGACCTTCGCCTCGCTGATCGGCTACGCGGTGATCTACACCGTGTACCTCAAGCGCGCGACCTCGCAGAACATCGTCATCGGCGGTCTTGCCGGTGCCACTCCGCCGATGCTCGGCTGGGCTGCGATCACCGGCATGCAGGGCCCGATGGACTGGGTATATGCCTCGCTGCTGGTGCTGATCATCTTCATCTGGACCCCGCCCCATTTCTGGGCGCTGGCCATCTTCCGCCGCGAAGACTACGCCAAGGCCAAGATCCCGATGCTGCCGGTCACCCACGGCGTGGTCTACACCCGCAAGTCGATCCTGGTGTATTCCATCGTGCTGGCCATCATCAGCATCCTGCCGGTCGTGGTGGGCATGAGCGGCCTGTTCTACCTCGGCGGCGCGGTGGTGTTGAACGCCGTGTTCGTCTGGTACGCCTGGCGCATGCTCAATCCGCCGGACGAGCTGTTCTCGATGAAGATGTTCGGCTACTCCATCGTCTACCTGATGGCGCTGTTCGCCTTCCTCATGGTCGACCACTGGATGCTGCCCTGGTTGTAACGGCGCGCGACGTGCGGGATGCACGGTGTGTGCGGCTCGCGCGATCTTCGGGCCGTGCACGGTCTGCGCGGCATGCGCGACCTTCGGGACGCTCGCGGTCTGCGCGGCGTGCGCAGACTTCGGGACGCGCGCGGTGTGTCCGACGTGCACGATCTTTGGCACGCGCGAGGTGTGTCCGGCGTGCACGATCTTTGGCACGCGCGCGGTCTGCTTTGGTAGGGTCGCACGACAGTCGACCGCCGATAGCGGTTCAACGCCCGGTAGGGCATGACCTCGGAACGCAGGCGTTAGCCCGGCAGGGTCCATGCGTTAAAGCACCGATCACCGTCATCGGCAGGCGTCTGTCGACCGCCTCTACCACCTCCAACGATGCTCAGCTTCTAGAATGAAGTCCGCAAGCGCCAACTCGCGCCATTGAATGGACTCCTCATGAATTCGCCGAAACTACCCGTTCTGATCGCAGGCATCCTGTTCTTCACCTCAACCCACGCAGCTCCCGCCGAGCGTGAAGGCAGCTACCGCGTCATTCCGCTGGCCGAGCTGAACGCACCGGAGGAAGTAAAACAGCGCTACCGCGCCGAGATCGCGCGCGACCAGGCCAAGGTGAAGCGCGTCTCCAATGGCGAAATCCCCTCAATCGCCGAGATGTCCGCTTCGCTGCCCGAGCTCGTGTCATCCAGCGCGGAGCTGCACAGCCAATTGCGCTCGCCGCCGACCGACCTCCAGCCCACCCTGCTCGGTGCTGCCGAGCTGATCGGAATGCAGCCCAGCGGTGCATTGGATGGTGCCGGGTACACCGGCTTGACCCGGTTCTATCGACTGGAAGGCATCGGCATCGTCGAATTCAAGGAAGACCACTTCCGAACGCCGGGCAGAACCATAACGGTGATTGCTGAAATGCAGAATGCCCGCGTGAATGACGTGCACGCGCGACTGGACCGGGTCGCCGACAGTCAGGGGCGCAGCCGCGCGACGTTGAACTGGGCAGGGGAGAACAAGCTCTATACCCTGACCGCAACGGGCGAAGGCGACGTGCAGCGCAAAGCCAAGGTGCTGCAGCAGATTGCAGGAGCTGTGAGGGACTGAGGTGATTGGCAGGACCGCCCGTAGAGCATCGGCAATTCGTTGTCTGGGCGCGTTGCGACGCGTTCATCGATGCGGTGTATCAGGGTTACGGTGGCGCGGGTCGCCGGTAGGGTCGCACGACAGTCGACCGCCGATAGCGGTTCCACGCCCGGTAGGGCATGACCGTTGAGCGGACACGTTAGCCCGACAGGGTCCATGCGTTAAAGCATCGATCACCGTTATCGGCAGGCGTCTATCGACCGCCTCTACCAATGCCACCCATGCCGCCCGAACGCAGGCAGTCCCCCCCCCTTGCATCCCCCTGTATCGCCACCATTGCTGTTCTGACCGAACAAGGAACGACGGCATGAACTACAGACGCTGGATCGCAGCACTCCTCTTCGCAGTTGCTTCTTCCCTTGCGCACGCGGCCACGCCGGACGTGTACCAGGAGACCGCCGCGCAGATCCGCGCGCATGCGGGCGACCACCGACTGCTGGTGCTGGGCGAACTGCACGGAACCCGGGAAACCCCGCTGTTGGTGCAAGCGCTGCTGCAGGGTTACGACGAGAAAACGCCGCTGCAACTCGCACTGGAACTCCCCACCACCGAGAACACCGCACTGGCCGCTTACATGGCCTCCAGCGGCGACGCCGCGGCCAAACACGCTTTGCGCAACTCGCCGTACTGGAACGTGAGAGACCACCTGCACGATGGCCGCCGCAGCCAGGACATGCTGGACCTGATCGAGGCCGCACGCGCGCTGCGTGCGCAGGGCAGGGACGTCGCCGTCGTCGGTTTTGACGAGAACACGGCCGGCGAAGGTGGTCCAGGCGCGCGTGACGCCGACATGGCCAAAACCCTTCGTGCGGAATTCCACGCATTGCCAGCGACGGGACGCATGATCGTGCTGACCGGCAATGTGCATGGCAGTCGAGGCCAGCCGACGTATCTGCCGTATCCTCCGGCCACGTCGCTGCTGGAGGGCCTGCCGCTCTACAACGTGCGTATCGAAGCACGTGGCGGCGAATTCTGGGCGTGCATGGGTCACAGGAAATGCGGTACGCGGGCGTTGATCCAGCGTGACGCCGCACCCCCCAAAGTGGATACCCGCGCAGACCGGAGTTATGACCTGTGGGTATTCCTGCCGCGCTTCACCGTGGCGCGGTTGTTGGGCGGAGACATCTGATCGCTCACGCGACGGTCAGGCAAAGCGTGTCGCATCGGACACTTTCACTTGTAGGGATTCTCCGCGTTCCCAAGTAGTTCTTCGTTTGCACGAATGGAATGAGACGTAGTGCTCACTTTTGCAGATGCTTGCTGCGTAGAACGTACGCCGCGGGAATTCTCTCGCGCAATCAAATGGAACAGTGATGACACTAACCCAACGCGTTGCTGCTACCGCGCTTGCGGTGATGGGAGCGCTCGGCGCAGCAGAGGCATCCGCCGCGATGAAGGCGATTAGTCGCGCGAACTGCGCGTTCTTTGTAAATGAATCAATTACGTACGACCGTCCCTTCTTCAGAAAGATGCAGGGGTCAGCCGCGAGTACGCACCATGCGCAAGGCGAGTTGAAGCCGAGGCACACCTTGGGTGCGCCCAACAATGGCACGTTCTCATGGCGCTTCCGCGCGGGTGATCAGTCTCACAACGAGCGCATCACCGTTAAGGGTTACCACACGTGGATATTCCAGAACGTCGTCTACACCCGAAACACCTACGCAACCAACTGCAATCTGACCGAGTGGTGAGAATGATGAAGTCGCTAGCTCTTCCCGTCTTGATTGCCGGAGCTCTGCTCAGCCCCTCAAGCCACGCCGCTCAGGATGACGTTGATGCTGTTGGTCAATGGCTGAGTAACCGTGCAATGCAATCTGCGCTTCAGGATAGTGGTCCTGGTCCTCGCGGCTCCGAGACAGAAGGCACCTTTCGTGTCATCCCTCTATCCGAGCTGGAGGCACCAGAGGAAGTCAAACAGCACTTCCGCGCCGAGATGGCGCGGAGCCGCGCTGGAGTGAAGCGTGTTGCCAAGGGCGAGATACCCTCACAGCCTGAAATGATTGCTTCGCTGCCCAAGGTTGTGCGATCCAACGCCGAGCTGCGCGGCCGATTGCCGTCACCACCAACCAATCTCCAGGGCAGCCTGTTGGGGGTTGCCGAGCTGATCGGGATGGAGCCGAGCGGCGCACTTGATGGGTTCAGTTCCACTGGCTTGACCAGATTCTTCCGGCTGGATGGCGTCGGTATTGTCGAGTTCAACGAAGACAACTTCCGGATACCGGGTACCACCATTGAGGTAATTGCTGAACTGCAGAACGCCAAGGTCAATCACACCCCAGCGCAACTCGAGCGAATCTCCGACGATCAGGGGCGCAGCCGCGCTTCCTTGGTTTGGGCGGGGGAGAGTAAGTTCTACACGCTGATTGCCACGGGCGAAGGCGATGTGCAGCGCAAAGTCGAGGTGCTGCGGCAGATTGCAGCCGCGGTGAAGGACTGATGTGCTTGGCAGGACCGCCCTTTGGGCGGTCCTGCGAGGTTTGGTAGGGTCGCACGTCAGTCGACCGCAGATAGCAGTTCAACGCCCGGTAGGGCATGACCGGGGAACGCAGACATTTGCCCGGTTAGGTCCATGCGTTAAAGCACCGATCACCGTTATCGGCAGGCGTCTATCGACCGCCTCTACCAAAGCATACCCCGCGCCGGTTGTGCATTGCGCATGGCACCCAGCGGAATCCCACCCCAACGCACGCGAGCGTTATTACCCGCCCGATGACGCCGTGTTGTCTGCCGGTGCCATACGCGCATACCGCTTCGCAATCACCGCGCACACGATCAACTGGATCTGGTGGTAGATCATCACCGGCAGCACGATCGCGCCCAGGCCGCCGCCGGCGAACAATACCTTGGCAATCGGCACGCCGGTGGCCAGGCTCTTCTTCGAACCACAGAACACAATGGTGATCTCATCGGCGCGGTTGAAGCCCATCCGCCGCGCCAACACCGTGATCAGCGGCATCGCCACGCCCAGCAGCACCGCTGCCACCAGTGCGACGCTCAGCAGCGACAGCAGCGGGGTCTTGCTCCACAGGCCTTCATTCACCGCTTCGCCAAATGCCGAATACACCACCAGCAGGATCGTGGCCTGGTCGGTGTAGCGTAGCAGCGCGCGCTGGCGCTGTACCCAGCCGGCAATCCACGGCCGCAGCAGGTGACCGGCCACGAACGGCACCAGCAACTGCAGCATGATGCTGCCGATCGCCTGTCCGGGGTTGTGCATGCCGCCCGTCGTTCCGGCCAGCAGGGTCAGCAGCAGCGGGGTCAGGAACACGCCGAGGATGCTCGACAGCGATGCACTCACCACGGCCGCCGGCACATTGCCGCCGGCCATCGAGGTGAATGCAATCGACGACTGCACCGTGGACGGCAGCGTGCACAGGAACAGCACGCCGATATACAGCTCAGGCGTCAGCAGCCAGCCATCCAGCGGCTTGAACGCCAACCCCAGCAGCGGGAACAACACGAACGTGCAGGCCAGAATCGTCAGGTGCAGTCGCCAGTGCAGCAGGCCGCCCATGATCGACTCACGCGGCAAGCGCGCACCATGCAGGAAGAACAGTGCGGCAATGGCCACATCGGTGACGTCGTCGAGCACCATCGCCGCAGCGCCGCGCATCGGCAGGAACGAGGCCAGCAGCACCGTGCAGAGCAGGGCCAGGGTGAAGTTGTCCGGTCGCAGGCGCGACCACCAATGCGTCATCGTGGGTGGGTCCCTTGCAGCGTCATCGCAATGTCGCGCGTGCCTTCAGCAGCTCACGCAACTCGTATTTGTCAGTATCGTCCAGACCCTGCTGGCGCTGCTTTGCCTGAAGCTCCTCAAGACGTTGCAGCAACAGCTGCTTTTCCAGCTGCGCCACCGCGTCGTGCAGCTCCTGGGTCCAGATCGCGTCATCGCCGGGCAGGGTCTGCGCGGCCAGCTTGTGCAGTGACGCCTGCTCCTCGCGGCCGTCGAAGTGTTCCAGCAGCGCGCCGGTACTGATGTCCGGGCGTTGCTCCACCAGCCCCAGCAGTTCCAGCAGCAGCTCCACGCCCGGCAGGCGCAGGCCGTTGATCTGGTGGCCCTGCAGGGTCATGGCCAGCGAGGGTTGCTGCAGCAGGATCGCAATCGCCGCGCGCACCAGGCTGCGCTTCTGTGCCGGGGCCACCGCACGCGGGGGGGGCCGTGAAGGCTGGGCGGGCGCGGAGGCCGCAGCACCGAGCCCGGTCAGCGTGGCCAGCTGCTGCTTCATCAGGTCGCCGAAGGCACCATCCGGAATCTGCGCCAGCATCGGGCGCGCGCGTTCGGCGAGGCGCGCCTTGCCATCCAGCGTGCCCATGTTGATTTCACGGGTGAGCTCGTCGAAGAAGAACTGCGACAACGGTGTCGCCTGCTTCAGGCGTCCGTCGAATGCCTCGCTGCCTTCCTTGCGCACGATGGTGTCCGGATCTTCGCCGTCGGGCAGGAACAGGAAGAAGGCCTGGCGGCCATCCTTCATGCGCGGCAGCACCGACTCCAGCGCACGCCAGCCCGCACGGCGGCCGGCGGCGTCGCCGTCGAAACAGAAATACACGTCCGGCGCGTTGCGGAACAGCAGCTCGGCGTGGTCCGGCGTGGTCGCCGTACCCAGCGTGGCCACCGCCTGGGTGACCCCGAACTGGAACAGCGACACCACGTCCATGTAGCCTTCCACCACGATCAGCCGCTCGATCTTCTGGTTGGCCTGGCGCACCTGCCACAGGCCATACAGTTCGCGGCCCTTGTGGAAGAGGGCGGTTTCCGGGGAATTGAGGTACTTCGGTCCGTCGTCCTTGTCGAGCACGCGGCCGCCGAAGGCGATCACCCGACCGCGACGGTCGAAGATCGGGAACATCACCCGGTCGCGGAATTTGTCGTAGACATGCCCGCGGTCGTTCTTGGAGAACAGCCCGGCCCGGTCCAGCAGCTTCAGTCGACGCTCGTCCTTGCCCAGCGCGTCCTTCAGCGCGCTGTAGCCATCCGGCGCATAGCCGATCGCAAACCGCGCACGCACGTCGGCATCCACGCCGCGCTGGTCCAGGTAGGCGCGCGCCTTGTCGCTGCCCTCCAGATGCTTCTGGAAGAAGCGCGTAGCCGCGTCCAGTGCCGAGTACAGGTCGCGGCTGTCGTCCTGCTGCTGCGCGCTGCGCGGCTGGGTGTCGCGCGGCACTTCCATGCCCACGCGCTTGGCCAGCTCGTCTACCGCGTCGAGGAACTCGAGGCGGTCGTAGTTCATCAGGAAGCTGATCGCCGTACCGTGCGCGCCGCAGCCGAAGCAGTGATAGAACTGCTTGGTGGGCGAGACGGTGAACGAGGCCGAGCGCTCGTCATGGAACGGGCAGCGTGCTGCGTATTCCTTGCCCTGGCGTTTGAGTGGCACACGGCTGCCCACCACTTCGACAATGTCGGAGCGGGCCAGCAGGTCATCAATGAACGCGTCGGGGATACGGGCCATGGGCTCCGACTAGTTTACCCGTTGCCGGCCGCCTCGCCCGGCTTCGGGCAGGGAATGCCCGCCTGCGCCAGCTGCGCCCGTGCCCGCAGCCGCTCGTCGATCACCGCCGTCATCAGCGCCCCGACAAAGAACACCACCGTGGCGTAGTAGATCCACACCAGCGAGATCACCAGCGCCCCCATCGAACCGTAGGCGCTGCCCGGGGCAACCGTGGCGATGTAGACGCCGATGCCATAGCGGCCCAGCGCGAACAGCGCCGAAGTGATCACCCCGCCAATGAACGCCTGCCGCCATTCCACCCGGCGGTCGGGCAGGTAGTGGTACAGAAACGCGAACGCCACCGCGTACAGCAGCAGCGTGGTCACATAGCCCAGTGCCGGCAGTACCGAAGGCAGCTGCGCGAAGGCCACCTGCAGCATGGTGGTGGCGGTCATCGACAGAATCAGCAGGAAGCCCAGTGCCAGCACCACGCCGAACGAGAACACCCGCTTGCGCAGCCAGGCCTTGATCCCGTCCAGGCGCTCGCCGCTGGTGTGGAAGATCAGGTTCAGCGCGTTCTGCAGCTGCGCGAATACCGCCGTGGCACCAATGAACAGCAGCAGGGTGCTCCACACCCCCGCCAGCGAACCCACGTCCGGCTGGTTGTCGGCGTTCTTCAGCACCGTGTCGGCCACGCTGGCCGCGCTTGATCCGGCCACATCGGCAATCTGCCCGACCAGCGCCTGCTGCGCCGGCGGATACAGCGAGGCGGTCAGCCACAGCAGCAGCACCAGCAGCGGGGCCATCGAGAGCAGGGCATAGAACGAAACCGACGCGGCCTGGGTCAGGACGTCGATCTCCACGAAGCGCTTGCCCACGGCCGCCGGAAAGCTGCGCTCCAGCCGGTCCACATACTTGCGCAGGCGCAACGGAACGCCCTCGTGATCGTGCGGGTCTTCAAACATGACCCCGTTGTAGCAGCCACCCGTCAAAGACACGGTGAAAACAAAAAAGGGCATCGCCCTCATCAAGCGATGCCCCCCAAACTCAACCCAACTGCTGCTTCACCAGCTTCGACACCAGCCCCATATCGGCCTGACCCGCCAGCTTCGGCTTCAGCGCGCCCATCAGCTTGCCCATGTCGGCCGGGCCGCTGGCACCGGTTTCAGCAATCGCGGCCTGGATGGCGGCCACGATCTCGGCTTCGCCCATCTTGGCCGGCAGGTAGGCTTCGATCACCACCAGTTCGTCGCGCTCGATCTGCGCCAGGTCGTCGCGGTTGGCCGCGTCGTACTGGGTGATCGAGTCCTTGCGCTGCTTGACCATCTTGTCCAGCACGGCAATCACGGCGGTGTCGTCCAGCTCGATGCGCTCGTCGACTTCCTTCCGCTTGATATCAGCATTGATCAGGCGGATCACGCCCAGCTTGTGCTTTTCGCCGGCCTTCATGGCGGCCTTCATGTCATCGGTGAGCTGCTGCTTCAGGCTCATGGAACACCTCGGTTCGTGAATGGGGTGGGGCAGGGCGCGTGACCGGTGGAAACGCAAAAAGCCGGTAACGCTCGCGCGTTCCGGCTTCGGCTCCGTCGCGACAGGTCAAGCCTGTCGCATCGAAGTGCGTCCGATCAGTACAGGCGCTGACGCTTGGTGACGTCGCGCGACGAACGGCGCAGCTGACGCTTCACAGCAGCAGCAGCCTTACGCTTGCGCTCCTGGGTCGGCTTTTCATAGAACTCGCGCTTGCGGGTTTCGGCCAGAACGCCGGCCTTTTCGCAGGTGCGCTTGAAGCGACGGAGCGCAAACTCGAAGGGCTCGTTCTCGCGGACTTTGACGCTGGGCATGGAATCTCCGGACACAGTAGAACCGGGTCACGCCCGGTGAGAGCCGCACATTATAGCGGCGGACAAGGAAGTTGCAACCCTCCCTGGCGAATTTCCGGCCACGAGGAGGAACAAGGGCTCCCGGGCGATGACGCTGCCGGGGCCGCAAGAGGTCCATAATAGCAGGCATGCGAGTCCTTGGTATTGAATCATCCTGTGATGAGACCGGCGTAGCGGTGTACGACACCGCCCTGACCGGCCCGGAAGCCCTGCGCGCCCATGCGGTGTACAGCCAGATCGCCCTGCACGCCGAGTACGGCGGGGTGGTGCCTGAACTGGCCAGCCGCGACCACGTGCGCAAGCTGCTGCCGCTGATCCGCCAGACCCTGGCCGAGGCCGGGCTGGGCGTGAACGACATCGACGCGGTGGCCTACACCGCTGGCCCCGGCCTGGTTGGCGCGCTGCTGGTCGGCGCGGGCGTGGCCCGGTCACTGGCCTGGGCGCTGGAGGTGCCGGCCGTCGGCGTCCACCACATGGAAGGCCACCTGCTGGCCCCGCTGATGGAAGATGATCCGCCGGAGCCGCCGTTCGTGGCCCTGCTGGTCTCGGGCGGACACACCCAACTGGTCGCCGTGGACCGCATCGGCCAGTACCGCCTGCTCGGCGAGACCCTGGACGACGCCGCCGGCGAGGCCTTCGACAAGACCGCCAAGCTGATGGGCCTGCCGTACCCCGGCGGTCCGCAGCTGGCTGCCCTGGCTGAACGCGGCACCCCCGGCGTCTACAAGTTCACCCGCCCCATGACCGACCGCCCCGGGCTGGATTTCAGCTTCTCGGGCCTGAAGACCCAGGTGCTGATGGCCTGGCGCGACAGCGACCAGAGCGAGACCACCCGTGCCGACATCGCCCGTGGCTTTGAAGACGCCGTGGTCGAGACCCTGGCCATCAAGTGCGACCGCGCCCTGGATGCGGCCGGCTGCGACGTGCTGGTGGTCGCCGGCGGCGTCGGGGCCAACCGTCGCCTGCGCGCCCGCCTGGACGAAATGGCCCGCCGCCGCGGCGGCCGGGTCTGCTTCCCGCGCCCCGCGCTGTGCACCGACAACGGCGCGATGATCGCCTTCGCCGGAGCCCTGCGTCTGGAGGCCGGCCAGCACAATCCGCCACAGGTGCAGGTCACCCCCCGCTGGGACATGGCCACGCTGCCGGCGGTGTAGGCGCACGCCAAGGCCTAAACCGACAGACGCTCTGGATTGTTGCGGCGCTCGGGCCAACACTGCTTGGACCATAACGTCGTGTATCCCGGCCAGACACTATCGTCAGCCCGCGGATGCACCCGCAGGAGATCGGCATGACCCAGTGGGTACCAAAGAACCTCGTCACGCTGCAGGCGGTTCGAGGCGCGAACACCAGAATCATGGACCGCGGGTCTGAAGCCGGTAGGAACTGCGCGCCCGGCAAGGGCGCTGGCGTCAAGGTGATTCTCCTGACCTCCGACCAGATTGCCAAAGCGGGGAAGGTCGCCTTCAGTTCGCTCAAGCGTAGATAGCACGATGGCCGCCACGCACCTGACCTATGCAAGTCTGGTCGGCGGGGACGACGACATGGTTGGTCACGTCGCCTACGCGCTCTACAAGCGGGACAAGCTGGCATTCATCGAAAAGATGAATACGGACATGGATCGGAACCCCAGTGGCGAAGAGCTCTCCGCCTTCATCATGGCCTCGAATCTGCAGCTGAGGACAGACGCGTATCGATCCGAGGCAGAGCAGGCACTGCAGGTCTTCTCACAGGAAGTCCTCAGCGAGGCCATGAGCGAACTTGAGCGGAAGTACGAAAAAGATCTGGCGGTTGAGCTGTCCAAATCGCGGTCCTGGCTGCGCGCCATTGCCGAGAATCTTGTGGCTAACCTGCTGGCTGTGGGGGTTCTGGCGCTGATCGCAGTGGCGGTCTATGGCACCAGAATTGGGTTCGTGAATCTGGCCGCTGACGTGTTCGGTTACGAATTGACGCCCAAGGCAGGCACGACCCGTTGATGACGTAAGCGCCCGGTTTGGGATCCCGACCGGTTCCCGGCACATTCCGCCTTGCCCCGGTACCATGGACGCCATATTTCATATGGCATGACTATGGACAAGGTATTCATCGAAGGGCTGGAAGTGGACGCCCTGATCGGCATCTACGACTGGGAGCGGCGCATCCGCCAGACCCTGCGTTTCGACCTGGAAATGGGCTTCGACAACCGCAAGCCCGCGGCCAGTGACGACATCGCCGACACCCTGAACTACAAGGCCGTGAGCAAGCGCATCGAGCAGTTCGTGCGCGAATCCGACTTCGGCCTGGTCGAAACCCTCGCCGAGCGCATCGCCGAGATCGTGCTGCGCGAGTTCAACGTGCAGTGGCTGCGCCTGAAGCTCAGCAAGCCCGGTGCCGTGCGCGGTGCCAAGGCCGTGGGCGTCATCATCGAACGCTCGGCCCAGTAAATCACTCGACCTGCCACCCGTAGAGCCGGGCTTGCCCGGCTGCTCTCCCCAAGGAACCCAAAGAACGATGGTAGACGCCGTAATCGCCGTACAGCTCCTCGAAGACCTGCAACAAACGCTCGAACCCTGGCCCTGGGCCTACACCGCGGTGGTCCTTTCCGCCCTCATCCTGGCCGCCTGGCTGGCCAACTTCGTCACCAAGAATATCCTCCTGCGCGGCCTGCGCAAACTGGTGGCGCGCCTGCCCGGCGGCGCCGGCAACGGCCGCGAACAGGGCAGCAACCTGCGCGTCATCTCGCGCCTGTCCAACGTGGTTCCCAGCATGGTGCTGGCCGCCGGCATCCGCATCGTCCCCGACCTGCCGCCGGAACTGGTCAACTTCGTCATCGCCGCCTGCCGCGCCTGGGCCGTGCTCACCGTCGCACTGGCCGTCTCCCACGCGCTGGATGCCGCCAACGAACTCTACGAACGACGCCCCGACGCCCGCAACAAGCCGATCAAGGGCTATCTGCAGGTGGTCAAGATCGTCGTCTTCGTCATCGCCGGCCTGTCCATCGTGGCCACCCTGCTCGGGGTGAAACTCGGTCCCCTGGTCACTGGCCTCGGTGCCGCCACCGCCGTGCTGATGCTGATCTTCCAGGACACCATCCTGTCGCTGGTGGCCAGCGTGCAGATCAGTGGCGACGGCCGTGTGCGGTTGGGCGACTGGATCGAAATGCCCAGCCAGAACGCCGATGGCGACGTCATCGACATCGCCCTGCACACCATCACCGTGCAGAACTTCGACAAGACCATCACCACCATTCCGACCAAGAAGCTGGTCACCGAGTCGTTCAAGAACTGGCGTGGCATGCAGGAGGCCGGCGGTCGCCGGATCAAGCGCGCGCTGTATCTGGACCAGCACAGCGTCGGCTTCCTCGACGAGGCCGCCGTGGACCGGCTGGAGCAGTTCAGCGTGCTCGGCGACTACCTGCGTGAAAAGCAGGACGAGCTGGACCAGCACAACGCCCAGCTGCAGGCCCAGGGCCTGGCCGCGGTCAACGCGCGCCGGGTCACCAACCTCGGCACCTTCCGCGCCTATGTGGAGCGCTACCTGCGCAGCCACCCCGGCATCCATACGGACATGACCTTGCTGGTACGGCAGCTGCAGCCCACCACCGAAGGCCTGCCGCTGGAGATCTACTGCTTCACCCGCAGCACCGCCTGGGGCACCTATGAAGGGGTGCAGTCGGATGTGTTCGACCACCTGCTGGCGATCCTGCCGGCGTTCGGGCTGCGGGTGTTCCAGGCCTCCAGCGACGCCATGCTGATGACCGCGCAGACCGTACGGTCCCCGACGGAGTAAGCTGCCGTGCCGCCCGGCGCAGCGTGCGCTGCGTCGGGTTTTTCCCCCTGCGGGAAAAAAATGAACGCCAAAATCACTCACAACGGGGTTGGGGACGCTAGAATCCCGGCCTTGTAAACGTTTTCATAAGGACCGCCGGTGGCCTCCGATCGCATCGAAACCCTCATTGCCCAGATGACCGTCGAAGAAAAAGTCGGCCAGTTGGGTGTGTTCGCAGACATGGTTCGGCCGTTTGCCCCGGACGTGAACCCGGAAGCGAACGTGCGCAACGCCGACCAGGTGCTGCAGCAGGTCCGTGAGGGCAAGGTGGGCTCGCTGTTCAACGGTGTCGGCGTCGAAGCCGGTCGCCGCATCCAGCAGGTCGCGGTGGAAGAGAGCCGCCTGAAGATCCCGGTGATCCTGGCCGCCGACGTCATCCACGGCATGCGCACCGTGTTCCCGATCCCGCTGGGTGAAGCGGCCAGCTTCGAGCCCGACCTGGCCGAGCGCACCGCCCGCGCCACCGCGGTGGAAGCCACCGCTGGCGGCCTGCACTGGACCTATGCCCCGGCCGTGGACATCGCCCGCGACCAGCGCTGGGGCCGCGGTGCCGAAGGCGCCGGCGAGGACGTGGTGCTGGGCTGCGCGTTTGCCGCCGCCCGTGTGCGCGGCTTCCAGGGCAACGACCTGCACGCACACGACGCCCTGCTGTCCACGCCCAAGCACTTCGCCGCCTACGGCGCGGTGATGGCGGGCATGGAATACAACATGGTCGACATCTCGCCGCAGACCCTGCGCGACGTCCACCTGCCGCCGTTCAAGGCCGCCTTCGACGCCGGCGCGATCACCGTGATGTCCTCGTTCAACGACATCAACGGCGTGCCGGCCAGCGCAAATGCCGAACTGCTCACCGACATCCTGCGTGGTGAATGGAATTTCCCCGGCGTGGTCATCTCCGACTACACCGCCGACATGGAACTGGTCGCGCACGGCTACGCCGCCGACGACCGCGACGCCACTGCCAAGGCCTTCACCGCCGGTCTGGACCTGAGCATGCAGAGCGGCTTCTATGCCGACCATCTGCCCGGTCTGGTCGAAAGCGGCGAGGTGCCGATGGCCACGCTGGATGAGTCCGTCCGCCGCATCCTCAATCTGAAGGAAGCCATCGGCCTGTTCGACGACCCGTACCGTTCGCTCGACCTGACCCGCGAAGCCGACACCTCGCACATCGCCGCGCACGACGAACTCTCGCGCGATGCCGCGCGTCGTTCCATCGTGCTGCTGAAGAACGAAGGCAATGTGCTGCCGCTGCGCAAGGCCGGTCAGAAGATCGCGCTGATCGGGCCGTTCGTGCAGGACCGCGAGAACATCGAAGGCTGCTGGACCCTGTTCGGCGACAAGTCGCGCTATGTCACCCTGGAAGCCGGCGTGCGCGCCGCGATCAGTGATGAAAGCCTGCTGGAAATCGTGCCCGGCTGCGATCTGGAAGCCGCCCTGCAGGACGGCGTGGAACAGGCAGTTGCCGCCGCACTGCGCGCCGACGTGGTCGTGCTCGCCCTGGGCGAGCCGCAGCGTTACAGCGGTGAAGCGCAGTCGCGCGTGGAAATCACCTTGCCGCCGGCGCAGCAGGCGCTGGCCGAAGCGGTGGCGATGACCGGCAAGCCGCTGGTGGTGCTGTTACGCAATGGTCGTGCGCTCGCCCTGCAGGGCGCGGTGCGCAATGCTGCCGCCGTGGCGGTCACCTGGTACCTCGGTACCCAGACCGGTCCGGCCGTGGCCGACGTGCTGTTCGGCGACTACAACCCGTCCGGCCGCCTGCCGGTCAGCTTCCCGCAGGTCAGCGGGCAGCAGCCGTTCTTCTACAACCACCCGCGCACCGGTCGCCCCGAACTGCCGACCATGTCCGAGTTCAAGGCACGCTGGCGCGAGATCCCGAACGCACCGCTGTATCCGTTCGGCCATGGCATGGGCTACACCACCTATGGCTACGGCCTGCCGCAGCTCAGCCAGGCCAAGCTCGGCTGGGATGACACCCTCACCATCACCACTACCGTGACCAACACCGGTGCGGTCGCGGGCGAGGAAGTGGTGCAGTTGTACATCCACGACCGCGTCGCCAGCCGCGTGCGGCCGGTGCGTGAGCTGAAGGGCTTCCGCAAGATCGCGCTGCAGCCGGGCGAAAGTGCCGAGGTGGTGTTCACCCTGGACCGTCATGCGCTCGGGTTCACTGGGCGTGATGGCGTGTATCGCGCGGAGCCGGGTGTGTTTGATGTGTGGGTGTGTGCGAGTTCGATCAGCGGTGAATCCGTGCAGTTTGAGTTGCTCGGCTAATTTCGGGCTTCCGGAACAAACTGCACGGATAACCTCGGGCTTCGGAAACCTTCCGGTAGCGCCGGCCGTTGGCCGGCCCTCATGAACGTTGGACACATTCGGTGGGCCGGCCAACGGC